>PWLR01000041.1 GCA_003558435.1 Nitriliruptoraceae bacterium | reverse complement strand
CGTCACTGTCAACCTCTCGGCGATGCTCGGCTTGGTGTCACGACTGGCCGGACCGACCGCCTCCGAGGGCATCCATGACCAGATCCCGTTGACGGCGCTGACTGTTATCGGGCAGATCGCGACCGGCGTGGTCCTCGCGGTCATCATCGTGACCGAGCCCCTGCTGACTCCGCTGGTGCTCGCACCGGTGGGAGCCATCCACCTCGCGGCGAAGGGCGCCAACCGATCGGCCACACTGCTGAGCACGCTGCGCGCCGACCGGGCCCGCCTGACCCGCGTCGTCGACGGGGCCTCGGACGGGATCCTGCTGCTCGACGCGGCCGGAACCATCCAGGTCTGGAACCCCGCCATGACCGATCTCACGGGCATCCCGGCCGAACGCTCCATCGGAGCACCGGTGGCCGAGGTCCTGAACGACCAGGTCCGCACCGGACAGGACGCCATCGCCGGTCGGTGGTTGATCGACACCGCGCACGATGGCGCCGCGCAGCAGGAACTGGCTGCGGAGCTGCGCCACATCGATGGGTCCGTCCACGCCATCCAGGAGAGCCATGCGCTGGTGTTCGACCCGCGCGGACGCTGTACCGGCGATGTCATCGTGGTCCGCAACGTGTCGCGACAGCAGGAGCTGGCCCGGCTCCGCAGCGATTTCGTGGCCCGCGTGTCCCACGAACTGCGCACGCCGCTGACTCCGATCCGCGGGTTCGCCAGCGTGTTGCTCCGACGGGGCGACAGCCTGTCCCCGGACAAGCGTCGTGAAGCCCTGGAACGGATCCTCGAACGCGCGGACCATCTCGGAACACTCGTGGAGGACCTCTTGCTGGTCACCCGGGTCGACCAGGGCGAACTGACCGATCTCGTCCAGGTCCGGCCGATCGTTGCGGACCGCGTCGTCCAGGCCGCGGTGAGCCGCGCCCGGGCGCTCGACCCGGAGCGGCAGATCAGCGAACACACCGAACCCGGCACGCCCGAGGCGCTGGCCGACCCTGACCGCGCCGGCCAGGTGCTGGATGCGCTGCTCGACAATGCCTGTCGCTACAGCCCGAAGGGTTCCGCCGTCACCGTCATGGTCGACCACGAGGGCGACGATGTGCGCATCCGCGTGCTCGACCACGGTCCGGGGATCCCGCGGGAGCAGCGCGAGATGGTCTTCGAACGGTTCCACCGGCTCGAGGATCCACTGACGATGCGCACCGGCGGTGTCGGTCTCGGACTGTTCCTGGCACGCCAGCTCGCGGAAGCGATGCACGGTTCGTTGGAGGTGAGCTCGGCCGATTCCGGGATCGGCGAGACCGCCTTCGTGCTGCGTCTACCGACCGCCGAGCCGGTGGCCGGCAGCGAGGACCGCTCCGCCTGACGCACCGACGCAGGCGCACACCGGCGATCAGCCAGTCAGGCGGTCACCGCGACGGCCCTGCTGGGCGGTGTGACGGCTTGACGGGCGCGCTCGCCGCAGGACTCGAAGGCCTCGACGAACCGTTCCGCGTCGCGGCGGTAGGACTCCAGTGCCTGCGGCTGCTCACTGATCGACTGCACGACCTCGAACTGCGCGTAGAGGTCGTGGGCGAAGGCACGTCGACGGCGTTCCACGGCCCCGCGCACGGTCTCCACTGCCGATCCGACCTGGGCATCGACGTCACTGAGCAGGGTGGCCGCGATCTCGTCGAGGCGTTTGGCGATGGTGGCCCGTGCGTTCTCCAGGCTGCGCTGGCCGTGGACCGCCGAGGCCAGCTTCCACCCGACCAGGGCGCCACCGAGCAACCCGATCGGTCCGAGCAGCGCCCCCGCCGCCACGAACGCGGCACCGCCGCCCGACACGCCACCGATGACGGCGCTGGTCCGGGAGGTCTGCTCCGAACGCCGCTGCGCGGCCGCCATCTGCTGCATCTGGTCAGGGGTGACCAGCAGGGCGCTGGCCGACAGCCGCACCTGCGGCAGGTTCGGTGCCAGGTCGGTCATCACCGACTGGAACCGCTCCTGCAGCTGCAGCTGGAGCCGTTCCACGAGGTGGGCGAAGCCCTCCCCGAACTGGCGGGAGGCCAACTCGCCGGCCACCTCCAGCTGCCGGCGGAACCGAGAGGCGAACAGATCGATCTCCTCGAGCGTCTCGAGCGTCTCGAGTTCCTTCTTGGCACGACTGAAGGGTTGGAGCACCAACCCACGGATGCGCATCTTGAGCGGTGCGACCTCGGTCAAGGCGAGCGATACCGCATCGTCGAACCGACGCTCCAGGTCCACGATGTTGCGATCGAGTTGGTGACGGAAGGTCTGCAACTGTTGCGGATCGCTGAGCAACTGTTGACGGACCTGGACCTCGGCCCGGGCCATCTCGGTGGCCTTCACGATGCGGTCGGCCGCGTCGGAGAGCACCTGCTGACCCGCGCTGTCCGCCAGGTAGTTCTCGATGTCGCGCAGCAGCCGATCGGCTCCCGAACGTTTCCACAGGTCGATGTCGTCGGTCTGCCGCGCGTTCCACGCCTCGAGGGCGCACACGGGATAGACCCGGACCTCGCCACTGCGGTTGGCCTTCTTCGACGCTTCGACGATCCGGGCGCCGACGTAGTCGAGCACCGCGGTCCGGGTCTCGGGATCATGGAAGTGCTGGGGGTACATGTTGCAGACCAGGAACGTCTTCTTCAGATCGCGCGCCACCACCTTCTCGAGGAAGCCGAGCTCCGTGGCGCCGACGGTCGGCGGCGAGAGGAACAGCACCACGCCGGCGTCGACCACATCCAGTTCCTGCAGGGTGCGTTCGGTGTAGACCTCGTCGGCCTCCGCGTCGTCGAGCCCCGGGGTGTCGATCAGCCGGGTCCCGTTGCGCAGGAAGCCGACCGGGACCTGCTGTTCGACGAAGGTGACCCCCTGCTCGTTGTTGGGGTTGGCCTTCTGCGAGCTGTAGGCGTGGACGTCCTCGACCGCGACGTGCTTGACCGTGCCGTCCGCGAAGTGCACGACCGCCGCCGGGCTCTCCCCGTAGGAGACGTAGACCGGGACCGCGGTTTCCGGGGTCACGTGCATCGAGGAGACCTCGCGGCCGATCAGGCCGTTGATCAGGGTGGACTTGCCGCGCTTGATGAGCCCGAAGATGCCGACCGTGAACTCGGTCGACTCGAGATCGCGCCGGACCAGGGCGAGCTCGCTGGCGATCAGCGAGTCCGACTCCTCCGCGCCCTCGACCTCCAGCCCGCGACGTTCCTGGAAGCGGGACCAGACCTCCTCGACCTGGCGGAGGGCGGCGAGCAGCGACGAGCGCTCCACGTCGAAGGTGTCGAGGAACTCCGCCACAGCGTTGCCTACTTCCCGCCGCGCATCACGGCATCCGAGCACTGCCCGTCCAATCGGCCGCCGGACCGGCCCACTTGAGCACACTCGGTCAGACGACCGGGTGGCATGCGTCAGGCGGACCCGCGGAGCGATGCGCGGTCGTCGGCACCCAACCGGACCTGCCCACGCTGCTCGAGCAGCGCCAGTGTGGCCCGGGTCGAGGCCTCGGCCGCCGGCCAGACCCGGCGATCCACCTCGGCGTAGATGTCCTCGACCAGCTCCCTCGGGGTGGCACGGCGGCCTTCGAGCGCGGTCAGGACCTGTCGTTCCCGGTAGGCGCGGTGCTCGGCGTAGAACCTCAGCACCGCCCCGGGATCCTCCCGCAGCGCCGGCCCATGGCCCGGATAGAGCACGTCGGGCCCCAACGCCAACACGCGGGTCAACGACCGCAGGTAGGCCTCCAGGTCACCGTCGGGATAGGCGACCACCGAGGTCCCACGACCAAGGACGTGGTCGCCGGTCAGCAGCGCCCCGGTCTCCAGGCGCAACGCGAGATGATCGCGGGTGTGGCCGGGGGTGGCCACCACCTCGACGTCGAGACCGGCCAGCGATACCCGTTGGCCGTCGGCGAGCGTCGATCCCCGGTGACCGGCCGGAGCATCCGCCGGACGCGCGACGCCGGCCTCGGCAGCCAACACCGGCGCCCCGAAGCGTCGGGCCCAGTCGACCGCGGCCTCCGCATGATCCAGGTGATGGTGGGTGACCACCACCGCCCGGACCCCGGCATCGAGCCCCGCGAGCACCACCTCGACGGAACGTCGGTGCCCGTCGTCGTCAGGTCCCGGGTCGACCACCAACGCCTCGCCCGAACCGGCGACGCCGATGACGTACGTGTTGGTGCCGTCGAGGGTCATCGGCGACGGGTTGGGCGCGAGCACCCGCGTGACGACCTCGTCGAGTTCGGTGACCGCGTCCATGGCGCCGAAGGCGGGCAGGGACCAGCGCTGGCGTGGATCGACGGGCGGATCGGGGAGCGTGGGCACGGCCAGAGCCTAATCGCGCCGCTGCCCGTCAGCACACACGCAACAGCCCCCGGACCCGTGAGGGCCCGGGGGCCGATGTCCGGATGCCGAAGCATCCGAGCGGCGACGTACCGGCGGAGGTCGCGACCCCCGGTGGGCGCGGACGCCCGGTCGGGAGCCACGCAGCACGTCGTCGCGATCGGTGACGTTCGGACGACACCCGGGTTCGCCGACGGACCATGCTCGGGATGGGTTCACATACGTGACGCTTCGGGCACGCGCGGAGGAGCAGCCTCACCGCGCGGTCACACCGGTTCCGGTGGGTCCCCGTCGGGGTGTTGCACCATCGGTTCACCGTCGACCTCGACGACGCTCGGCATGATCATCCGGCGATCGACACGGTCCCCGTGCGCGGCTGCCAACAGGGAGTCCGTATCGTCGTAGCGGGCAAGGTCGCGCAGGTTCCGACGGGTCGGGTAGATCATCACGATGTCGCCACGCGCTTGCGCCGCCAACGCCTCCGAGGGGCTCACCCATCGGAGCGAGGTCATCTCGACCCGGTCGTGCGCCGCGGCCTGATCCGCTGGGAGACGCGCGAGGAGGAACCGCGTGTCGAACCGCTTGTGCATCCCGGTGGGGGTCACCCACCACGACCACATCGCCAACGCACCGAGGTCGAGCACCAGTCGCTGCTGCTCGAGCCAGGGACGCCAGTCGTAGCGCTCATCGCGAGAGGCCAGGCGGCGGCGTGCCTCGACGAAGCTCGGTGCGTCCAGATCGGCCGCCACGATCGCCGAGCCGTCCTCGCGGCGAGCCAGCAGGATCCCGGCCTCCTCGAAGGTCTCGCGGACCCCGGCGACGAGCAGGCCGAGCGCATCGGACCTCGTCCCGACACCGAGTCGCTCGCCCCAGGTCCGGAGGTCGGCCCCCTCCCATCGGGCCGGATCGAGTTCGCGATCCGCGGCATCGACCTTGCCACCGGGGAACACCAGTGCGCCACCGGCGAAGTCCGAATCGAGGTGGCGCTCCAACAGCAGTACCTCGATCCCGCCGCCGGTCGCCTCCCCGGGCATCGCGTCACGCACCAACACGATCGTGGCTGCGTCCACCGCCTCCACGCCCGTCTCGGACGGGCTCACCCGGAGCTCCCGCCGACGACCTCGATGATCGCTTCGACCTCGACCGGACTCCCCAGCGGTAGCGACGCGACGCCGACCGCCGCGCGGGCGTGGACACCGGCGTCACCCAGGACCTCACCGATCAGCGTGCTGGCGCCGTTGGCGACCAGGTGCTGTTCGGTGAACGCTGCCGTGCTGGCGACGAACACCACCAGCTTCACCACCCGCACCGCATCGAGGTCGCCGGCGGCCTCCGCCGCCACCGCCAGGACGTTCAGCGCGGCGATCCGAGCCAGCTCGGCGCCCTCGGCCGTGGCGAGTTCCGCACCCAACCGCCCGGTTCGTGGCAGGGCGCCCTCGACCGTCGGTAGCTGACCGGAGGTGAACACGAGCCCACCACTCCGACTCCACGGCTGGTAGGCCGCTGCGGGCGTCGGGACCGCCGGGAGCGTGAGTCCGAGCCGTTCCAGCCGAGCCGAGGCCCCGCTCACGCGGCGTCTCCGACCGGCCGCTTGAAGTAGGCGACGTTCTCCACCACACAGACCAGCTCCCACCCGTCGGAGCCCCATTGGTTGAGGATCTGTTGCAGTGCGTGGCTGATCAGCGGTGCGGTGGCGTATTCCCAGCGGGTCACATCGGCTCCTGGTACGAAGGTTTGCGTCACCGGTTCCTACCCGAGTGGGCGCACGACCGCCAACCCGGCCGACCGCGAACGGGCGGACCGACGCGCCGGGCCCCTCGTCAAACGGCGTGGGCGACGATGCCACGGCGAGCGAGCACCTCGCGACGATCGGTCTCGCCGAGACCGCCCCAGACGCCGTACAACTCGGCCTGGCTCAGGGCGTACTCGCGGCAGGCCTTCACGGCGGGGCAGGCACGACAGATCGCCTTGGCGGCGCTCTCGCGCGCCACACGCTCGCGTTTCGGCTCGAAACCGTTGGGGCCGAAGAACAGCGCGGCATCCTCGTTCCGGCAATGGGCTTCCTGGTTCCAGCCCTCCGAGACGTCGACGAGTGTCGGTGGCCCGTGGGGCCGGCCGGCCGCTCGCGGCCCGCGGGCGTGCGGCGGATCGTCGGGGCCCGGGATGTTCGGACGTCGACTGGGCGTCGGTGTGCGCACATTGCCCCCTCGGTCGGGTGACGGATCGACAACCTTAGGGCCAGAAGTCCCTGGTGACTAGCCCTTTTTCGTCGCGCCCGAGCCGTCGGCGAGCCCCAGAAACCTGGTCAAACGTCCGGAGCCACGCTCGCGCCATCGCGGTCCCGGCTCGTATCGACCGCCGCCTGGTCGAACGCCTCGACGAGCACGACCGCGCCGTCGACGCCGTGGACCCTCACCGGCGTGCCGACCTTGGCTCGCTTGGCCTCGCCGGTCCAGCGCGCCCGCCACAGGGCCCCGTCGATGTAGACGTGGCCCTCGGGGTTCAGCACGGAGCGCACGATGCCGGGTCGTCCGACCAGGTCGTCGATCGCCACACCTTCCGGTCCGGCCTGGGCACGCAGCACGGTGGTCATCACGAACACGAAGAAGACGAAGACCGTCAGCGTGGTCGCGCCGACCAGCCACGCGTTGAGTGCCAAGGCCTCCGAGGCGTAGAACCACAGCGACCCGACCACGAACGACACGGTGGCCGCCAGGGTCACCGGTCCGAACCCGGCGATCGCGGTGTCTAAGGCGTAGAGCAACAATCCCAGCACGACCAGAGCCACGGCCCACCAGGTCACCGGCAGCACGCTCAGCCCGAAGGCGGAGATCGCGACCGTCACCAGCCCCGCGAGCCCGGCGACGCCGAAGCCCGGCTGGAAGGCCTCGAACAACAAGGCCCCCAGCCCGACCACCAGCAGCAGATAGATGAACGGGGCCGTGGTCGCGGCGTGCAGCACCCGGCGGACCAGGCCGAGCGAGTGGAAGCGGACCTCCACCTCCGCGGCCCGGATACGTAGCGTGTTCTCACCGCCGTCGGCGGTCGCGACGGTGGTCCCGTCGAGTTCGACCAGCAGCGGCTCCAGCCCCTGTGCGGCCAGTGTCACGATGCCGGCGTCGACGAGTTCGTCCGCGGGGACCACCGTGTCCACCAGGCGCCCGGCCAGGTCGGCGTCCGCGTCCGCCGTGTCGACGAACTCCTCGACGCGCTGCTGCAGCGGGTAGTCGCCGCCCAGGTCGGCGAGGTCGACCGGATCGAGCGGTCCGACCGACGCATCGGCTGAGACCGCCCGGATATCGGCTGCCAGCCACAGCAGCCCGGCCGCCCCCGCCGCCTGCGCACCGACGCCGAGCGGCCCGATGAGGACCGCGACCGGGACGTCGGTCGCCTGCATGCGATCGATCACCTCGTCCAGATCGACCGAGACACCCCCCGGCGAGGAGTACTGCAGCACCACCAGCTGCGAACCCTGGGCCTCGGCGAGGTCGATGACGTCGAGGATCTGTGAGGTGACCGGGGGATCGATCAACCCGGCGCGCAGCGGCAGGACCTCGACCACCTGCTCGCCGAGGGCCTCGTCCACCTCCTGCTCCACCTCCTCCGTCTGGGCGGTCGCGAAGGACGCCGTGAGCGCGAGGACGAGCAACGCGAGCACGGACAGGACGAGGGCCCGGCGGAGGGCCGGCAGCGAGATCGACATGCCGATGATGGTACCGACGCCCGGACGGCCGACCGTGCGGAGCCGAAGCACCCGATAGCCACCTAGGATCGCCTGCGATGCCAGAGACCAACCGCCCCGCCCCGAACCCCGCCGTCGCGGGGTTCGACGAGCTGTTCTCGTCGAACATGCTCATCGTCACCGGCAAGGGTGGCGTCGGTAAGACCACCGGCGCCGCGACCCTCGCCCTGGCTGCCGTCGCGTCCGGCCGGCGCACACTGCTCGTCGAGGTGGAGGGCCGCCAAGGCTTCAGCCGCACGTTCGGCACCCAACCCTGGGACTACACGGAGCGCGAGTTCCGACCCGGGCTGTGGGGCGCGTCGATCGACGCGGCGGAATCGGTCTACGAGTACCTCGAGCTGTTCTACGGCCTCAAGCGCATGCAGTGGGTCATGGAGCGCTCCAACGCGCTCGATTTCGTGACCACCGCCGCTCCGGGCCTGCGTGACCTGCTGCTGGTGGGCAAGCTCTACGAGATCGAACAGCGCCGACGGCCCGACGGTCGCCGGCAGTACGACCTGATCGTGGTCGACGCCCCACCCACCGGTCGCATCATCCCCTTCCTGCAGGCTCCCGAAGGCGTCACCGAGATCGTGCGGGTCGGTCCGATCCGTCGCCAGGCGGGCCAGATCAAGGAGATGCTCACCGACCCCGGTCGCGTGCAGGCGGTACTCGTGACGCTGCTCGAGGAGATGCCCGTCCGTGAGACCAGCGAGGGCATCGCCGCGCTGAGGTCCGCCGATATCGCCATCGGGCCCGTGCTGGCCAATCAGGTCGTGACCCCACGTCTCGGCCCACGAACGCTGCAGACGGTGATGGCCCTGGGGGCCGAAGGCCTCCGGGAACGGGTCGCCGCGACCGGGGCGCGGATGTCTGGACGCACCGCGGAACTCGCCCTGGAGCTCGCGAACGCGCACACCGATCGCGTCGCGTTCCAGGCCGGGCTGTGGGCCGAACTCGCCGAGGGCTGCGGCGTGCCGGTGTTGAGTCTGCCACTGCTGACCGGCGCGACCTTCGACGCCGGCGACCTCGACGTCCTCGCGGACGTCGTCGCCCTCCAGCTCGGCGAGGACGGCCCGCGCGCCACCGAGGAGCTCGACGAGGACGCGATCGCGGCGTTGCTGCAGCGCTCGGGCGCCGAGGTGGGGGCGTGAGCCGGGCCAGCCTCGACGAGGCGCGCACCCACACCTTCGCGGAAGCCATCGCCGAGGCCCACATCCTGGTCACCACCGGGGCGGGCGGGGTCGGCAAGACCACCACGGCGGCGGCGATCGGACTCGCCGCGGCGCGGGCCGGACGACGCACCCTCGTGCTGACCATCGACCCGGCCCGCCGGTTGGCGCAATCGATGGGGCTCGAGGGGCTCGGCGACGAACCCGCGCTGGTCGAACTGGGCGACGACCTGCCCGAGGGCGGTGAGCTGTGGGCGATGATGCTCGACATGCAGACCACGTTCGACCGCCTCATCGACCGCCACGCCGGATCGGCCGAGGAGGCGCGGTCGATCAAGGCCAACCGGATCTACCGCACCCTGTCGTCCACGCTGTCGGGCACCCAGGAGTACATGGCCATGGAGCGGCTCCACGAGCTCCACGAGGCCGGCGAATGGGATCTGCTCGTCATCGACACGCCGCCGACCCGTTCGGCACTCGACTTCCTGGACGCCCCCAACCGGATGACCTCCTTCCTCGAGGGGCGGTTGCTCAAACTGCTGCTCAAGCCCGGCATGGTCGCCGGGCGCGGGATCGGGAAGGTCGTCGGTGCCGGCGCCACCGCCTTCATGAGGGTCGCCGGGCGCGTCACCGGCATGGACCTGCTGCAGGACCTCGCGACGTTCTTCCGCGACTTCGAGGGGATGTACGACGGGTTCAAGCAGCGCGCGCAGGAGGTGCTCGAACTGCTCCGCGATCCGGGCTCGCGGTTCGTGGTGGTGACCTCACCCGAACCACCACCGCTGCGCGAGGCCAAGTTCTTCCTCGAGCGTCTCGAGCAGGAGGGGCTACATGCGGCCGGGGTCGTGGTCAACCGGATCCGCCCGGAGGTGCCGCAAGACCCCTCCGAGGCGGCACTGCAGCGGGCCGTGGACGAACTCGAGCGCGCTGACGATCCGGAGGGTCCGGCCAGTGCCGCCGTGCTGCGGTTGCTCAACGACGTGCGCAACCTCGCCGGGCGCCAACGCCGTGACGTCACGGCCGCGCTGTACAGCACGAACGTGGACACCCTGGTGGAGGTGCCGTTGCTCGGGGGTGACATCCACGACCTCGACGGGTTGGGTGTCATCGCCACCACGCTGATGACGGGACGCAACGGATGACCGACCAGAGCTCCATGCCGCGTGACGACTCGTCGAGCGCCGACGCTGAGGACCCGGACCCCGACGGGCAGGGCACCGACGGTCGGGATACGGGGCCCGGGTCCGGAGACGACGCGCCGGCGCCCTCCGAGCCGCGCACCTCCTCGCCCGGCGCCGACCTGGCCGCGGTCGCTCCCGGTCTCCGTCCCCAGCAGCCACCGCGCCGCACCGGGGTGTTCATCGATCCCGACGACCTGCGCACGCACGTCGGTGCGCTCCTGCGCGCGGTGCTGGGGGGCTACGAGGTGGACGCCTTCGGCAACTTCACCTTCACCCACGAGGACGCGCGCGTGTTCGTCACGGTCGGCGGCAGCCCGGTCGGACCCCAGGTCGGGGTCTTCTGCGTGACCAACCTCGACATCGACCTCACCCCTGCACTGGCGTCGTTCCTGCTCACCACCAACCACACCCTCGGGTTCGGCTCGTTCAGCTACGACGCACCGAACCGTGCGGTATGGCTGCGCCACACCCTGCTCGGCACGACCCTCGACCTACCGGAGTTGCAGACCGCCGTGGCGGCCATCGCCACCACGGCCGCCCGGATCGACGAGCGCATCCGGGACCGCTTCGGCGGGCGCACCTTCGAGGACGCACCCGGAGATGTGCAACGCGGGATGGAGCCGCCCGAGCCGTCCCAGGAGCCGGGTATCGGCAACGCCAGTGGCTACCTGTGAGACGGGTCGGCCTCCGCGCTACCCGGCGCGTGCCAGTCGACGGCGTTGCAGGCTGCGCCGTTGTCGTTCGGTGAGCCCACCCCAGACACCGAAGTCGATCTCCTGCTCCAGGGCGTACTCCAGGCACGGCTCCTGGACGGGACAATCCTGACAGAGCCGCAGTGCGGCTCTCGCGTGGGTCGTGCCCCGCACGAAGAACACGTCGGGGTCGCCCCCACGGCAATTCGCCCGTTCGATCCACCCTCGATCGTTCACCTGTGGCTCCCGGTCCGCGGCCCGAAGCTCGGCCGGCGTTGAACCGTACGGCGTCGAGGGTCCCGGCTCCATAGCCCATGCCGGGGGTTCGCCCGGCCAGAGATGACTAGTGTCGTTGACGACCATCCGGCCCGATGGCGGGGGACTTCGAGGCGTGGAGTCAGCCAATCGGTAAGCTCGGTAGGCCCGCGCTGCCGTTGCGGCGGCATCCACCTCGAGGTCGCCACGTGATGCTCCCGGTCCGTCCGTCCCGACCCGGGACCCTCTTGTTCGAGGTGACCGCTTGAACGGCTCCATCGGGCCTCGCGCGGCGGGACGGTTGGGTGCGATCACGAGCCGGTTGATCCTGGTCGCGCTCATCGTGGGTGTGACCGGCCTGCTGGTGGGCGCGTTGTTCCTGCCCGCGGCCCTGGCGACCAACGACCTCATCGGCGCGGTGAGGAACGACGTCTTGGATGTTCCACCGCTGGGAGAAGCCGACACGCCTCCGCAGAACTCCTACGTGTACGCCGCCGACGGCGCGGAACTGGCGGAGCTGACCTTCGAGGAGAACCGCTCACCGGTGACCCTGGACGCGATCCCGCAGGTCGCCATCGATGCCGTACTGGCCACCGAGGACGCCAGCTTCTACGAGCACGAGGGCGTCAACCACCTGGCCATCGCACGTGCCGCGCTGACGAACTTCTCGGCCGGCGGCATCGAATCGGGCGCCTCCACCATCACCCAACAGTACGTGAAGATGACGTTCCTGAGCCCCGAGCAGACCCTGGCGCGCAAGATCGAGGAGGCCGTCTACGCGATCCAGCTCGAAGACGAGCTGACCAAGGACGAGATCCTCGAGCGCTACCTCAACCGCAGCTACTTCGGCAGCGGCGTCTACGGCATCGGCACCGCGGCCGAACGCTACTTCTCCAAGGAGATCGCGGACGTCTCGCTCGGCGAGGCGGCCATGCTGGCCGGTCTGCTTCGCGCGCCGGAAGCCAACAACCCGATCCGCAGTCCCGACAACGCGCAGGCACGCCGAGACATCGTCCTCGCCCAGATGGCGACCGCCGGCTTCGTGAGCGTCGCCCAGGCCCAGGCCGCGATCGACCAGCCGCTCACCCTCACGATCTCCGAACCTCCGCCGCCCAGGAACCCCTTCTGGAGCAGCTGGGTCTCCAACCTGCTGATCAACGAGAACATCGCCGCGGATCTCGGGACCCAGGTCGACGCCCTGCGCACGATGGGCGAGACCCGCGAGGAGCGGTCCCGCACCGTCTTCCAGAGCGGGCTGCGGATCCACACCACCATCGACCCGGAGCTCCAGGCACAGGCCGAGGAGTCACTGCGCGAGTTCCTGAGCTTCGAGGGCGAGACTCCGGCCGAGATCGCGCAGGAACCGATGGGCGCGATCGTCAGCGTCGAGCCCGGCACGGGCGCCATCCGCACCATGGCGCTCGGACCCCACAGTTTCGGTGACTGTGCCCGAGACGACAGCTGGGTGGGCGAGCTCGACGACGGACGCCTGCTGTGCGACCGCACCCAGGTCAACCCCGCGGTCCCCGGTGGTGGCGGGGGTGGACGCCAGGCCGGCTCCGTGTTCAAGCCCTTCCTGAACGCCGCGGCGCTCGAGGACGGTTTCTCGGCGGGGTTGGTGCTCGATGCCCGCGGCCCGCAGGACATCCCGGGGTGCGAGCAGAGCGATGGGCCCTACCGGGTCAGCAACTCCGGTGGCGACGGCATCCTCGATATGTACGAGGCCGTGAAACAGTCGAGCAACGTCTACCACGCCCTGCTGATCTCCGAGGTAGGGCCCGCACGGGCGGCCGAGATGGCGCTCCGGATGACCGGCTACGCCGTTCCCGACGGCCAACAGGGCTGTGCCCTGAGCCTCGGCGGCACCGAGGTCTACCCACTCGCGATGGCCACCGGCTACGCCACGCTCGCCAACCGGGGCGAGTACTGCGCGCCGTACCCGATCAGTCGCATCGACGACGCCAACGGGCGCACGCTCTGGGAGCACGACCCGGACTGCCAGCAGGTGCTTGACATGGAGATCGCCGACCGGGTCGTGGACCTGCTGGAGGGGCCGGTGACCTCGGGCGGCACCGCGCCGGGCACCAACCTCGGTGACTGGGAGACCCGCGGCAAGACCGGATCGACCAACGAGAACCGGGACGCCTGGTTCGTCGGGTTCGTCAAGCAGCTGTCGACCGCGGCGTGGGTCGGCTACCCCGGGTCCAACGAGGTCTACGCCACCCAGGAGCAGGCGTTCGCGGCGTGCGGGGCCGAGGACGCCCCGGTATGCGAAGGCGAGAACTCCCCGATGCGCAACGTGACGATCGGTGGCCAGAACTACAGCCGCGTCTTCGGTGGCACGCTGCCCGCCCCCATCTGGACGCGGTACATGGAGCAGGCGGTCCAACGCTTCGAACCCGAGGCCTTCGAACGTCCCGGTCCGGTCCCCACGGCCCAAGTACCGGACCTGCAATCGGTGAGTTCGATCGAGGAGGCGGAGGAGATCGCGCTGGCCGCCGGCTTCCGCCTCCAGATCCGCGAGGTCAGCAACTGGCGGACCGCGGGCACGCCCGTGGGTCAGTCGCCGAACGCGGGCCGAGAGCTCGCGCTGGGCTCACGCATCACGCTCGAGCTGTCGAACGGTGATGGCGCGTTCCCCGCCGTGCCCGACGTGCGGGGCCTGACCCTGGACGAGGCAGCGGACCGGTTGTTCGCCGCCGGGTACCGCGTGTTCCAGCGGGAGGTCCAGACCACGGACAGCTCCCTCGTGGGCCGCGTGGTGGGGATGTCGCCCGGACCCGGGGCACGGTTGGACCCTCGCAACAACAACGGGATCACCCTCGACGTCGGCGTCCCCGCACCGGAGCCGGAGCCCGAACCCGAGCCCGAACCCGAGCCCGAACCGGAGCCGGAACCCGAACCCGAACCCGAACCCGACAGCAACGGTGGCAACGGTGGCAACGGCAACGGCAACGGCAACGGTCGCGACGGCGACGGTAATGGCAACGGCAACGGCAACGGCGGATCGAACAACGACGAGGATGACTGATCACTGCCTCGAAAGCCCTACTGACGACGGCTGCGGCGATCGGTGCCACGGGGGTCGGCTGCGTCGCCTACGGCACCCTCATCGAGCGCCGCTGGTATCGGCTGCGTCGACTGCGCATCGAGGGCGTTCTGAGAGCCCCGGGCACCCTGCGCATCCTGCAGGTCAGTGACCTGCACCTGGTGCCGGGCCAGGACCATCGCGTCGAGTTCCTGGCTGAGCTGGCGGACCTCGACCACGACCTGGTCGTCGCGGCGGGCGACCTGCTGGGCGCTCCGGACGCGGAGGACCTCACCGCAGCGGCCCTGGCACCGTTGACGAGCCGCGGCCAGCCCGGTCTGGTGGTGCTCGGCAGCAGCGACGTGTTCGCCCCCCGGCCGAGGTCGCCGTTCACCTACTTCACGTCACCGGATGACCGGGTGTTCGGTGAGCCACTCGACACCGATCGTCTGGTGAACGCCCTGTCCGGGTACGGCTACACGACCCTGCGAGGTGAGGCCACCGTGATCGATACGGCGGCGGGCCGGGTCGCGGTGGGCGGGTTCGACGACCCCCACCTGAGGACCACGGTGATCCCGGACCCGGCGGTGCTGGCCCCGCCGGCGGGCGCCGAGGACGCGGTCCTCAACCTCGGACTGGTCCACGCCCCGTACCTCGCGGCGCTCGACGCGCTCCACGCCGCCGGTCACGACCTGCTGCTGGCCGGTCACACGCACGGAGGCCAGGTCCGTCTCCCCGGGGTGGGGGCGTTGACCGCGAACTGCGACATCCCTCTGGATCAAGCGCGGGGACTCTCCCGACACGCGGGACGCTGGCTCCACGTCTCGCCGGGCCTGGGGCACAACCGCTACTTCCCATTCCGCTTCGCCTGCCGTCCGGAGGCGACGGTCCTGGAACTCACCGGCTGACACGGGGACGGGTTCGCGGGCCCGAGAGCCGCCGTGTACGCTCCCGGCCGCTCCCGTTGCGGAGTGCTCTCACACATCGGCGGGATGTAGCGCAGCTTGGTTAGCGCGCCTCGTTCGGGACGAGGAGGCCGGCGGTTCGAATCCGCCCATCCCGACCACCAGCGTGAGAGCAACGACGAACGCGCGGTTCCGCACGCCGGGGCCGCGCGTTCGTCGTGGAACCCGCCCGCCTGCTCGGAGTTCGCTGCCATGGACCTCACCGATCTCCAGCGCCGTATCGCGGCGACCTACGGCGAGCGGGACCGGGAGCGTGGCGTCGACGCCACCTTCGGCTGGTTCGTCGAGGAGGTCGGGGAACTGTCCCGTGCGATCCGCCGTCAGGGCCACGCGGAACGGGTCGAGGAGTTCACCGACGTGCTCGCCTGGTTGATCAGCCTCGCCGAACTGACCGATGTCGACCTCGGTGACGCCGTCCGGCGGCGTTACGGCGAGGGCTGTCCGAAGTGCACCACCTCGCCGTGCACCTGCGCGGCCGAACCTGCGGTTCGTGCCTGACTGGGGTTCAGTCCTCGGCGGCGACCAGTTCGGCGATCTGGACCGCGTTCAGTGCAGCACCCTTGAGCAGGTTGTCGCCCACCACCCAGACGTTGATGCTGTAGGGGTCACCCAGGTCCTCGCGGATGCGTCCGATCAGGACGTCGTCGATCCCGGCGGAGCCGAGCGGCGTGGGGTAGGCCAGCGGTTCGCCGCCGGTCCCGACACCATCGACGATCTGTAGACCGGGGGCGCCCTCGAGCGCCGCCAGCACCGCGTCACGCTCGACCGGCTGGGAGAAGCTCAGACGCGCCTGGATGCCGTGGCCGACCACGACCGGCACGCGCACACAGGTCGGTGACATGCGCAGCGCCGGCAGGTCGAGGATCTTGCGCGACTCGTTGACGAGCTTCCACTCCTCATCGGTGTACCGCTCGTCGTCGAAGCTCCCGCAGTGGGCCAGCACGTTGAAGGCGATCGCCTTGCTGAAGTTGCCGGTGTCCACGCTGGCTTCCGCAGCCGCACCGTCGGTGCGCAGCCGGTCCGGGTCGTTGACCAGCTTGGCGGTCTGGTCGATCAGTTCCGTGATGCCACCCATCCCCGCACCACCGGCCGCCTGGTAGGAGGTCGCGACCGCCGCCGTGAGTCCGAAGGCGTCGTGCAGCGGTTTGGCGGCGACCATCAGCACCATGGTGGTGCAGTTGGGGTTGGCGATGATGCCCTTGGGGCGACGTCGCGCCGCCTCCGGGTTGACCTCGGCGACCACCAGCGGGACCTCATCGTCCATGCGGAACGCCGAGCTGTTGTCGACCACGACCGCACCGGCCTCGGCCGCGACCGCGGCCCACTCCCTGGATCGGCCTCCCCCGGCGGAGAAGATGGCGATGTCGACACCGTCGAACGCGTCGGGTCCGACCGCGCGGACCTCCACCTCACCGTCCTTCCAGGGCAGGCGCTTGCCGGCCGACCGCTCGGAGGCGAGCAGGATCGGTTCACCATCGAGGGGGAACCCACGCTCGTCGAGCAGTCGGCGCACCTCGCGCCCGACCGCTCCCGTCGCGCCCAGGACCGCGACCTTCGCTGCCATCAGCGTGCTCCTTCGGCGAGAACCTCGTCGTCGCCGAGCCCGAACGCGGCGTGGACGGCCTGCACGGCGGTCTCGACCTGGTCCTTGGCGACCACGACCGACACCCGGATCGTCGAGGTCGAGATCATCTCGATGTTGACGCCGGCCGCCGACAACGCGCCGAACATCTTCGCGGCGACACCCGGGTGGGTCTTCATCCCGGCCCCGACGAGCGAGACCTTGGCGATGTCGCTGTCGACCAGGATGCCGCCGGCTCCGATCTCGTCGGTGAGCGGTTCGAGCACGGCGCGGGCCTTGTCGGTCTCGCCGCGTGGCAGCGTGAACGAGATGTCGGTGCGCCCGTCGGCGGCGATGTTCTGCACGATCATGTCGATGTTGATCGTGGCCTCGGCCAGGGTCGAGAACAACCGTGCGGCGACACCGGGACGGTCGGGCACCCCCTGCACGGTGAGCTTGGCCTCGGAGGTGTCGTGGGCGACACCGGAGATGATCGCGTCCTCCACGTTGTCCTCCTGTGGACCGACCATGGTGCCGGTCGTGTAGCTGAACGATGACCGTACGTGGATACGCACGTCGTGGTTGCGGCCGAACTCCACCGAACGGACCATGAGCACCTTCGCGCCCTGGGCCGCCAGCTCGAGCATCTCCTCGTAGCTGACGTGGTCGAGCTTGCGGGCGTTCGGCACGATGCGGGGGTCGGCGGTGAACACGCCGTCGACGTCGGTGTAGATCTCGCAGACCTCGGCGCCGAGCGCCGATGCGAGCGCGACGGCGGTCGTGTCCGACCCGCCCCGCCCGAGTGTGGTGATGTCCTTGGTGCTCTGACTGACCCCGGAGAACCCGGCGACGATCACCACGTGGCCCTGATCGAGCGCGTCCTGCACCCGGCCGGGGGTCATGTCGATGATGCGCGCCTTGCCGTGCACGGCATCGGTGATGATCCCGGCCTGCGAGCCGGTGAACGACTTCGCGGCGACGCCCCGGTCGGCCAGGGCCATGGCCAGCAACGACATCGAGATGCGCTCACCGGAGGTGAGCAGGATGTCGAGCTCGCGTTCCGGTGGGGTCTCGCTGATCCGCGAGGCCATCGACACCAGATCGTCGGTGGTCTTGCCCATCGCGGACACGACCACCACCACCTGGTTGCCGCCACGATGGGTTCGGGCGACCCGGTCGGCGACGCGTTTGATGCGATCGACGTCGCCGACCGAGGTACCGCCGTATTTCTGGACCACGATGGCCACGGTGTCTCCGTGCAGGGCTCGATGGGCAGAGGAAGAACGGGCCGCATCGGCCCCGACGGGCCAGCGGCGCCGCACATGATAGGGCCCAGTGGGCTGGCCGGCCGCAGCCCGCCCGGCTGCTCGGTGGCTACTCGTCGGTCCCTGTCCCCGCGCGCAGCACCTCGAGGTACAGCGCGGTGGTCTCGGGTGCGGGGTCGATGCCCGACTCCTCGGCCAGCAGCCGGCGCAGCTGCGCGTGGAGTCGCACCGCCTCGGCTCGTCCTCCCGCCGCGAGGTGTCCTCGCATCAGGAGTCGGTAGCTCGCCTCGCGGTAGGGCTCGAGCGCGATCAGATCCCGGCCGACGGCGACCGCCAGCGGGTATTCCGCCCGTGCGAGGTAGAGGTTCACGAGCAGTTCGAGACCGCGCACGGCCAGATCCCGGAGCCGCAGGCGGTGCGCGTCGACCCACGCGAGCTCCTCGCCCGGCAGCACCGGTCGGCGCAGGATGCCGCAGGCGACCGTCGCATCCGACCAGGTCGCGTCCAGATCCCCGTGTCGCACCCCCCCTCGGCGCGGTCGATCGCGTTGGCGGCCACCTCGATGTCCACCCAGGCGTCGCCGACGCTCAGGTGATAGCAGCCGCCTTCGCTGACGATCGCGCCATCCGGGCCTCCGACAGCCACCAGGGCCGCACGGAGCCTGCTGATCACCACACGCAGCGACGGTTCCCAGCTGCGCGGGAGCTCATGGCCCCACAGCGCCGCCGCGAGCTCGTGCAGCGGGACCGGCCGGTGCCGCTCGGTCACGAGGTAGACCAGCGCGAGCCGAGCCTGCCGACCCTGGAGCGCGACCTGACCAACGGCTCGGGATCCCTCGATCGCGACCCGCCCGGTCAGGTAGAACCGCAACCCCGGCGCCAAGGTCTTGCCAACCTCCCACCTGCATACTGACAAGGTGCACCGGGCATCGTCTCACAGAGAGGCCGACGATGAGCGACGCGAAGATCATCCTGTGTCCATGCGGGTTCACGCTCCATGGTTCCGGGAACACCGAGGTGGTGGCCGCTGCGCAGGAGCACGCACGCAGCATCCACGATCAGGCGCTGAGCTACGAGCAGGCGCTCGCCATGGCCCGGCCGGCGTGAACCACGCCGCTCGGCGCCCGACCCGAAGGGATCCGAGATGAGCCTGGAACTCAGGTGCGGCGATGTCGTGACCGGTTGCGGAGGCGTGGTCAGCGGTGCCACGCAGGACGAGGTGCTGGTGGCCGCCGCGGCACATGCCGCCGATGTCCATGGTCTGACCAACATCGATGACGCGACGAAGCGCCAGCTGATCGCGGCGATCCACCCCGTTCGAGCCGACGACCGCGCGTTGCGGGCCCGGTGACGGGGATCGGTCAGGCACCGAGCTCGCGGCGTCCGACGAACGCCCGGCCGAGCGTGACCTCGTCGGCGTAGTCGAGGTCGCCACCGACGGGTAGGCCGCTGGCGAGACGCGTCACCCGCACGCCGAGCGGCGTGAGCAATCGGGACAGGTAGGACGCGGTCGCCTCACCCTCGACGTTGGGATTGGTCGCGAGGATCAGCTCCTGCACCGGTTCCGTGTCGAGCCGCGCGATCAGCTCCTTCACGTGCAGTTCGTCCGGTCCGACCCCATCGATCGGCGAGATGGCACCCCCGAGCACGTGGTAGCGGCCCCGGTACTCGCGGGTGCGTTCGATGGCCACGACGTCGCGGGCCTCCTCGACGACACACAGCACGCCCTCGTCGCGCCGGGGGTCACGACAGATCCGACACTGCTCACCCTCGCTGACGTTCCAGCACCGGCTGCAGAACTTCACCGTCGCCTTCACCTTGGTGATGGCGTCGGCCAGCCGGCGAGCGTCCGCATCGTCGACCTGCAGGATGTGGAACGCGAGGCGCTGCGCCGACTTCGGCCCCACGCCCGGCAGTCGGCCGAGTTCGTCGATCAGATCCTGGACCGCACCCTCGTACACGGACGCACTCCTGATCGTTGGCGTGCTCGGGCGGCTCGCTGGATGGCCGCGGACACACGACATCCGAGCGTACCTGCGCACGGGTCCGCCCCCGACGAGCTCAGCGCGCGTCGGGTGGGCCGTGCTCCTCGACGAGCTGCGCATCGAGCTCGTTCAGCAACAACGCGTCGACGTCGACGGCCGGTGTGTCGCCCCCCTGCTCGGCCTCCCTGACCTCCGCGCCCTCGTCCGCCTCGGCCGACGCATCCGGGTCGGACGGTTCCCGGCGCGTCGTCGACGCCGAGGTGGGGGACGCGGAAGCGGGGGGCGACGGGCCGTCGTCGAGCACCGGCGTTCGCGCGTCGTCCGGAGTGACCGATGGCGGCATCGGTCGCCGGCGATCGTCGTCGCCCTCGATGCTGATGTCGATGCGGACCTTCATCCCACAGGCCTGCAGGATCGCCTCGCGCAACGCCTTGTCGAGTTCGCCGGTCCGCGCCTGCGCGGCGTGGAACGAAGCATGCCGCTGACCGTAACGCAGCGTCACGATGCCCCGGCCCGCCGCAACCGGTATCGCGGGCTCGATCATGGCGTGATGGCGTCGGGAGCCCTGCTTGAGCAGCTCCAGGATCCCGTCCCAGTGCGCCGTGAGGACCTCCAGGTCGTTGGCGCCGTCGGCGACCTCGACGGCCGATCCCTCCTGCGGGGTCGCGGCCGGCTCGGGTTCGGCTACAGGCTCGGGTACAGGCGCCGGTGCGCGCGACGGCGCTGCAGGAGACGCACCCGGCGGCACCCCCGGCGACGGCGTTGCCACGTCCTGTACCTCGGCGGCCACGGGTATGGCCGAACCGGTGCGTTCCTGCGCGGCAGCCGGCGGCGCGATCTCGGTACGGGCCGGCTCGGGCGCAGTGGCGCGCGCGGGCTCGGGAGTTCGCCCGGGCTGGGGAGCGCGCACAGGCTCGGCGGCGCGCGAACCGATCGCGCCGCCGCCACCGGCTTCCAATCGGGCGACGCGATCGGCCAGGTCGGCCACGTCACCGTCGGCGCCGGGCACGGCCAGCTTGGCCAGCGCGAGCTCCAACGGCAGTCGCGGTGAGCCTTGCCGCTGTTCGGCGATGGTCAACGCCAGCAGGTCGACGGCGCGTAGCAGTGTCGCCCGGGGTAGCAGGGTCGTCTGTGCCTGCAGCCGCCGGCGTCGCTCGTCCGTGGCGTCGACCAGGTCCGGACGGTCGGGAGCCACCGACAGTACGAGCAGGTCCCGAAGGTGCTGGACCAGGTCGAGCGTGAACCGACGCAGGTCGTGGCCCTCGTCGAGCAACCCGTGCACGACCCCGAGCAGTCCCGCCAGGTCCCGCTCGGCCAGGCGCTCGACGGTTTCGATCACGCGCTCGGTGGGGGTCTGGCCCAGCGTCTGGGCGACCGCCTCCGTGGTCACCTCGGTCCCGGCGAAGGCCAGGATCTGCTCCAGCACCGACAGCGTGTCGCGCACCGAGCCGTCGCCGGCACGCACGACCGATTCGACCGCGCCGTCCTCGATCGAGTAGCCCTCCTCGCCGCACAGCTCGCGGACCAGGGCCGCGACCTCCGGAGCCGCGACGCGACGCAGGTCCAGTCGCTGGACCCGCGACATGATCGTCGGCAGGACCTTCTGCGGATCGGTGGTCGCCATCGCGAACAGCACGTGTGACGGTGGTTCCTCGATCAGCTTCAGCAGGGCGTTGAACGCCGCCGTGGAGGCCATGTGGACCTCGTCGAGGATGTAGACCTTGCGCCGCGCGCTTGCGGGCGCGAACAACGCACGATCACGCAGCTCTCGTGCGTCGTCCACACCACCGTGGGACGCCATGTCCAGCTCGATCACGTCCACCGAGGTCCCGTCGGCGATGGCGACACACTGGGCACAGACACCGCAGGGCGTGGGCGTCGGTCCCTGCTCGCAGTTGATCGCCTTGGCCAGGATGCGCGCGGTCGAGGTCTTGCCGGTGCCCCGAGGCCCCGTGAACAGGTAGGCGTGCGAGAGCCGGTCCTCCTGCAGGGCGTTGCGCAGCGTGCGTGTCACGTGGTCCTGCCCCACGACGTCGTCGAAGGTCTGGGGCCGGTACTTCCGATAGAGCGACACGTACGCCACGCAGCGACCTCCTCGCGAACGGGCACCGTAGCCGCAGGCTGCGACCCCGAACCCTCGCGGACATCAACGACGCGAGGCCGAGCGCTCCCGATGCAGAGGGGCGACGGACGCCCGTGATCGGCACCCGTCCGAGAACGGCTTAGGGCTGCTGCCTCTCGGCCCTGACCCGGTTCACCGGGGAACGTCACCGGCGGACGTCCGTCACCTCACCACATCGAGGTCGCGCACGGCCTCGCGTCCGGTGACGGTACCAATCCCGCCGTGGGGTAGCGAACGTCGAGGCTGGACTGGACGGAGTTCCCCTGTCGGCGGGCGACTCCGGGGGTCGACGGTGTCACGCAGCCTCCGACACTTGTCGTTGACCAGGCACACGCCGCCGGGACCACGCCGGCGCGACACCGTGCGCGGCGGCGATCACCACCCACCGTCCGCAACCGAGCCATGAGGAGGACCCGATGGCCCGCTCCACAGAGACCTCGGCAACCGACCGACAGGACGTGCGTACCGACACCGATGGGCCGACCAACATCGGATCCGCAGGAACCGCCATGGTCCTCGGCATCATCGGTGCCATCGCGGGCGCACTCGCCCTGGGCAACATCCTGCCGCTGATGCTCGGGATCGTCGGGCTCGTGCTCGCGGTCGCCGGGCTGGTCGCCGGCGTCACGTCCTACACGACCGCGAAGGAACTCCCCCGGGGCAAGACCGGCGCTGCGCTCGGCGGGATCCTGCTGAGCGCGCTCGCGCTCGTACTGTCCGCCATCCCGGTGATCGATGTCTCCGCGCAGTTCCAGGACCTCGGTGACGCGGTCGAGCGGCTGGAGCAGGAGGGTGAGGACGCGGTCGAGGGTGAGATCACCGACTAGCGACCGGAGCACCGATGACCGACGCACCGATGACCGAGCAGGACCGCGATCAGACCATCGAGGCCTTCCACGAGGCCGTCAACATGGCGGCCGACGAGTTGGAGCGGTGGCTCGACACCGACGAGTCGCGGTCGGTGGGGCAGTCGGACGATGGCGGCGAGTCGGTCGGTCACGCGTCCGGTCGTCGGATCGCCGAGTTGCTCCGGCAGGATGACGCCGAGCACACCGATGACGACGTGGCCCACATGCGCAAGGTCGTCAGCTACGTACGCCGTCACCTCGCGCAGCCGCCATCCGGCGACGTCCGATCGTCACGCTGGCGGTACTCGTTGATGAACTGGGGCCATGACCCCGTCGAGGACGAGAACTGACGACGGCACCACCGACGCGGTTCGTCGGTGGTGCCGTCGTCCGTACCTGCACGAGACGCTCGGTGATCCGCTCCCTAGGCGCGTCGCATCCAGGCATCGAGCTGACCCCGGGTGGCCTGCGCGTGCGGACGCCACGTGCCGTTGGAGTACGGCAGCCCGATACCGGCGTGATAGACGGCACCGACCGCGCCGCCCTGGGTCGTGACACCGAACGGGTTCGAACGGTGCCTGAGGCCGATGACGTCGGCCACGATCCGTGCGGCCTGGGCTCGCGTCACGTCTGCCCGGTCGAGCCACACCGCGAGTTGGCCCTTGGTGATCGCGGTGTTCGGACGCCACGTCCCGTCGGCGTACGGACGGCCGATGCCGGCGTGGTAGACGGCACCGACGGCACCGCCCTGGGTCGTCACCCCGAACGGATTCGCGCGGTTCGGCAGCCGCAGGGTGTCGGCGACGACCCGCGCCGCCTCGGCCCTGGTGGTGCCACCGGCCCAGCCCGACGACGAGGTCGAGCCGGAGTTCGTGGGCGAGACCCCGGGGATCCGGCCGTAGCCGGTGACCACACGGTCGGTCAGGGCCCGCTCGATGACACCTCCCAGCGTCGGGCTGGCATCGATGACCCGGCCGTTACCGGCATAGATGGCGACGTGGTCGGTCCCGTTGGTCCCGTTGCGGGAACCCCACGACTGGAAGACGAGGTCACCCGGTCGCAGTTGTGAACGGGTGATCGACCGGGCCCAACGGTGCTGGTCGATCGAGGCGCGTGGGACGCCGGTGATGCCGTGCCGGGCGAGCGCGTGCCGGACCAACCCGGAACAGTCGAAGGTGCGGGGTCCGTTGCCCCCGAAGGAGTACGGGACCCCGAGCTGGGCCCGGGCGGACCGAACGATCTGATCGCCGGAGACGGTCGACGCGTCCGCCGCCGGTGGCACGCTCACGAGCGTGAGGGCCATGGCGAGGAGTGGAAGCAGGACGATGGACTTGAGGCGGGGGAATGTGATCATTCCCTGGTTGACGGGTCACGAGCCGGGTGACCTGAAGGCCCGTCCAAGTTGCTGGACTTGGTCGTGCGATGGGGAAGTTCGTCGCTCTTTTCCGGAACTCGCGCCGGACGTCACCATGGCCGGTAGCACCAGCCGAGATGGGGGGTCACGACCGAGCACGGCGGAGCGCCCCACATCGACCACGACATCGAGGGCCACCACGGCCGACCGGATGCACGACGGTGCGAGTGGCGGAGGGTGGGGGTCCGAACCGCCGACAGCGGTGAAGCTCAACACGGACCCCGGTAGCCGGTCCGGCGTACCGACCAGTGCCACACGGTCGCGGGAGATGCCGCCTGACCACAGCGGACACGGACCGACCGTGCACCGCCATGACCGACGGTGAGGACGCATCATCCGGCGTCTGTGACCGACCGGTGGATCGCGTCGCCCGCTTGGCGGTGATCGGGTCCGCCGCCGGGTCCCGTCGTTCCGCGACCCAGAGCCACCCGAGCGGGGTGATGTGACGACCGCGGCGGTACGACAACCTGTCGACAGCGATCGGACGCGACCGCCCCGTGGACCGAGGGAGGACGAAGGTGACGTTGCTGGAGACCGGCCGTTACGAGTTCCGCGTCGCGGAGCGTCTGTCCGCGACGGCCATCGCGGCCTTCCCGGAGCTCACCGCTACGGACAGCGCTTCCGGCACCGTGCTGTTCGGTCGTGTGCGGGACGATGCGGAGCTCCACGGCATCCTCTCGCGGCTGCAGCTGCTCGGCCTCACGATCCTCGACGTGCACCGCCTGCCCGACTGACGGTGGTGCCGCGCCCCCAGGAGGGTCCCCGAGGTGACCACGCCTGACCCGGTGGCCAGCGACCTTCTGTCGCGGGTGGATCGTCCGACGCCAGACCCGTGAGGACGAGCGTGGCCGGTCAGGTCCGCGCCGCTCACCCCGCTGGGGTGATGTCGCCGGGAGGTAGGGGTCGCAGGCTGGCTGCGAGCTTCCGTGACCGGGAGTCGCCGGCGGGCGCCACCCGCTCTGCCGCTCGCTCGATCCATGCGACGCGATCCCGACCGAAGCTCCGACCCTGAGCCCGTCCCACGAGGAGAGCCCCGTGACATCAGCGACCGACGCGACCCATGCAGCGAACACTGCCGTGCTGGACGAGCTCCCTTTCGGGGACCGGACCGAGCTCGAGCAGGCATCCCGGGGCCGGCTGGCCCCGTTGTCCGACACGGTGACCACGGCCGATGGCCGCCCGGTGTGGGACAGTCACCGGTTCGACTTCGTCGAGGGGGAGGCACCGGACACGGTCAACCCGAGCCTGTGGCGGCAGGAGCGCCTCAATGGGATCGGGGGGGTGTTCGAGGTCGTGGACGGGATCTACCAGGTCCGCGGGCTCGACCTGTCCAACATCAGCTTCGTGCGCGGCGAGACGGGCTGGATCGTGCTCGACCCGCTCATCACCGCCGAGGTCGCGGCCGCCGCCCTCGAGCTGGTCAACACCCACGTCGAGCGGCGGCCGGTGACCGCGGTGGTGTACAGCCACAGCCACGCCGACCACTTCGGCGGGGTCCGCGGGGTGTGTTCGCCGGAGGAGGTCGCCGCCGGACGGGTCCGCATCGTCGCGCCCGAGGGGTTCACCTTCGAGGCGGTCAGCGAGAACGTGATGGCCGGCAACGCCATGACCCGGCGCGCGTCGTACATGTACGGCAACCTGCTGCCGCCCTCGCCCACCGGCCAGATCGGCGCCGGGCTCGGCAAGACCACCTCGACCGGCACGTTCGGGCTCATCGAGCCGACCGACCTGATCGGGCACGGCGACACCTCGATCGTGCTGGACGGGATCGAGCTGCGGACCCTGTACACGACCGACACCGAAGCCCCCGCCGAGTTCGTGTTCCTGCTCCCGGCCTGGCGCGCGCTGTGGACCGCGGAGGTCGTCACCCACGTACAGCACAACCTCTACACGCTGCGCGGCGCGCAGGTCCGCGACGCCCTGGGCTGGTCGAAGGCGATCGACGCGATGATGGCCCGGTTCGGTCATGACACCGACCTGGTGTTCGCCTCGCACCACTGGCCGACCTGGGGTCACGAGGAGTCACTGGCATTGCTGCGGTCGCAACGCGACACCTACCGCTACCTGCACGACGAGACCCTGCGGCTGGCCAACCGTGGTGAGACGATGCTGGAGATCGCCGAGCAGCTCGAGCTGCCCCCGGCGCTGGCGCACACGTGG
>PWLR01000208.1 GCA_003558435.1 Nitriliruptoraceae bacterium | reverse complement strand
GCCGGCGGAGCCGCGAGCTTCGAGCGTCCCGGTCCCGCCGCCGGGGCAGCGGACGACCGCGGATGATGCGGGTCGCGATCATCGGTCCCGGCCGCGTGGGCACGTTGCTCGCGGCCGCGTGTGCACGAGCCGGCCACCGGGTCGTTGCGGTCGGCGGCGGACACGCCGCCTCACGGGATCGGCTGACCGGACTGATCGCCGGCGTCCGGCCCCGTGAGGAGCCGGCCGATGCCATGCGGGGCGCCGACCTGGTGTGGATCGCGGTCCCCGACGACCGCCTGACGCAGGTGGCCGCGGACCTGGCCCGCCAGGACGCCGTCCACGAGGGTCAGCGTGTGGTGCACGTGGCGGGCGCGTACGGTCCGGACGTGCTGGAGCTGCTCCGGCGCTCCGGCGCCCGGGTCGCGGCCTGCCATCCCGCGATGACGGTCCCGAGCGGAGCCACGGACCCCGAGTTGCTGGTCGGCACGGCGTGGGCGGTCACGGCCAGCGTGCCCGACCGACCCTGGGCCGAGGAGCTCGTCCGCGACCTCGGTGGCGACCCTCACACGGTCGCCGCCGACCGGCGTGCGCTGTACCACGCGGCGCTGGCGGTCGGCTCGAACGCGGTCGCGGCGGCGGTCGCCACGGCACGTCAGTTGCTGCTGGCCGCATCCGTCGACGATCCCGCGGCCTTCCTCGGCCCGCTGGCCCGCACGAGTGTCGACGTGGTCGCCGAGCGCGGGGCCGTGGCGATCACCGGGCCCGTGGCGAGGGGGGACGTCGCTACGGTCGCGGGGCACCTCGAGGCGATCCGCGCCGACGTGCCCTCGTCGGGGGAGGCCTACCGGTTGCTCGCGCTGGCCACCCTGGAACCGCTGCGACCCCGATTGGACGCGGAGACGATCGCGGTGCTCGACTCGTTGCTGAGCAGCGACGACCGAGCGGGCGAGGCGGGTGCACGGTGGAACGTCTGACCTCGATCGCGGGTGTGCGTGCGCACGTCGCCGCAGCTCGATCCGCGGGGCGACGTGTCGCCCTGGTGCCCACGATGGGGGCGTTGCATGCCGGGCATCTGGCCCTGGTCCGTCTGGCCGCCGACCACGCCGACACCGTGGTGGTCAGCGTGTTCGTCAACCCGACCCAGTTCGACCGGCCCGACGACCTGGCCGCCTACCCCCGCGACCTCGAGGGCGACGAGGCGGCGCTCGTGGCGCTCGGTGGTGCCGCGCCGGCGGCGGTGTTCGCGCCCGCCGCGGAGGAGCTCTACCCACACGCGCCGCTGACGACCGTGCACGTGGCCGGGCTGACCGAGCGGCTGTGCGGCGCCGGGCGTCCCGGACACTTCGAGGGGGTGGCGACCATCGTCACCAAGCTGTTCAACGTGGTCGCGCCGGACGTCGCGGTCTTCGGCCGCAAGGATGCGCAACAGCTCCGGGTGATCCGGCGGATGGTCGCCGACCTGAACCTGCCGGTCGAGGTGGTGGACGGCCCGACGGTGCGCGAGCCGGACGGGCTGGCGCTGTCCAGCCGCAACCGGCGTCTGTCCGCCGCCGATCGTGCCACCGCCCTGGCACTCCCGGCGGCGTTGCGGGCCGCGGTCCTGACGGCGGTCGAGCACCGGGAGGCAGGCCACCCGCTCGACCCGGCAGCGGTACGCGCCGCCGCCGCCGACCGGCTGGCCCGGGAACCGGGGGTCACCGTCGAATACCTCGAGGTGGTGGACCCGGAGACGCTGGGCGCGCCGGGCGACGCCGCGCGCCGGGTGTTGGTGGCGTTGGCCGCCCACGTCGGACCCGTCCGTCTCATCGACAACGTCGAGGTGGGCGACCTCGATGACGAACGCCGTCTCGTGCACGCCACCGGCCCCACCGCCACCGGCCCCACCGCCACCGGCCCCACCGCCACCGGCCCCACCGCCACCGCGCCGGCCGAGGACTGAACATGCTGCTGGCCATCGACGTCGGGAACTCGACCACCGTGGTGGGCGCGTTCGATGGCGAGACGCTCCGGCACCGGTGGGTGGTGTCGACGCAGGCCACGCGCTCGTCCGACGAAACGGCCCTCCTGCTCTCGGGGCTGCTCGACGTGGTCGATCTCGCCTTCGATCGCGACATCCGCGGGATGGTCATCGGGTCGGTCGTGCCTCCGGTGACCGAGGTGTTACGGGCCACCTGCGAGGCGTACACCTCGGTACGGCCCGTGATCATCGGCCCCGGCGTCCGGACCGGGATCGCGCTGCGTCACGATCACCCGCAGGACCTCGGGGCGGACCGCATCGCCAACGCCGTGGCCGTCCACGCCTTCTACGGCGGCCCGGCGATCGTGGTCGACTTCGGCACCGCGATCAGTTTCGACGCCGTCGACCGCGCCGGGGACTTCGTCGGCGGGGCGATCGCCCCGGGGGTCGGCACCTCCGCCGATGCGCTGGTGGCGCGCGCCGCCCGGCTCCCCACGGTCGAGACCACGGCACCGCCGTCACCGGTCGCGCGGTCGACGGTCACCGCCCTGCAATCGGGGATCGTCTACGGCTTCGCGGGACTGGTCGACGGGCTGGTGAGCCGGATCAGTCTGGAACTCGGCGCCGGGGTCACCACGGTCGCGACCGGCGGTGGGGCAGCTCCGGTGCTGGATGCGTGCGGGACGATCGATCACCACGACCCGGCGTTGACGCTCAAGGGCCTCCGGCTCGTCTGGGAACGCAACACGTCGTAGACCGCGTCCCCTCGTCACCTGCCCGGGTGCGGCCCCAGCGCTGGTCGGTGCCCACCGGGTGGCGCGGCGGCCCCGACGCCCCGGGTCGCACGGCTACGGTTCGTGCGGTCCCGTCCCCGAGCTGCTTGTGAGGCCCGCGCCGTGAACGATGACCGCCCCGACACCCCCGACACCCCCGACGGACCGGGCGCCGACGATGCCTCGAAGTTCGCGGAGATCGTGGCGGGTCGTCGCGCGAAGGTCGCGGACCTGCGCGCCTCCGGTGTCGAGCCCTATCCGGTGAGGTTCCGTCCCTCCCACACGGTCGCGCAGGTGCGCCTCGAGCACCCCGACCTGGAACCAGGTGAGGAGACGGGTCTGTTCGTCACCGTCGCCGGCCGGATGGTCGCCAGACGCGAGATGGGCAAGCTGCGGTTCCTGGTGCTGCGCGAGGACGGTCACGACCTCCAACTGTTCTGCCCCGTGAAGGCGTTGGACGAGCCCTCCCGGGCGCTGCTCACGGCGCTCGACGTGGGTGACTGGATCGGCGCGACCGGTGAGGTGCTGGCCACCAAGACCGGCGAACTGTCGGTCAAGCCCACCACGATCACGCTGCTCGGCAAGGGGTTGCGTCCGCTGCCCGACAAGTGGCACGGCCTGTCGGACACCGAACAGCGCTTCCGGCAGCGCGAGGTCGACCTGACCGTCAACGCCGATGCGCGCCGCGCGTTCGACGTCCGCTCCCGGGTGTTGCAGTCGTTGCGCGCGGAGATGCACGAGCGCGGGTTCGTCGAGGTCGAAACCCCGATGCTGCATCCGATCCCGGGCGGTGCCGCGGCCCAGCCGTTCGTGACCCACCACAACGCGCTCGACACGCAGCTGTACCTGCGGATCGCGCCGGAGCTGTACCTCAAGCGGCTGATCGCCGGCGGGATGCGCCGGGTGTTCGAGATCAACCGCAGTTTCCGCAACGAGGGGATGAGCACCCGGCACAACCCCGAGTTCACGATGCTCGAGTCCTACGCCGCCTACGACGACTACCACGACGTCATGGAGCTGACCGAAGCGCTGATGCAGCGGGCGGCCATCGATGCCCTCGGCACGCTCGAGCTCACCTACCAGGGCCGGGAGGTCTCCCTCGAGGGCGCGTTCCGCCGGGTCACACTGCTGGAGCTGGTGCGTGAAGCGACCGGTGAGCCCGACCTGGGCTACGAGACCGACCCGGTAGGGGTACGCGCCATCTGCGACCGCCACGGCGTGCACCACGAGGACGCCTGGGGTGTCGGCAAGTTGGTGCTGGAACTCTACGAGGCGCTCGTCGAACACACCCTGTGGGACCCGACCTTCGTGATCGACTATCCCGTCGAGGTCTCCCCGCTGGCCCGCAAGCACCGCAGCGAGCCGCACGTCACCGAGCGGTTCGAGGTGATCGTCACCGGACGCGAGTTCGGCAACGCCTTCTCCGAGCTGACCGATCCGGACGACCAGCGCCGACGCTTCGAGGCCCAGGCCCGGGCGAAGGCCGCCGGCGACGTGGAAGCGATGGTGCTCGACGAGTCCTACCTGCGCGCCATGGAACTCGGGATGCCCCCGACGGGGGGGCTCGGCATCGGGGTGGACCGGTTGGTCATGCTGCTGGCCGATGTCGCCAACATCCGCGACGTCATCCTGTTCCCGACGCTGCGCCCCGAGGGACGGGCGTGAACGCACCCGCCGGCACCGCCGCGGGCGGCATCGTGGTCCGACCGCTGCAGGAGCGCGACCGCGACCGGTGGCGCGAGCTGTGGGATCTCTACCTCGCCTTCTACGGGCAGGAGCTGGACGCCGAGGTGACCGCAGCCACCTGGCGGCGTCTGCTCGCGTGCGAGCACGGGATGGGCGCGCTGGTGGCGACCGACGGGGAGGGCCACGTGGTCGGCCTGGCCCACCATGTCGTGCACGCCGGGACGTGGTCGACGAAGCCGGTCTGCTACCTCGAGGACCTGGTGGTCGATCCGGGGTTCCGTGGGCGCGGCTACGGTCGGGCGCTCATCGACGCACTCGTCTCCCGGGCCGCGGCGCTCGGTTGCGGGAACCTCTACTGGCACACCGCCGGTGACAACGCGGCGGCGCGGCGGCTCTACGACCGCGTCGCGACGCTCTCCGAGTACGTCCGCTACGACATCGAACTGCCGGACACCGGAGGAGACACCGAGGGAGAGGGGCCGCGGTGAGGTTGACGATCTACACCTCGTCGTCCGATGCCGTCGACGAGCGGTACCGGATGGCGGCCCGATCCGTCGCGCAGCGGATCGGCGAGCGGGGTGACGAACTCGTGTACGGGGGCACGGCCGTGGGGATGATGGGCGTGCTCGCCACCAGTGTCCGCGACGCCGGAGGTCGCGTCACCGGGGTGCTGCCCCGCCTGATGGCGGACCGCGGGCTCGCCGACGAGGGTTGCCACGAACTGGTCGTGACCGAGGACATGGCGGAGCGCAAGCAGCTCATGATCGAGCGGGCGGATGCCTTCGTGGCGCTTCCCGGGGGCTTCGGCACGCTCGAGGAACTGTTCGAGGTGCTGACCCTCAAGCAGCTCGGGTACCACGACAAACCGATCGTGCTGCTGGACGTCGACGGGTTCTTCGCGCCGCTGCTCACGATGTTCGAACATCTCTACGAGCAGCAGTTCGCCCGGCCCGAGTACGCGGGGCTCTACCACGTCGCCTCGGATGCCGCGTCGCTGTTTGCGTACCTCGACACCTACGACCCGGCCGAGCTGCCGCCCAAGTGGTTCTGAGCGCGGCCGGCGGGTCCGGGACCCGCCGGAGCGGGTCGTTCTAACGCCGCCGGAAGCGTGCCAGCAGCCGACGTAGGGGGCCGCCGCCCCGGGCCTGCTTCGCCGCCGCGAGGTTGCACAGGTGCTCATCGCCCCGGCGGTCGATCCGCCCGCCCGAACCCTTCGGATCCGCGCCCCAGCTGCCGGGTGGTTGCGGGTTGTGGTGCTGCACGGCGGGCCTCTCTGCGCGGATGCCACCGCAGCGACCTGCGTCGATGGCGCGCAGGTCTTGCGAGCAGACCGACCGCACCATGCGTGCGGGCACGCCCGTCGCCCGACACCCTTGTGCGTGCGGTCGTCGCCCCACACAGACGCCAGACCCGTCAGGCGGCAGACCGCGAGTCGCGCGTTTTCCGGCCGACCTCGACCACGGGTCGAGCGGTCGGGCGCGGGACGGGTGACGGGCCATACGCTGCCGGTCCTCGTTCGCACCGACTGCCACGATGAAGATGGCACGATGAAGATGGTACGTGTCGCCGGCGGCGCCGGACGCGAACCAGGACCCCAGACCGCGCCGAACCCCCCCGAAGACGCCTTGGACCGATGGGTTACTCTCGGTAGACGTCCGGTGACACGGATCACCTCACCGGACGACGGAACCGAGACGGCGCCCCACGTTGGAAAGAAGTCCGCATGTTCGAGCGGTTCACCGACCGAGCCCGACGGGTGGTCGTCCTCGCGCAAGAAGAAGCGAGGATGCTCAACCACAACTACATCGGCACCGAGCACATCCTGCTCGGGCTGATCCACGAGGGTGAAGGGGTTGCGGCCAAAGCGCTCGAGTCGATGAACATCTCGCTCGAGGCGGTCCGCAACCAGGTCACGGAGATCATCGGCCGTGGGCAGACCGCCCCCGCCGGTCACATCCCGTTCACCCCCCGTGCCAAGAAGGTGCTGGAGCTGTCGTTGCGCGAGGCGCTGCAGCTCGGGCACAACTACATCGGTACCGAGCACATCCTGCTCGGCCTGATCCGCGAGGGCGAAGGTGTCGCCGCGCAGGTCCTGCAGAAGCTGGGTGCCGACCTCAACCGCGTCCGCCAGCAGGTCATCCAGCTGCTGTCCGGTTACGCCGGCGGCGAGCAGAGCGGCAAGGCCGGCGCCGGTGTCGGCGAGGGTTCCGGATCGGGCTCCCGCGAGGGCTCGACGATCCTGGACCAGTTCGGCACCAACCTCACGCAGGCCGCCCGGGACGGTGAGCTCGACCCGGTCATCGGACGCCAGCGCGAGATCGAACGCGTCATGCAGGTGCTGTCGCGCCGGACCAAGAACAACCCGGTGCTGATCGGTGAGCCCGGCGTCGGCAAGACGGCGGTGGTCGAGGGGCTCGGCCAGCGCATCGTCGCCGGCGAGGTCCCCGAGACGCTCAAGGACAAGCACCTCTACACCCTCGACCTCGGCGCGCTGGTGGCCGGCTCGCGCTACCGCGGTGACTTCGAGGAGCGCCTGAAGAAGGTGCTGAAGGAGATCACCTCCCGCGGGGACATCGTGCTGTTCATCGACGAGATCCACACGTTGGTGGGTGCGGGTGCCGCCGAGGGCGCGATCGATGCCGCCTCGATCCTCAAGCCGATGCTCGCCCGTGGGGAGATCCAGACCGTCGGTGCCACCACCCTCGACGAGTACCGCAAGCACCTGGAGAAGGACGCCGCGCTCGAGCGTCGCTTCCAGCCGGTGAAGGTCGAAGAGCCCTCGATGGAGCACACCGTCGAGATCCTCAAGGGCCTGCGCGACCGCTACGAGGCGCACCACCGCGTCACCATCACCGACGACGCGCTGGTCGCGGCTGCGGAGCTCGCGGACCGCTACATCTCGGATCGTTACCTGCCCGACAAGGCGATCGACCTCATCGACGAGGCGGGCTCGCGCCTGCGCATCCGTTCGATGACCACGCCGCCGGACCTCCAGGACCTCGACGCGGAGATCGAGACCGCGCGCAAGGCCAAGGAGGACGCCATCGACGCGCAGGACTTCGAGCGCGCCGCGGGCCTCCGGGACGAGGAGAAGACGCTGATCGACCGGCGCTCCATGCGCGAGGACGAGTGGCGCTCCGAAGGTCTCGACACGGTGTTGACCGTGGACGAGGAGGTCATCGCCGAGGTCCTGTCCACCTGGACCGGCATCCCGGTGCTGAAGCTCACCCAGGAGGAGACCGACAAGCTGCTGCACATGGAGGACGAGCTGCACAAGCGCGTCATCGGTCAGGAGCAGTCGATCTCCGCGGTGTCCAAGGCGATCCGCCGTACCCGGGCGGGACTCAAGGACCCGAAGCGTCCGGCCGGTTCGTTCATCTTCCTCGGCCCCTCGGGCGTCGGCAAGACCGAGCTCGCGAAGACGCTCGCCGAATACCTGTTCGGTGACGAGAACTCGCTGATCCACCTCGACATGTCCGAGTACATGGAGAAGCACACCGTCAGCCGGCTCATCGGTTCGCCTCCGGGCTACGTCGGCTACGACGAGGGAGGGCAGCTGACCGAGAAGGTCCGCCGCAAG
>PWLR01000115.1 GCA_003558435.1 Nitriliruptoraceae bacterium | reverse complement strand
CGCCGGCGAGCGCGCCGGAGCCCTCCGCGGGCCTCCCGGCGCCGGGCCCGCCTACGCCGGCTCCGCCGTCGCCAACCTCTGGATCGCGTCACCGTCGGCCGTGAGCACCACCAGTTCGTCGCCGGGTTCGATGACCGTGGTCCCGGTCGGCACGAGCACCTCGCCGGCCCGTCGGATGCTGGTCAACACGCTGCGTTCGGGCCATGGGATGTCGCGAACGGCCTGCTCGGCCATGGGCGAGCCGCCATCGACCACGACCTCGACGAAACCGACCCCCGCGAGGTCGCGCAGACGCCCCGTGGAGGCTCGTTGTTGGACGCCGAGACTGCGCGAGATCCCGCGCTGGTAGCCCCGGACGATGTCGGCACGACGCAGGATGCCGACGACCTCGCGGGTGACGGGGTCGAGCACCGGGATCCGGCCGACGTCCAGGCTCGCCATCCGGCGAACGGCGCGGAACAACGGATCGTCGGGTGTGACCGTGACCACCCGCTTCGTGCAGATGTCGCCCGCGGTGTCCCCGGGGCGCTGCAGGTCGTTGACGGTGACCACGCCGACCAGACGGTTGCGGTCGTCCACGACGGCGAACCCATGGGTGCCGCTGGGGGTGAACTCGGTCATCAGGGTGCGCACGTCCATGTCCTGAGGGATCAACCGGGGCGAGGTCGTCATGACCTCGCCGACGGTGACCGTCTGCAGGACATCGAGGTCGTCGCGCTGGCCCCAGACGACACCGCGGCGGCGCAGCTGGCGGATGTAGACCGACTCCCAACCGAGGAGTTCCGTGGTGAAGGTCGCGATCCCGACGGCGATCATCAGGGGTAGGACGAGGTCGTAGCTGCCGGTCAGTTCGAACACGATCAGGATCGCGGTCAACGGCGCCCGGACGGTCGCGGTGAACACCGCCGCCATCCCGACCAGTGCGAAGGCCCCGGGGTCCGCGGCACCCTCGCCGACCAGTTGGATCGCCACGATCCCGAACGCCCCGCCCAGCGCCGCCCCGGTGAACAGGTTCGGGGCGAAGGTGCCGACCGCGGAGCCGGAACCGACCGACAGCATGGTGGCGACCAACTTGGCGACCAGCAGTACGAGCAACAGCCCCGCCGCGCCCCATCCGTCCCCGAAGCCGCCGTCGAGCATCGCCTGGATCGGCTCCCGTTGGCCGGCGATGGCGGGAAGCTCCGAGCCCTCGCCCAGCACCTCGGGGACCACCAGGGCGATGAGCCCCACGCCCAGGCCCCCGATCGCGACCCGCAACGGGAACCCGACCGTGCGACCGATGCGGTCGAACAGCGCCCTCGCGAGGTCCTCACCGTGGCGGAACCCGAGCGCCACGGCGACGGCGGCGAGCCCGAGGCCGGCGTAGAGGACCAGCTCGATCGGGTCGCCGAGCGCGAGCCCGAACCTGGCCTGGAAGATGGGCAGGCCCTCGCCGACGAGCTGCCTGGCGGTGACCGCGCTGACCACCGAGGCGATCACCACGACCTGCAGGGATCCGGTTCGACGGATGCCACCGAGCAGCAGTTCGATCGCGAACAGCATGCCCCCGATCGGGGCGTTGAACGTCGCGCCGATGCCGGCGGCCGCTCCGGCGGCGACCAGGAGTCGGGTGCGTTCCTCGTCGAGCGGTACCGCCCGGGCGATGAACGACCCGACACTGCCCCCGATCAGCACGATCGGACCCTCACGACCGCCCGATGCGCCGGTTCCCAGCGCGATCCCCGTGGCGAGCGTTCCCGCGAACGGCACCCGCTTGGGCAGCCGGCCGCCGCGGATCGCCATCGACTCGAGGGTGGCCACGACCCCGCCACTTCGGGCCTCCGGGACGACCCGCGCGACGAGGAGTCCGACGAGCAGACCACCGACGGTGGGGATGGCCACCACCTGCCAGGCCGGTACCGGCACGGACCAGAACGCGAGCTGCACGAGGTCGATGAGGCTGATCAGGGCCCACACGAAGACGCCGGTCATGAGTCCGGTCGCGCCCGCCAGCACCAGCATGACCGGCTCGATGGTGCTCTCCCGGCGAAGCCGACGGCGACCGCTACCGCCCAGCTCCGCCAATCGCCGTCTCGCGCCGGTGACCCGGGACCGGCGGGCCGGTCGGTCGGTCGCGCTCACCGGTCGAGCATCCGACGGATCCACAGCAGTGCACGGGTCGCCGGCTTGAGTTTCGCCAGTGACGCCTGCAGGTCCTGAAGTGATGCCGCCGCCACGTCGTCGCTCCACGTCGGATAGGCATGGGTCGACGACCGGGAGATCGCGGACACCTTGGCGTCGTTGGCCATCCAGGCGACGATCTCGCCCATGGTCTCGCCGGCTCGCGGCCCGATCACCGTGGCGCCGACCAACCGTCCCTTGTCGTCACCGACCAGTTGCGCGAAGCCGTCCGTCGCGGCGGCCGCGACGGCGCGGTCGAGCTGATCGTGCCCGGCGGTCCGCACCGAGATCCTCGGTCCGAACCGCTCGCGTGCCTCGGCGACACTCAAGCCCACGCGGGCGACCTCGGGGGCGGTGAAGGTCACCCAGGGGATGCGTTCGTGGTCGACGCGGGCACGCAATCCGAACAGCGCGTTCTGGACCACCGTGGCGCCGTGCGCGGCGGCCACGTGGGTGAACGGCAGCTTCATGGTGATGTCCCCGGCGGCGTAGATCCGAGGGTTGGAGGTCTGCAGCCGGTCGTCGACCGCGACCGCTCCCCGGTCGGTCAGGTCGACCCGCGCGACGTCGAGTCCCAGCCCGCCGGTCCGGGGCGCCCGACCCACCGCGACCAGGATGCGGTCGAAGCCGATGCGTTCCTCGCCGGCAGCCGACTCCACGACGAGGTGGTGACCCCCTGCATCGGTCGCGCTGCCGGACTCCACCCGCACGGCCTTGGTGCCGGTCCGCACGTCCACACCTTCGTCGACGAGGCGGCGGGCGATGAGCTGACTGCCCTCGGGCTCTTCGCGCGGGAGGATCCGGTCGGCCATCTCCACGAGGCTGACCCGTGAGCCCAGACGGTTGAACGCCTGGCCGAGCTCGGCTCCGATCGGTCCGGCACCGAGCACCAGCAGCCGCTCCGGGCGTTCGGACAGATCCCACAGGGTCTCGTTGGTCAGCGGGTCGGCCTCGGCGAGCCCCGGGATCGGTGGCATCGCCGGCGACGCGCCGGTCGCGACCAGCGCCCGTCGGAAGCGAAGGCGCCGTCCGTCGACCTCGACCTCGTCGGGGGCCACGAAGCGTGCGTCGCCGTGGATCACCTCGATGCCGAGCCCCCGTAGCCGTTCCGGTGAGTCGTGCGGCTCGATGGTGGCGATGGCGCCCTTGACGTGGGCCATCACCGCGGCGAAGTCGACGGTCACCTCACGGGCGTGGACGCCCAGGTGAGCTGAACTCCGGGCGGTGTGCGCGGCGGCCGCGGCGGCGATCAACGACTTGGACGGCACGCAGCCGGTCCACAGGCAGTCGCCACCGGTCCGGTGCCGTTCGATCAGCACGACCTTGGCGCCCTGGCCCGCAGCGCCGATGGCGGCCACGAGACCGGCCGTGCCGCCGCCGACGACGACGAGATCGGTGCGTGCCATGGTGGGTCCGTTCACGAGGTCGCAGTCGAAGGGCGGGTTGCAGGTCGGGCTGCAGGTCGGGGTGCGGGTCGGGCGGGCGAGGAGAGCGGGTCGCGGGGAGGTCGCCTGTCCGTCCGTCCGGGCCGATGGGAACTCGAGCCCATAGCGTCTTCCACCGCAACCTTCGACGACAGGGAACCACGTGCGCGTACTCGTCATCGGTGCCAACGGTACGACGGGTCGGTTGCTCACCGAGCAACTGGCGGCCTCGGGCCACGACGTCCGGGGCATGATCCGCAGCCAGGACCAGGCCGACGCGGTCCGCGAACGGGGGGGCACGCCGGTGATCGGCGACCTCGAAGGCGAGCTCGCGCCGGCGTTCGACGACGTCGAGGCCGTGGCGTTCTGCGCCGGCTCGGGCGGCGCGACGGGCGCGGACGCGACGCTGCGTGTGGACCTGCACGGGGCGGTGCGGTCGATCGACGTCTGTCGCGAGCGGGACATCGCCCGGTACGTGATGCTCTCGTCGATCCAGGCCGGCGAGCCACTGGGCGGTGCGGAGAAGATGCGCCACTATCTCGCCGCCAAGCATGCGGCGGATCGCATCCTGCTCGACAGCGGTCTGGACGCGACCGTGGTGCGGCCCGGTGGGCTGACCGACGACGACGGCAACGGTCACATCGAGATCGGCGTCCCGGCCCTGCCGGAGCGCGGGGACATCCCTCGGGCGGACGTGGCGGCGACGATGCTGGCGTGTCTGGAACGTCCCTCCACCATCGGTGCCACGTTCGAATTGATCTCCGGTCCGACCCCGATCGCCGAGGCGCTGGACCAGCTGTGACCACCACCGTCGGGATCGACCGGAGCGCACCGCCCTCCCGCCTGGAGCGCGCCGTCGACCGGGTGCCGTTCCTGGAGAAGGAGCTGTTCCTGCTGCGTCGGCTGGTCCGGCCGGGCGACGTCTGCATCGACATCGGAGCGGCCGGTGGGGCGCACCTGTTCGTGATGGCACGCCAGGTGGGCAGGTGGGGGCACGTCGTCGGCATCGAACCCCGCCCGGGTTCGCTGCGGATGCTCGACCGGCTCGTGCGCGCCTCCGGCATGGCCGATCGGGTCAGCCTTCACCAGCTCGCGTTGACCGATGCCGCCGGGACCATCGAATTGCGGGTTCCGGTCGTGCCGACCCGCGCGCACCTGCGCGGGTCGACCGAGGATGCCGATGACGCCGCCGCCTTCTCGCGACTACCCCACCGTCGCATCGAGGTCCGCACCGAACGCCTCGACGCCCTCGTCGCCGATCAGGCCCTGGGCCGGGTGGACGTGCTCAAGTGCGACGTCGAGGGCGCGGAACTGTTGACGCTCGCCGGTGCACAGGGGGTGCTCCGCGAGCACCGTCCCGTCGTGGTGATCGAGGCCGACGATCTCCATCAGCGCCGGTTCGACGCCACGGCGCAGGATGTGGTGGACGCGATCGCGGTACACGGCTACCGGCCTCACCGTTATCGCCGCGCGATGCTGGAACCGGTCGACGGTGTCGTCGAGGGCGAGGACGACTACGTGATGCTGCCCGACGACCGCCCTTCGCGGGTCCCGATCCGGGGACGCTGAGGCTCTGTGTACGAACCCGCTGAAGGCTGGCCTGCCAGGGTCGATGGTTCGGCATGGCCTACCCGACGGGTCTGACCGGCGGGCAGAGGAACGCGCTGCGCGGTCTGTTCTCGCCCCGCGGGCGTCCGGGTAGGCGAGCACGGATACCTGCCCGTCGGAAGGTCAACGCGAGGACCCCCGTGGGTGTCCCGTCCGCTGGTCATGGCGCGTGCGGGCTGTCGTGGGCGCCGGCGGGCCCAACGGCCTGTGGCGCGGGCCCCGACATCCCGGCCGAGACGCTGCCACCGACCGCGAGGATGGCCTGCGCGGCCAGGCCCCGGACGAACCCGGGAGCGGGACGCGTCGGGTCGCCTCGTCGGCCAGGACCATCGCCGGCGCCTCATCGAGCCGTAGGGCCAGCACGAGCTGGCGGCGGCCGGGCTCGATGCCGATGCCCGCCGAGCCTGCGTCGTCGAGGTCGGCGATCAGCGGGGTCGCGGGCACCTCGTGTAGCGGCTGGTCTTCGGCTGCGGGCACGTGGCCTGCGGCAGGATCAGGGCAGGGGCAGCTCATGCTTTCGGCGGTGCGCTGTGGTCGTCGCAACTCGACATGGGGGCATCCGCGACCGGCGGCTAGCGTCGGGCCGGTATCACGGCTTCCCATCGAGAACAGGACCACCATGTCGTTCGAGGTTCGCAAGGTCGAGATCACCAGCGTCAGCGACGCATCGGGGCTGGCGGGGTTGATCGACGACGGCGTGTTCGCCGCGGACGAGGTCATCGCCGTGATCGGCAAGACCGAGGGCAACGGTGGGGTCAACGACTACACCCGGATCCTGTCGGACCAGGCGTTCCGTGGCGTGTTGATGGAGAAGGGGGGCCGGTCCGAGTCCGAGGTCAAGGACATCCCGATGGCGTGGTCGGGAGGCTGCGACGGCGTCATCACCCCCCATGCGACCGTGTTCGCGAGGATCGCCGACCGGGAGGGCGTCGCGACCGAGGACAAACGGCTGTCGGTCGGCTTCGCGATGTCGGACGTGCTGCTGCCGGAGGACATCGGCCGCCCCGCGATGGTCGAGAAGGTCGCCGAGGGCGTCGAGCGGGCCATGGCCGAGGCCGGGATCACCGATGTGGCCGACGTCCACTACGTACAGACCAAGACGCCGCTGCTGGTGCAGGACACGATCGCCGATGCCCATGCCCGCGGCCAGGCCGTGTTCACCGAGGACACCCTGTACTCGATGGACGTCTCGAACGGCACCACGGGGCTCGGGATCGCCTACGCGCTGGGCGAGATCGACGCGGTGCCGGCCGCCGAGGAGATCTGCAAGAACACCGACCTGTACTCGAGCGTCGCGTCGTGTTCGTCGGGTGTGGAGCTCGACCGCGCCCAGATCGTGGTGGTGGGCAACGCCGCCGCGTCGTCGTCGCCCTACCGGGTCGGCCACAGCGAGATGCAGGATGCGATCGATCAGGACGGTATCTGGGACGCCATCCGTGACGCCGGGCTCGAGCTCCCCGACCGTCCGCATCACACGGATCTCGGCGATCGGCTGGTGGGCGTGTTCCTCAAGTGCGAGGCCGACGGCCGCGGCCAACTGCGCGGCCGTCGCCAGCTGATGCTCGACGACTCGGACGTCCACCACCACCGTCAGATCAAGGGGGCCGTGGGTGGGGTGGCCGCGGCGACCATCGGTGACACGGCGGTGTTCGTCTCCGTCGGCGCGCTGCACCAGGGCCCCCACGGGGGTGGACCGGTTGCCGCCATCGTCCACGCCGAGTGACCGTCTGACCGAGATGGGTGGTGGCCGGCGGCGCGGCCGGGCGTTGCGCGCTCGTCCCGGGCCCGGGAGTGGCGCAGCCTACGACCGCCATCGCAGGGTTCACCTCCGAGACACATCCCTGCGCTACACATCCGCGATCACCCGGAGGGACAGCCACTGAACGCCGGAACGCGGGTCGCCAGGAACGCCACCATCGTGGTGGTCCTGCTCGTCGCGCTCTGGGAGGGTTACCGCGCGGCGGCACTCGCGCTCGGCAACACCTGGCCGGGGTCGTCGGTCAACCTGCCGATCCGGGTGACGGGATCCGGCAACGCACAGACCTTCCCGCACCTGTGGGAGATCGTCACCGCGCTGGGACGCCCCTACCGGGGTGGTGGCGAGACCCTCGGCTCCTTCCTGGCCAGCGGTGTGGCCTACACGCTGCGGGAGGTCGCGGTCGGGTTCGTGCTCGGCGTGGTGTTCGGGTTCCTGCTCGGCGTGCTGTTCTGTCACTCGCGGGTCGCGGAGAAGGGGCTGATGCCCTACGTGGTCGCATCCCAGGTGATCCCGTTCATCGCCTTCGCGCCGATCCTGGTGGTCGTGTTCAACCAGATCGACGCCCTGCCGGTGTGGAGCGGCGTGGCCGTGCTGTCGATGTACCTGGTGTTCTTCCCCGTCACCCTCAACACCGTCCGTGGGTTGCGTTCGACGCCCGCCACGGCCGAGGAGCTGATGCGCTCCTACGCGGTCAGCTGGTGGACACGGCTGTGGAAACTGCGGGTGCCGGCGGCGGTGCCCTACCTGTTCGTCGGGATGAAGATCGGCGCGACCGCCGCGGTCGTCGGGGCCATCGTCGGCGAGATCTCCGCGCCCAGTTCGGCCGGCATCGGCGGGGCCATCTTCGCGTTCGGCCGGGTCACCAACAACGCGGTGCAGCTGTTCGCGACGACCTTCGTGGCCGGGCTGGTCGGGATCACGGCGTACCTGGTGGTCGTCGGCCTCGAGCGGGTGACGATGCGCTATTACGACGGACCGGCGGGCCAACGATGACGGACGGGCAGGAGCAGATCGTGGAACAGGGTGTGGCGCGGGAGTCGGCGCAGGAGACGGCGG
>PWLR01000191.1 GCA_003558435.1 Nitriliruptoraceae bacterium | reverse complement strand
TACCAGCCCATCGGTGTTCACCGCGGCCAGGCCCGCCCCCTGAGACGACCACGCGGACGAAGGCACCCCCGGAGCTACGACGAGCCTCAGGCTGTCGGACGCCGAGTCCCCGCCGGCCCCATCGTCTGCATCCTCGTCGTCTTCGCCCTCGTCCGCCTCGTCGTCCTCTGCCTCGTCGTCGTCGAGGTCCTCGTCCACACCCTCGCGCGTGCTCCGACCGACCCGACCGACCACGACCTGCCCTGAAGACGTCGTCACGAACGCGCTCCACGCGGATCGCTCGTCGAGAACCTCGTCGAGCTCCACCGTGATGCTGCTGCCGGCGCCGACGACCAGGTCCTGGAGCGCAGCCGGTTGCAGTGAAGCCACCCCGTTGAACAGCGCGATGTCGACCACGGCCTCGGCCCCGGTCGGGTTGACCACGTGCAACGCTTCCGTGCGCCCGTCGGCGGTGCCACCACTGACCACCCACGAGCGGTCCGGCGCGATGGCGCCGAGTTGGACCGCGATCCCGGTGGCCGCCGGGTCGTCGGCCGAGACCGTGGTGCCCGCCGAGACCACGATCGGGGCGCCGTTGGACCGGGCGGAGACCCCGGCGACGGTCACATCCTCGGGGAAGGTGCCGGTGAGGTCCACGCGGCGCATCTCCCCGGGGGGCACGCTGACCTCCGCGAGACCCTCGGGCAGCTCGCCGCCGTCGGGGGTGTGCAGGGTCAGCTCGACCGGGGCGGTGCGTTGTCCGGGGTTCGCGATCCACAGCCAACTCGCGGTGGTGTCGTCATCCGATACCCAGGGCACGGTCCACTCCTCGGCCGCCTCGGGCGCCGCTTGCAACAGGCTGGCGCCGTCGATGCCGCCGATCGCCGAGCGGGCGATCTGCACGCCCTCGACACTCATCCGACCGGAGGCCACCTCGACCACCGCGGTCAGGTCGGCGCGTTCCGGGAGCGTGTCGTTGACCACGATCTCACGCACGGAACGGGCCGGAACGGTGATGTTGCGCAGCACCAACGGACCCTCGGCTCCCTCCGGGGTCAGGAAACCGACGGCGACCGTCGCCGAACCGGGGAACGGGTTGGCGAGCCGCAGACGGGCCTCGTCGCCACCCTCGGTGCTCAGTCCGGGCACGATCCAGCGGTCGGAGGATGGGGCGGCGCAGGCGCCCGCGACCATCGCGTCGGGAAGCTCGTCGTGGTCCTCGACGTGCCATTCGCGCCAGGCGGTGACGGGCGCATCCCGCCACGCCACCCAGGTCCCGGACAGATCCTGTTCCGCGACGTCGGTGCCCTCGGCGGCATCGTCGCCCCCGGGGCCGTAGCTGGTGGTGGATGCGGCGCCGGGGAAGATCGAGGGTTCGGTCTCCACCCGGAGCGTGCCCTCGGCGAACCGCTGCCGGTCGAGCTGCGCCGGGCTCGCCCCGCCACCGGCCGGTCGGGCCGCGATGAGACTCACCTCGTCCTGACCGGCGTCCCCGACGCCGCACACGAAGCTGCCGGCGACGGGTTCCCCGGACGCGACGACCACGGCAGGTTCGGGTGGGCGCATCGGGGCGGGCGCATAGGTGTCCGCCGCCAGCACCGCCCCGGCCGCCAACACCGTCAGCACCGCCGCGACCGGACCCCGCAACGACCTCATGCCTCCACCTCGATGTTGTCGGAGGCGGTAGGAGCCGGCGCCGAGGGCCGCGGGGGGCTCGCCGGTGGGCCGTCCACGGGATGCGGCGCATCCGCCGTGCTGAACGAGCGCGCGAAGCTCGGCGGACGCAGCGCCAGCGAGATGGCCAACAACACGGCCAGCAACTGACCCGTGACGGCCAGCCCACGGGCGGTCGCCCCGGTGTGGGTCACCGAGACGGTGCCGTCGGGGACCTCGTCGAAGCGCACCGGATCACCCGGGCTCGGGCGCAGGATCGTCGAGCCGACGCGCGCCTGCCAGCCAGGGCCGGCGACCTCGGTCAGCAGGATCGACGAGGGTTCCCGCAGCTCGCCGGTGTAGGTGTCGTCCTCGTCGCGCTCGAGCCGGTTGACGCTCACCCCCGACGGCAGCGATCCCCGCTCGGCGATGCGTTCGGCACCTCCCGGGGAGACCGAGACCGCCGGTGGGAGCCACCCGTTGACCGCCAGAACCCGGCCGGTCGGGACCGGACGCGGTTCGATGCCGGTCTGGGCCATCAACGCGTCGTCGAGCGGTTCACTGGTGCCACCTTCGGGCACGATGAGGTAGCGGACCCCGAGCAGCCCCAGGCGGTCGGCAGCGCTGGGATCCCGTCCGGACAGCAGGTCGCCGATGGCGGCATCGACCATCGCCTCGCCGGTGGCCGACTCGGGCACCCCGTACCCGGCCATCGTCGGCCCGGCGCCGTTCACCACCTCCCATTCGACGACCCCGTCCCGATCGGCCAGTACCAGCGCCCGGAACGGGCCGGTGTCGGCAGCGGCCGCCACCACGAACGAGGGCAGCGACGGGTCGTCGATCCGGAAGTTGTCCCAGGTGGTGGTCGCGAGCGTGACGGCGACGGCGCCCAGGCTGACCGTGACCATGGCCGCGGTGGTCACGGCGGCGAGTTGGCGCCAGCCGAACGCATGGGACGACAGCTGCGCCTCACCGGTGGCGAAGGCCACGGCGAACAACCCGGAGAACGCCGCTGCGGTCGCCAACAACGGCAGCCCGGCCCAGGTGACGGCCAGGGTGCGGTCGAGCCACCAACCGCCGGCGGCACCGGCCAACGCCACGGTCCACAGCGCCAGCACCAACACCGGTGCCCGGCGTGCGGCGAGCACCAGCCCGAGCAGCCCGGCCAACAGGAACCCGGCACCGGCCAGCAGCCCCGGGAACCCGGCGAGCTGCGGGGCGAGCAGCAGCCAACGCCACAGTTCGTCGCCTGCGGCGGTCGTCGCGGTCCCCGCCAGCGGCCCATCGGCCGCGAGCAGGTCCAGGGACCACGGCAGCAACAGCACCAGGGGTCCGCCGACGGCCACCCCGGAACGACTGAGCAGCGCGGTGCGCCACTGTTGGCTTCCCGCCGTGATGAGCCGCACCACGGTCACGAGCCCGCCCACGACCACCAGCACTACCAGCAGCGCCGGTTCGAAGGCCCCGCCGATCGCTCCCAACAGCGCCACCCCGGCGACGGCGCGCCAGGCCCGACCCGGCGGGGTGGCGCGACGGGACATCGTGATGCCCGCCGAGACGATGCCCGGCAGCACCGCGAGCGTCACCAGCGCACCGATCCGGCCGGTGGTCAGGGCCGCCAGGGCCGGCGGTGACAGCACGTAGGCGGTCGCCGCGATCACCCGTGGAAGCCGACGGCGCGAGTAGGTCTGACCCGCTCGCAACGCGAGCAACCACGCCGCGGCGAACGGCAGCAACAGCAGCGCCCGGGGCGCTAGATAGCTGTTGCCTCCGAGCAGCAGGTGCCACAACCCGAGCAGCGCCTGCGCGGGTGACGGGCTCGCGGCCGTGCCGAAGGCCGCCGCCTCGTGCCATCCCGCGACGTAGTCCCCCAGGAACGCCGCCGGCAGCATCGGCCAGACCGCCAGTTCGCCGCCGCGCAACTCCCCGGGCAGCAGCAGGGGCCACGCCGAGGCCAGGAACAGCACGCTCAGCGCCGAGGCCGCCAACAGCACCGGCCGGCGCCGCACGAGCGAGACGGTCTTGGCGACGACCGAGGTCGGCGGGGGCGGTGGGACGTTGTCGGGCCGGGGCTCGGGCGCCGGCGCGACGTCGCCACCGGCGACCCAGGAGGCCATGGCCTCCACGTAGGCGCGGATGCGGGGGCCGACCCGGCCGAACAACCGGGCGAGTTCCCCGTCGGTGCGGGTGCGGGCCTGCTGGACCACACGGCGGTGGCGGCGCGTTTCGCGCAGGTGGAGCAGGTTCCAGGCCCACGCACGCAGGGTCTGCCACGCATCCGAGAAACGACGCGTGAGCACGAACCCGACGACCTTGGCCAGGCCCACCAGCACGTACAGGGGGATGACGACCGCCAGCCGCAGCAGGCCGTAGTTCTTCAGCAGCGCGGCGAGGGTGTTGCGCTCCGCGAAGTAGCGGGGCCCGATGAAGCGGGTCTGGCCGAGCCGGAGGTAGTTCGCCGCGCCGGCCGCGTGCTCACCGACCGCCTCGGGGACGATCTCGACGTCGTGGCCGACGAGCCAGAAGCGCCAGCACAGGTCCAGGTCGTCCCGGAACACGTGGAACCGCCGGTCGAAGCGTCCCACCGACTCGAACACCTCACGACGCACGAGCATCGCGGTCGTGGGCACGTACAGGGTCTGGCCGCCCTGGTCGCGTTGACCCTGGTCGAGCTCGTCGGGGTCGACGCCGCTGTCGGCGCGTCCGGTGGCATCGATCGTGCACCCGACCGACTGGAGCTGGCCCGGCACCTGCCAGGAATGCAGCTTCGGCCCCACCGCCGCCAGGCGGGGATCGGCCTCCATGGCCGACACCAGGATCGCGAGTGCCTCAGGGCCCAACGCGCAGTCGTCGTGGAGGGTGAGCAGGTAGGGCGCGTCGTTCGCGTCACGCGCGTCGAGTGCCATCGACACCGCGGCGCCGAACCCGATGTCGCGATCGGCCACGAGCACCCGCTGTTCGCCCAACCGGTCGATGAGCAGCTCGCGTGAACCGTCACCACTGGCGTTGTCGACCGCGACGACCTCGACCGCCGGGTAGCTCTGTTGCGCCAACGCGTCGAGCACGCGCGGCAGCCAGGTGATCCCATCGTGCGCCACGAGCACGATCAGGACCGTCGCCGTGTCACCCGTCGCGTCGTGCGGATCGCCGGCCCGCGCGCTCGGGCTGGCCGGCGGGGACGTCGAGGTGGCGGTCAAAGGTCGGCTCCTCGGGGGGATCCGGGCGTCACGAGCGCGCGTCGAGGACGGTTCTGTGGGGACCGCCGGGCCCGCCGAATGCGGGATCGCGGGCCACGCCGGGCGTGCACGTCCGCGTCGAGGCGGGCGACGTGGCGCTCACGGAGCGCGCCGAAGCTACCACAGCCGAAGTCCTGTACTCCCGGCCGAGTGTCCTCACGGACAGGGTCGGAGCGGACCGAACGATGGCTTTACGTGGTGGTGCGAACGCGTAGAGTTCTATCGCCAGACGCAGCCCCACGCACTACCGGGCGGCGTTCAGGCCGTCAGGCGCTTGGCCCGGCGGCGCTCCCGCTCGGAGAGACCACCCCAGATGCCGAACCGTTCGTCGTGCGTCAACGCGTGGTCGAGGCACTCGTCACGGACCGGGCAGGCCCCGCAGATCCGCTTGGCCTCGCGGGTGGATCCACCCTTCTCCGGGAAGAACGCCTCCGGATCCGCATCGAGGCACTTCGCCTCGAGCATCCACGGCCGATCATCCGCATCGAACGCGAGCTTCGTCGTCAGCTCGGTCATCACACCCACGTACCGCTCCTCGCTGCCGACATCAGTGGAACTACACGGGAGACAGTCTGTCGGACCCGAAGGCATCGGTCAAGAGCAACCCACCACAGCTGGTGGCCGTTCGGACGGGTAACCACCACAGGTAGCGTTATCGGTTACCCCCAGCGAGCGCAATAAGTGTTCGTCCTGTTCATTCGACCTAGACATGACGCTGCCCTCCCGTCACCGGGAGGGCAGCGTCATCGAGCGCAGCTTCGGTCGCGAGCACCGGCGGGTCAGACGAGACCTTCGAGGGCCTCGCGCAGACGCAGCAGACCGTCACGCAGCCGCGACTTCGCGGTGCCTTCCGGGATGCCGAGCACCTTGGCGACGTCGCGGTAGGTGTGACCACCGAAGTAGGCCAGCTCGATCGCCTCGCGCTGGCGTTCGGTCAGCGAGGACAGGGCCCGGCGCACCTGCCAGTGGTCGAGGTTGACCTGCACCTCGTCGGCGACCTGATCGAAGGCCCGCGGCTCGTCCCGACGCGAGACCCGGTCGTCGCGGTCACGGCTGGCCTGCTCGGAACGCACGCGGTCGACCCCGCGACGGTGGGCGAGGGTGGTGATCCATCCCGAAGCCGTCCCCCGGGTCGGGTCGAACCGGTCGGCCTTCTTCCAGACCTCGACCAGGACCTCCTGGGTGACCTCCTCCGCCAGTGCCCGGTCGCGCAGCACCCGCAGGGCGACCCCGAGCACCTGCGGGGAGACCCGGTCGTAGAGGGCGGCGAACGCGGCCTCATCGTCCTGCCCGACGGCGACCAACAGCTCCTCGGAGGTCGCGGCGGCGATCGTCGCCGCGCTCATCGGCGCCAACATCGGCAACGCGGTCCCCACCAGCTCGGGGCTGGGCGTTTCGGTCTCCGGACCGGGCCGCTCGGCGCTGATCGTGGAGGGCAGGTTCACGGTCGAGGTTGCCATCGTTTCTCCATCCGGGGTTCGCTGGAGGACAGCCTCGCAAGCTGTACAGGTTTTGTCAAGCTGACTGTCTAGGTTCTCGTCCATCCATGACCACCATCGGCACCGGGGGTCGGATGATGCACCCCACCCACAGAGCGCGTCGAAGTCCCCAGCTGGGCGTTTACGCGCCTATAACAGCCTTCTGCGACCATCGACCCCGAACCGTGCTGCGCGCCGGTCGCCCCGCCAGCCCCCAACGAGAACCTGTACAACCCTGCCGTGTCGAACTCGACAACCTGCACAGGGGCGGCCATCCCGAGGCCGCGGGCGTGTCAGGATCGAGCTCCGAACCCGGGCTCGGACGGGTATCTCGACCAGCCGGGCACCGGCGCGGGGGCGTGGCCGGCGGCTCCGGACGGCTCGGCCGCCATGGCGGCCCAGCCGGCATGCCGACCAACAACGCGCGCCGGACCCACCCGGGGCCGGCCCGGGCCGGCCGGTGGCTCAGGCGCGTGTGGTGATGGGGCCGTAGGTGGTGGTGCGTTGCCGGGGGGTGCGGCCGGCCGCGATCGCGGTCGCGGCCAGGTCGTCGGCGCTCTGGCGGATGCCGTGGGTGGAGCCGGCCATCCGCGAGATGGTCTCCTCCATCAGCGTGCCCCCGAGATCGTCGCACCCGCCCTGCAGCAGGTCGACGGCCCGTTCGAGTCCGACCTTGACCCACGACACCTGCACGTGGTCGATCGCGCCGTGCAGCAGCAGCCGGGCGACCGCGTGCACCCGGCGGTCGTCCTCCCAGGATGAGCCCGGGCGGGCCACCCCGGCGAGGTAGATCGGGGCGAGCTGGTGCACGAACGGCAGCGGCACGAACTCGGTGAACCCGCCGGTCTGTTCCTGCAGCGAACGCAGCAGCTTCAGGTGCGCGACCCAGTGGCGCGGCTCGTCGACGTGGCCGTACATCATCGTCGACGACGACGGCAGCCCGATGTCGTGGGCGGTGGTCACGACCTCGATCCACTGGGCGGTCGGGAGCTTGCCCTTGGTCAGCACCCACCGGATGTCGTCGTCGAGGATCTCGGCCGCGGTGCCCGGGATCGAGCCGAGCCCACGGCGTTTGGCCTCGGTGAGCCATTCGCGCACCCCGATGCCGAGCCGGGTCGCGCCGTTGACGACTTCCATGGGCGAGAAGGCGTGGATGTGCATCCCGGGCACGCGTGCGCTGACCGCATCGAGCACGTCGAAGTAGTAGTCGCCGGGCAGATCCGGGTGGATACCGCCCTGCATGCACACCTCGCTCGCCCCGATATCCCAGGCGTCCTCGGCCCGGTCGGCGACCTCGCTCAGCGACAGGTTGTAGGCGTCCGGGTCGTCGCGGCGCTGCGCGAACGCGCAGAACCGGCAGCCGGTGTAACACACGTTGGTGAAGTTGATGTTGCGGTTGATCACGTAGGTGACCTCGTCACCGACCGCTGCGGACCGCAACTCATCCGCCGCGGCCGCCAGCGCATCGATCTCCACCCCGGTGGTGTCGAACAACAGCAACGCCTCGGCATCATCCAGCACGGTGCCGCGCTGCGCCTTGGCCAGCGCGGCGGCCACCTCGGGACGGATCCTCGAACGTGCCGCACCCTCCACGCGCGGGGCGTTGGTGGCCAGCACCCCTTCGGCGATCACGTGCAGGTCGCCGTAGACGGCCCGGTGCATGTCGTCCTCGGCCT
>PWLR01000046.1 GCA_003558435.1 Nitriliruptoraceae bacterium | reverse complement strand
GCACCAGTCTGAACACCTGTTGTCCGGCCGAGCCCATCGCACCGATCGGCATCACGAGGGGGTCGACCACGATGTCGGAGTGGTGGATGCCGTGGTCGGCGGCACGGTTGACGATCTTGCGCGCCACCTCGAAGCGGACGTCGGGGTCCTCCGAGATGCCGGTCTCGTCGTTGGAGATCGCCACCACGGCGGCACCGTGCCGGGCGACCAGCGGCAGGACGCGTTCGAGCACCTCGTCCTCGCCGGTGACCGAGTTGATCAGCGGCTTGCCCTGGTAGACCGCCATCCCCGCTTCGAGCGCTTCGACGATCGAGGAGTCGATGGACAGCGGCACGTCGGTCAGCGACTGCACGAGCTCGATGGCGTGTGCCAGCATCGCCGGCTCGTCGGCCAGCGGGATGCCGGCGTTGACGTCCAGCATCTGCGCGCCGGCGGCCACCTGCGCGAGGGCGTCGGCCTGGACCCGGCTGAAGTCGCCCGCCTTCATCTCCTCGGCCAGGATCTTGCGCCCGGTCGGGTTGATCTTCTCGCCGATCATCACGAAGGGACGGCCGAACCCGATCACGACCTCGCGGGTCGCCGAGCTGATGACGGTGTCGGTCATGCGGGGTCTCCAGAGGTCTCCAGGCCGCCCTGACGGACCAACGCCGCCAGTCGATCCCGGGTGTAGGTGCGGTCGAGTTCCTCGATGAGGCTCGCGACGGCTTCGCCCGGCCGCTCGTGCCCGAGCGGCTGCTCCACCCGGCGCCACTCCGCGACGTAGGCCTGCAGGTCGGTCTTGTCGGCGATCTTCGCGGCCCGGTCGATCGCGATCTGGAACCGGTTGGGCAGCATCGCCTTCTCGGTGGTGACGCCGTTGGCGACCACCTGGGCGGGGATGTCGCGCCACAGGATCGTGACCACCGACGGCGCGGCGTTGCGACGCCGACTCGTCCGACTCATGGGAGCGATCCGGCGCCCGCCACCGCAACCAGCGCCGCGTCGAGCGCCCCGGTGCCGGTGAAACGGCGCTCGTGCTCCAGCCCGAGTCGCGCCGCCGCCCGCCGACCGTGCGACGTCAGCGTGTCGTCGTGGGTCTGGGCGAGGTGGACCAGCCGGCGGTAGTTGCCGAAGTACAGCGCCTGCAGCTGCGGGTGGGCCGCGATGCCGAGTCCCTCGATCACCAGCCGGTCGAAGTTCCGCACCAGGTAGTCGGTGAGGTAGAAGGTGCCCGGCTCGCGTTCGTGCAGGGCCGCGAAGACCTCCCCACCGGCGAACAGCTCGTAGCAGTGGGCACCGGGCAGGCGGGTGACGCCTTCCTCGGCGCACACGACGTCGAGGAGGCCGCCGGTCCCGCAGTCGGCGTAGCCGACCAGGATGCGGTCGTGGTCGTTCTTCGCACGGCGGATCCTGGCGCGGACGAGCTCGGGGATCTTCTCCGGACGGTTGTGCAGCTCCGGCGGGAGACACTCCACGCTGACGTTGTCGAGCCCGTTGACCCGCAGGACCTCCACGAGCTCCCGGGCGATCGCACCGCAGGCGATGACCCGGACCCGCGGCAGGCTCGCCGCGGTCATCACGAGACCAGGGCCCGGCGGCGTTCGCCGATCAGCCGGGTCGCGGTCTCCGCCGCGACGGCCGCGTCGCGGCAGTAGGCGTCGGCACCGATCGCCTCGCCGAACTCCTCGTTGAGCGGCGCACCCCCGACCAACACGATCAGATCGTCACGACGTCCCTTCGCGACCAGGGTGTCGATGACCACCTTCATGTAGGGCATGGTGGTGGTGAGCAGGGCCGACAGCCCGAGGATGTCCGGCTGGTGCTCGTCGAGTGCCGCGAGGTAGCCGTCGACGTCGGTGTTGATGCCGATGTCGATGACCTCGAACCCGGCGCCCTCGAGCATCATCGAGACCAGGTTCTTGCCGATGTCGTGGATGTCGCCCTTGACGGTGCCGATGACCACCTTGCCGATGGACTCGACACCGGTCTCGGCCAGCAGCGGGCGCAGGATCGACATCCCGGCCTTCATGGCGTTGGCGGCGAGCAGTACCTCCGGCACGAACAGCACCCCGTCACGGAAGTCGATGCCCACGATGCGCATGCCCTCGACCAGGGCCTCGTCGAGCACCCGTTTCGGGCTCCATCCGCGTTCGAGCAGGATCCGGGTGCCTTCGGCGATCTCGACGGCGAGACCGTCGTAGAGATCCTCGTGCATCTGCTCGGTCAGATCCTCGTCGCCGAGGCTGCTGAGATCGAGTTCCTCGTCGGCCGGCTCGGTCATCGGACCTCCTGCATGCGGCGTCGTGACTCGGGGTCCTGCCCCGCCAGTATGCAGGTCCGTTGCGCTGGAGGCAACTGTTTACCCTGATGCGACGAACATCACGACGAGGGCACGAAAAGAGGAGGGCGGCCCGTGGGCCGCCCTCCCGTGTTGCCAGGTGCTACGTGCTGCGGTCAGTCGCGCTCGCGCGACCGGCTGCGGGTCCGCGTGCGGGTGCGTTCGCCGCCACCCTCGCTCGACGGCGCGTCCTCGGTCTTGGCGGGAGCGTCGCTCTTGGCGCCCTCGTCGGACTTGGCGCCCTCGTCGGACTTGGCATCGCCACCGCGGCTGCGTCCGCCACGGCTACGGCCACCGCGCTCGCGGCCACCGCCACCCTCGCCGCGCGACTCCTTGGCTTGCGCCGGAGCCTTCTCCGCCGGGGCGTCGTCGTCCGAACCGCCGTCGCCGGCGCTGTCGCTGCCGGTCTCGCCCGGCTTGTCGCCGACGTACTGCAGCTTGAACTTGCGGCCACCGTCGAGCACGTCCAGGACCTCGACCAGCACCTGGTCGCCGGCTTCGACGGCCTCCTCGGCGTGACCGAGGCGCTTGCCGGCCATCTTGGACAGCTCCGAGATGTGGAGCAGCCCGTCGGTGCCCGGGGTCAGGGACACGAACGCACCGAAGTCGACGGTCTTGACGACCGTGGCGTGGTAGCGCTCACCCTTCTCCGGCAGCTGCGGGTTCGCGATCGCGTTGACGCGGTCGAGCGCGTCCTGTGCCACGGCGCGGGAGTTGGCGTAGATCTTGACGATCCCACGCCCACCTTCCTCGTCGACGTCGATCTGGGCGCCGGTCGCTTCGACCAGCTCCTTGATGATCGCACCACGGGGACCGATGATCGCACCGATCTTGTCCTGCGGGATGTTCACGATCTCGACGCGGGGTGCGGTCTCGGCCACCTCGTCACGCGGCTCGGAGATCGCCGCGTTCATGACGTCGAGGATCTCCAGGCGGGCGTCGCGTGCCTGCAGCAGGGCGGCCTGCAGCACGTCGGCCGGGATGCCCGAGATCTTCGTGTCGAGCTGCAGCGCGGTGATGAACTCCTTGGGACCGGCGACCTTGAAGTCCATGTCGCCGAAGAAGTCCTCGACGCCCTGGATGTCGGTCAGGGTGGTGTACTTGCCGTTCTCGTACACCAGGCCCATCGCGATGCCGGAGACCGGCGCGTGGACCGGCACACCGCCGTCCATCAGGGCGAGCGAGGTCGCGCAGACCGAACCCATCGAGGTGGAGCCGTTGGAGCTCAGCACGTCCGAGACGATGCGCATGGCGTAGGGCCACTCGTCGGTCTCGGGCAGCATCGGGATGATGGCCCGCTCGGCGAGCGCTCCGTGGCCGATCTCGCGGCGCTTGGGGCTACCGACGCGACCGGCTTCACCGGTCGAGTACGGCGGCATGTTGTAGTGGTGCATGAACAGCTTCTCGTCCTCGGGATCGAGGGTGTCGAGACGCTGCCCGTCACGGGTGGTGCCGAGTGCCAGCACCGACATGACCTGCGTGTCGCCGCGCTGGAACAGAGAGGAACCGTGGGTCATCGGCAGCACGCCGACCTCGGCGGTCACGCCGCGCAGGTCGGTGACGCTACGACCGTCGATACGGAAGCCCTCGTCGACGATCAGGCGACGCACGACCTTCTTCTCGGTCGTACGGAACGCTTCGCTGGCCTGCTTCCTGACGTCGGCCTCGTCGAGGTCACCGACGCCCGCGGCCACGACCTGGTCGACGACCTCCTTGCGGATGACGGCGACCTGCTCGTCCTTGTCGGCCTTGCTGAGCTCGGCCTGACGGTAGAGCTCCTCGACCCGGCCGGAGCCGGCGGCGAACACCGCGTCGAAGACCTCGTCGCTGTGGTCGAGGAACAGCGGGAACTCGCCCGCGTCACGCACGCCGACCTCGTCGACGAACGCCTGCTGGGCCTCGCACAGCTGCTTGATGATCGGCTTGACGTCCTCGATGGCCTGACCGACGACCTCCTCGGTCGGCGCCGGGGCGCCCATGTCGACCTTGATCCAGGCGTCCTTGGTGGCCTCGGCCTCGATCATGAGGATCGCGACCTCACCGTCGTCCTCGACCCGCCCGGAGATGACCATGTTGAACACGGCCTCCTCGTCGAGTTCCTCGAACGACGGGAAGGCGACCCACGAGCCGTCACGCAGCATCGCGTAGCGCACCGCGGCGACCGGACCCGCGAACGGGATGCCCGAGAGCATGGTCGACAGCGACGAGCCGTTCATGGCCACGACGTCGTAGGGGTCGAACTGGGTCGTCTGGATGATGGTGTTGACGACCTGGACCTCGTTGCGCAGACCCTCGGCGAAGGTCGGGCGCAGCGGACGGTCGGTCAGCCGGCACACCAGGATGGCGTTCTCCGACGGACGTCCCTCGCGCTTGAAGAACGAGCCGGGGATGCGCCCGTTGGCGTACATCCGCTCCTCGACCTCGATGGTCAGGGGGAAGAACGGAAGGAAGTCCTTGACCTGTTTCGAAGCGGTCGTCGTGCTCAGGACCTTGGTGTCGCCGAGGCTGACGACCACTGCGCCGCCCGCCTGGGCGGCCAGGGTCCCGGCCTCGAAGTGAAGTGTCTTGCCGTCGATGTCGACGGCGTGCTCGTACTGACCGAGCTTGCCCACGTGGGCCTCCTGATCGTGTCTCGTCTCGTCCTCGCACACGGTGTGCGGGCCGTGAGGGCGTGGGGACCGTCTGGGTCGGCACATCAGTGGGGGCGGCTCGTCATCACCCGGTGTCCGGGTGTTCGAGGCGTCTCCACTGACGACCGACGGGGTCCCACGCACTCGCTTGCGGATGGTGCGTCTGTCGTGCGTCTGTCGGTGGTGCGGTGCAACAACGAGGCCGGGGTCACGAGGACCCCGGCCCGGTGGTACTAGCGGCGCAGCTCGAGCCTTGCGATCAAGGTGCGGTACCGCTCGATGTCCTTGGCCTTCAGGTAGTTCAGCAGGCGCCGGCGCTTGCCCACCAGCATCAGCAGGCCACGACGGGTGTGGTGGTCCTGCTTGTGCTCCTTGAGGTGCTCGGTGAGGTGGCTGATGCGTTGCGTCATCAGCGCGACCTGGACCTCCGGCGAACCGGTGTCACCCGGCGCTTGCGCGAACTGTTCGATGAGTTCCTGCTTGTCGTCCGGCAGGGTGACAGCCAACGTGTACTCCAGTCGTGTTCGGGCCCTGCATCGCCGGGTGGGACGAGAACGAACTCGTCGCCCTGGGGATCCGCGTCGGACCGCGGCACGAGGCGCGAACCGTCTGCGACACGCTCTCGAGGTGACCCGCCGTTGCTTGTAGCGAGTGCTCTCGAGGAGCGAGGATCCCGACACCCGAACGGGCACGGTGATGGTGACCCTCTTGGGTCACCACCCGAAGTGTGACACAGCCCCGACCTGCGGGCAAACCCCACCGGGGCCGGCCGGTGCCTCAGCCCACCGTGGCCAGGTGGCGACGGGTCTCCTCGATGTCCTGGCGGATCCGGGCGACGAGCTGTTCGGGGCCCTCGAACCGCTGTTCGCCGCGGATGCGGTGCAGGAACCGGAAGCCCACCTCGGATCCGTAGAGATCCTCGTCGGCGTCCAGCAGGTGCACCTCGACGCTCCGGTTGGCGCCGTCGAAGGTCGGCCGAACGCCGACGTTGGTGACCGCCGGCCAGCGCCGTTCGCCGGCCACCGCGTGCCCCGCGTACACCCCGTTGCCGGGGACCACGAGCCCATCGGGGACGTCGAGGTTGGCGGTGGGGACCCCGATGGTGCGACCCCGGCCGTCGCCCGGGACCACCGTGCCCGCGAGCTCGAACGGCCGTCCGAGCGCGCGAGCGGCCCACTGCACATCGCCATCGACCAGGTGCCGGCGGATCTCGCTCGACGAGATCGGGATGTCGTCGAGATCGAGCAGGGTCGCCGCCTCGGTCGCGAACCCGTGACGCTCCCCCTCCTCGACGAGGGTGACGACGTCGCCGGCGGCCTTCGCACCGAACCGGAACGTCGTGCCGACCACCACGCGCTGCGCCCGGAGCCGCTCGACCAACACCTGTTCCACGAACTGTGCCGGGGTGAGGGCTGCCAGTTCACGGGTGAACGGCAACACCAGGACCAGGTCGACGCCGGCGTCGGTCAACGAGCCGATCCGTGCATCCAGGGTCTGCAGGCGGGGCGGCTCGCTGCCGGGACGCAGCACGGCCGCGGGGTGGGGCTCGAAGGTGATCGCCACCGACCGGATCCCCCGGTCCGAGGCGTCGTTGACCGCCCGACCGATCAGGACACCGTGACCGCGGTGGACCCCGTCGAAGTTGCCGATGGTGACCACCGATGGGGCGACGGTCACCTCATCGAGGCCGTGGGCGACCTGTGGGGCTTCGGGCAGGTCGGTCACGCGAGCTCCTCGGGCCGGGTCCACACCAGCTGGGGTCGAGCCGGTGAACCGGCACGCGCCGCACGGTAGATGCCGAGCAGCCGCGGACTCGCGTCGGGACCCACCCGAGCGGTCGCGGCCACGTCGTCGGTCGTGCCGGGGTCGGGCAGCTCGGCGCCCTGGGTGAGTCGCCGGATCAGCGCCGGGTCGTCCACCTCGATCTGCGGCAACATCCTCGCCACCGCGTCCAACGGGTCGATCAACAGCGAAGGGAAGGCGCCGTCCTCGGCCACCTGGGCCACGTGATCGACCGTGTGGGCCTCGTCGACCACGAACGGCCCGTTCGCGATCCGACGCAGCGCCACCAGACTGCCGCCGACACCCAGCGCCTGTCCCACGTCGTGGGCGATGGTGCGCACGTAGGTGCCGGCCGAACACGTCACGAGGAACGATGCCTCGGCCCGCGCGCCGGGCTCGAACGCGTCCAGCATCAGGTCGTCGACGGTGACCTTCCGCGCGGCACGCTCGACGGTCTCCCCGCGGCGCGCCTTCTCATGGAGACGCTCACCGCCGACCTTCAGTGCCGACACCATCGGGGGGATCTGTTCGATGTCGCCCTGGAAGCGGGTCAACGCTTCACACAGCGAACGCTCGTCGACGTGCGAGGCGTCCGTGACCGCCACCACCGCCCCGTCGGCGTCCTGCGAATCGGTCTCGACCCCCAGGCGCATCCGCGCGGCGTAGGTCTTGCGGCCGGCCTGCAGGAACGGCACCAGTTTGGTCGCCCGGCCCATGCACACCACCAGCACGCCGGTGGCCGCCGGGTCCAGCGTCCCGGTGTGACCGACCCGTTTCTGGCCGGCAGCGCGCCGCACGCTCTGCACGACCCCGTGCGAGGTCGGGCCCGCGGGCTTGTCGACGATCAGCACGCCGTCGACGACGGGGCCGGTCTCGCGCGGTCGGCGTCCCACCGGCTCAGCCCTCCCGGAGCAGGGACGCGACCTGCTCGACGAGTTCGTCGGGGTCACCGTCGGCCGAGAACCCGGCGGCCAGGGCGTGACCGCCACCCCCGAAGTGGGCGGCGAGCGCGCCGACGTCGACCGCTCCACGCGAACGCAGGGACGCGCGCCAGTCACCCAGCGGATCGGGCTTGAGCACCAGCGCCACCTCGGCGATGTCGGCGCTGCGGAGCAGGTCGATCAGGGCTTCGGTCGCTTCCAAGCCGCTGCCGGAGCGGGCCAGTTCCTCGTGGGTCAGGTGCGTGTGGATCAAGGCCACGTCGGTCACGAACGCGGCGCGGTCGAGCGCCCGGCCGAGCAACCGGATCTCGCCCAGGGACCGGGTGTCGTAGAGGCGACGGGTGAGCTCCGCGTGGTCGACTCCCGCATCGATGAGCCGTGCGCCGAGTTCCATCGCGCTGGCATCGGTGTTGGCGTGCCCGAACCGGCCGGTGTCGGTGACCAGCCCCGCGTACAGACAGGTCGCCACGTCGACGCTCAGCGCGACCCCGAGCCGATCGAGCACCGTCTCGACGATCTGCACCGTCGCGGCCGCACGTGGGGCGATCAGGCGCACGTCACCGAAGTCCGTCGAACTCGCATGGTGATCGAGGACCAGGGTGGGCACACCCGTGGCGAGGTAGTCGGCGATGCTGCCGAGACGTTGGGGACTGGCCGCGTCGACGGTGATCAACAGCGCCACCTCGTCGGCCGGGGGCAGGGACGGGGCCTCCACCAGGTCCTTGACCCCGGGCAGCACGGCCAGGGGCGCGGGGACCTTCAGCGGTTGCTCCCCCACGGTCGGCAGCGTGTGGGCACCCAGCCGCGACAGCGCGAGGTGTAGCGCGAGTGCTGCTCCCAGCGCGTCGCCATCGGGCCCCACATGGGCGGCGATGACCACCGTGGCGCCCTCGGAGGTCACCTCGCGCAGGAGCTCGGTCGCGCGTTCGAGTTCCCCGGGCTCGAGGTCCTCCATCCAGCCCGGCACGCGGATCTGCGGGGCGCTCATGCCGATCCCTCGACCCCTCGGTCGTCGTCCTGCGCACGCTCGGCCTCCGCACGCTCGGCCTCCAGACGCTGGGCCTCGGCGCGTTCGGCCTCCTCGATGCCACCGGTCCCGGGGGGCACCTCGACGTTGGTGTCGATCCCGCGCAGCAACTCGTCCAGGCGCGAGACCTGATCGGAGACCGGGTCGCGCGAGAACCGCAGCTCCGGGGTGGTGCGCAGCTTGACCCGGCGACTGAGCATGCCGCGCAACCGTGGCGCCGCGGCCTCCAGTCCGGCCGCGACCTCGTCGGCGGCCGGGATCCGGTCCCCACCGGAACGCCGCGGATCGCGGCTGACCACCGACTGGTCCAGGGTGGAGTAGTAGATGGGCGCCACCTCGTGGTCCGGGGTGACGTCGGCCTCGGTGATGGTCACGAACGCCAGGCGGGGGTCGGCCGCCTCGGTCTCGATGAGGTCGGCGAGGGCTGCGCGAACCTGCTTGTCCACGCGGGGGTTGCGCTTGCGGGCCACGGTGGCCTCCTCGGCTACGTATCGGGGTTGGCTGATGGCAGGGTCGGCGGTCGTGGCGGCTCGTGGGCGGCCGGCCCCTCGTCCAAGGTGTCGGCGAGGTCGGAGATCCCCAGCACCTCGACGCGCGGATCACGCTCGATCACCGCGGTGAGCCGGTCGAGTACCCGGTCGACCCCGGTCGCGGTGGAGGCCGCGACCGCGACCCCGAGGACGGCCCGCTGCCACACCTCCTGGGACCCCACCTCGGCGACGCTCACGCCGAGCTCGGCACCCAACGCCGCCTTCGCCCGGTTGAGCAGGGCGCGCTTGCCCTTCAGGCTGTCGATCCCCGGCAGGTGCAGGTCGATACGGGCGATGCCGTAGTGCACCTTGCCGGGGTCGACGACCATGACCACTCGATCCGTGAGCTCGTCCTAGTCGCGGGGGACCTCGACGGTCTCGTAGGCCTCGAAGACGTCACCGACCTTCACGTCCTGGAACTTCTCCAGCCCGATGCCGCACTCGAAGCCCTCACGGACCTCCCGGACGTCGTCCTTGAAGCGCCGCAGCGACGACAGCTTGTCCTCCGCGACGACGACGCCGTCGCGCACGACCCGGACCCCGGCGTCCCGCTTGATCTCGCCGCGGGTGACCATGGAGCCGAACACGAACGCCTTCGGGACCTTGAAGACCTCGCGGACCTCGGCCTCGCCGATGACCTGCTCGCGGAACTCCGGAGCCAGCAGCCCCTTGACGGCGCGTTCGATGTCCTCGATCGCCTCGTAGATGATCCGGTAGGTCCGCACGTCGATGCCGGAGCGGGTGATCTCCTCGCGGGCGTTGGCGCCCGGACGGACGTTGAACGCCACGATGATCGCATCCGAGGCCTCGGCCAGACGCACATCGCCCTGGGTGATCGCGCCGACGCCCTTGGAGATGACGCGGACCTGCACCTCGTCGAGTTCGAGCTTGAGCAGCGCGTCCTCGAGCGCCTCGGCGGAACCCGACACGTCGGCCTTGATGATGACGTTGAGCGTGGCCTTGTCGCCTGCCTGGACCGCGGAGGTGAACTCCTCCAGGGTGGTCGGACGACGATCGGCGAGTTCCTTGCGCCGCTCGCGCGAGGAACGACGCTCGGCGACGTCGCGGGCGAAGCGTTCCGCATCGACCACGCGGAACTCGTCACCTGCTTCCGGTACGTCGTTGAGCCCGATGACCTGCACCGGACGCGCCGGCTCGGCCTCGGTCACGGCCTGACCGTGCTCGTCGAACATGGCACGGATCTTGCCGTCCGCCGTACCGGCCACCAGGATGTCCCCACGCTTGAGCGTGCCCGCCTGGATCAGCACCGTGGCGACCGGACCGCGGCCCTTGTCGAGGTGGGCCTCGACGACGCGGCCACGGGCGGCCTTGTTGGGGTTGGCCCTCAGTTCGAGGAAGTCGGCCTGCAGCAGCACCACCTCGAGCAGGTCATCGAGACCCTGCCCGGTCATGGCCGAGACCTCGACCATGGGGATGTCGCCACCGAAGTCCTCGGCGACCATGTCGTACTCGGTGAGTTGGGTCTTGACCTTGATCGGGTCGGCGCCCTCGACGTCCATCTTGTTGATCGCCACCACGACCTGGACATCGGCCGCCTGGATGTGGGCGATGGCCTCCTTGGTCTGGGGCATGACGCCGTCGTTGGCCGCGACCACCAGGATCGCGACGTCGGTCACCTGCGCACCACGGGCACGCATGGCGGTGAACGCCTCGTGACCCGGGGTGTCGATGAAGGTGATCTTCCGGTCGTCCTTGGTGATCTGGTAGGCACCGATGTGCTGGGTGATGCCCCCCGCCTCGCCGGAGACCACATCGGTCTGGCGGATGGCGTCGAGCAGCAGCGTCTTGCCGTGGTCGACGTGGCCCATCACGGTGATCACCGGTGGGCGCTCGAGCAGCAGCGTCTCTTCCTCCGGCGCCTCGACGCCGAACTCGATCTCCTCCTCGGAGAGGAAGTGGACGTCGACGCCCAGGTCCGAGCCGATGATCTCGAGCGTGTCGTCGGGCAGCGACTGCTGGACCGTGGCCATCTCGCCCATCTCGAACAGCTTCTTGACGAGTGCTGCGCCGCTGACACCGAGCTTGTCGGCGAGCTCGCCGACGGTGATGCCCGAGAGCACCTCGACACGGGAGACCGTGATCTGGTCCTCGATCGGGACGTCACGGCGCATCGGACCGCGCGAGAGCTCCTGCTCCTGCGGTCCCTGGCGCTCCTGCTTCTTCTTGCGCTTGGTCTTGCCGGAGTTGGCTCCACCGGTGCCGGCACCGGCGCCGGCGCGCCCGGCGCCACCGGGTGTGCTGCCACCCGGTCCGCGGCCGCCACCCGGACCGCCACGGCCCGGGGTCTGGCGGTAGGGCGACGAGGGGGTGGTACGAGCCGGTGGCCCACCACGGCCCGCGGGCGCGGCTCCGCGTCCCGCCGGGGCGCCACCCGGCGCCTGGCGGGGTGCGGCCGGACCCGGCTGGGGCGGCTGCGGACGCACGGGCGCCTTGCGTAGCGGCGGCGGGATCGCGCGCTTGCCGCGACCCTCCTGCGGCAGGACCTGATCGGCGCGACGCGTCGCCTCCGGCGCGTCACCCGTCGCCGTCGGCGGCGGTGGCGTGCGCGACGGTGGCGGACGCAGCGGTGCCTCGCCCGGCTTCAGCCGTGGCGGCGGGGCACCCGGCATGCGCTTGGCCTCGGCGTCGCCGCCTTCCTCGCTCGCCGGGGCATCGGCGGCAGCCTCGCCCGGGCCCGCAGCTGGTTCGGCAGAGCTCTGCGGCGCGGCCGGCGGCGGAGTCGCGGCATCGGCGTCCGTCGCGGCCGCCGGTGGCGCGGAACTCACCGGTGGTGGCGTGGTCGCCTGCCCGGCCGATTCCTGCTGGCGCAGATGAGGAGGCAGCACCTTGGCGGCCTTCTTCTGCTCCGGTGGCGCCGAGGCCTGCATCGAGCGGTAGCGCTCGAGCTCCTGCTGTTCCTTGTCCCGCTTCGCCTGTTCTTCGGCGTTGCGGCTCGCCTCGGTACGACCGAGGGAGTCCCGGAACTTCGCAGCGTCCCCGTCCGAAACGGACGAGGAGTGGCTCTTGGCATCGACATCGAGTTCGCGCAGGCGACGCAGGACCTCCTTGTTGTGGAGGCCGGTCTCTTTGGCTAGCTCGTAGACGCGGACTTTGCTCACGCGTTCTCGCTCCTCACGGTGCCAGGGGGCACCTCGTACCGCACCGCGGTGGACAGCGCGTCCAATGCTTGGCCGACCTCATGTTCGCCTGCACCCCGGAGGGCACGTCGTAGGGCGGTTGCATCGCGGCGGCGGACCGTTGCGAGGCAACTGGGGTCGGGACAGACGTACGCGCCTCGGCCGGGCAGTCGTGCTGCGGGGTCCGCCCGCACCCCGTCAGGGGTTCGGGCGATCCGTAGCAACTCGCGTTTCGGGCGAGCGCTACGGCATCCGACGCACGTTCTGATCGGCGATCGAGTCGCGGTGCCTGTCAAGGATACTTCCTTCGCTCCCGGACGGGAACGGTCAAGGTACGACCGACGTCGATGGTGCTGTCGGTTCGAGCGTCTGGGTCGCCGGACCCGCCCGTGGGGCGGCACCGTGCCCGACGCGCGCTCAGGCGCCGGGCTCGTCTTTCTCGGTGGCCCCATCGCTCGCGGGCTCGCTGTCGGGCTCCGCGACGGGGACCACCGGGGTGGTGTCGACGGAGGCGGCGACCGCCTCGGCGACATCGGGCGCCACGGTGGCGGTCAGGGTCGGCGCCGACGCCACGGGCAGGTCGGTCGGGGCCGCATCGGGTTCAGCTGCGGGCAGGTCGTCGTCCTCGTCCTCCAGGGCCGACTTGCGCACCGCCTCCGCGCTCTCGTAGGCGGCCTGGATGGCCTTCTCGCCCTCGTCGGACAGCGGGTTGCCGTACTCGTCGATCAGGCCCGCGTCGAAGGCGTCCTGGAAGGCACGCTGCTCCTCCGCGAACTGGGTCTCGGACTTGATGTCGATCCGCCAGCCGGTCAGACGCGCGGCGAGCCGGGCGTTCTGCCCCTCGCGCCCGATCGCCAGCGACAGCTGGTAGTCGGGAACGACCACCATCGCGGTGCCGTCGTCGGGGTAGAGGTAGACGTTGGTCACCCTGGCGGGCGACAGGGCGTTGCCGACCAGTTGTTCGGGTTCGTCGGCCCAACGCACGATGTCGATGCGCTCCATCTCCTCGGAGTGGAGCTCCTTCTGGACGCCCCGGGCACGCTGGCCGCCGGGTCCGACGCACGCGCCGACCGGGTCGACATCGGCGTCGTTGGACATCACGGCGACCTTGGTGCGGTGACCGGCCTCACGGGCGATGCCGCGGATCTCGACGATGCCCTCCTCGATCTCCGGCACCTCGAGGGCGAACAGTCCGACCACCAGCGCCGGGTGGGTGCGGCTGGCCACGATCTGTGCGCCGCGCAGCTGCTTACGGACCTCGATGACCACCGCGCGGGTGTGGGCGCCGTGATCGAGTCGTTCGTTGGGGATCTGCTCCGAGAAGGGCAGCAGCGCCTCGGTGCGACCGAGTTCGATCAGCGTGACGTTGCCCTGCTGACTGATCTGACCGGCGATGATGTCGCCTTCACGGCCGACGTACTCGCCATAGGTCGCCTCGCGTTCGGCCTCGCGCAACCGCTGCAGCAAGACCTGCTTGGCCGTCTGGGCCACGATGCGCCCGAAGTCCTTGGGCTCCTCCTGCCACTCGGAGACGATGTTGCCCTCGTCGTCGAGTTCCTGCGCGTAGAGGGTCACCTCGCCGGTGGTGCGGTCAACGGTGACCCGGGCCTCGTCGGCATTGGCCTGGTTCGACCGCTTGTACGCAGAGGCCATGGCGGTCTCGAAGGCTTCGACGACCGTGAGGAAGTCGATGCTCTTCTCGCGTTCGATCTGACGCAGCGCGTCGATATCGATCTTCACCTGGGGGCCTCCTGTCGTGTCACCACGGGAGCACCACGGTCGCGTGGTCGATGTCGGTCAACGGGACCACGACCTCCGCTCCGTCGGTCTCGAGGGTGAGCTCGGTCTCGGTGACGTCGACCACGACGCCGCTCGGGGCGTCGAGGGTGGGGCCGTCCTCGTGCGGGACGAGGCGTACCTCACGGCCGACGTTGCGTGCGAAGTCCCGTGGGCGCCGCAGGGGGCGGTCCGCGCCCGGCGAGGTCACCTCGAGGGTGTAGCCGCCGGCGATCGGGTCGTGCTCGTCGAGCGCCTTGCCCACCTTGCGGGAGAGGTGCGCGAGTCCATCGATGTCCGGACCCGCCTCGGCGTCGAGGTCGAGGGCGTCAGCGGTGATGCGGACCAACCGCCGACCCTTCTGGCCTCGGACCTCGACCGCGACCACCTCGACCCCCAGGGGGGTGGCCAGGGGCTCGACGAGTGCGGCGATGCTCTGCTCCAGCGCGTCCTGCTTGGTCGCGTCCTCCATGGCGGTCACCTCCTGGGTGGTCCTCGTGGTCGTGCGCAGATCGGGCCGGGATCCTGCCGGGGCTTCGGAACCCAAGCGAACGGCCGGCCCCCGGGAGGGCCGGCCGCCGCGTGGGACGTCCGCTGTCGTTTCTCGCCTGTCTCACTGGCTGCCGGTGCGGTCGTCGCGACGGCTGGTACGCCCCCCATCGAGCGGGCAAGGTCCATGGTCGGACGGCGGCACCGGGCACGCGACACAGCGGGCCGTGGAGACCCGCTGATGTTGCCTCGACGGTAGCACGGACGGGTAGGGCTCGCCACGGAGCCGGACCCCGGGACGGACGGTCAGGCGACCACTGGCGCGCCTTCGCCGCGCTCCGCGACGATCTCGTCGGCCATCTCGGTGGCGTAGTGGACGAGCGCCTCCACGATGTCCTCTTCACGGACCGTGGCGATCTTCACGCCCTTCTTGATGATGTCGCCCTTGCCGTTGCCGGCGGCGACACCGAGGTCGGCCTCGCGCGCCTCCCCCGGGCCGTTGACCACGCAGCCCATCACGGCGACGCGCAAGGGCGCTTCGATGCCCTCCAGCCCCTTCTGGACATCCTCGGCGAGCGTCCACACATCGACCTGCGCGCGACCGCACGAAGGGCAGGACACCACGTCCAATCCGCGCTGGCGCATGTGCAGCGACTCGAGGATCGCGATACCGGCCTTGACCTCCTCGACGGGGTCGGCCGAGAGCGAGACCCGGATGGTGTCGCCGATGCCTTCGGCCAGCAGCGTGCCGATGCCGACCGCCGACTTGATCGACCCGGTCTTCAACGGCCCGGCTTCGGTGACCCCGAGGTGCAACGGGTAGTCCGTGCGGTCCGCGAGCAGGCGGTAGGTCTGGATCATCACCCACGGATCGGAGTGCTTGACGCTGATCTTGGTGTCGTAGAAGCCGACGTCCTCGAGCAGGCGGGTCTCGCGGAGCGCCGATTCGACCATGGCCTCCGGCGTCGGGCCCCCGAACTCGTCGAGGATCGCCTGCTCCAGCGACCCCCCGTTGACCCCGATCCGGATCGCGACGCCGGCATCGTTGGCCATGTTGCCGAGCAGGGCGACCTTGTCGTGCTTCTTGATGTTGCCGGGGTTGATGCGCACCCCGGCGCAACCCGCCTCGATCGCCATGACCGCGTACTTCCACTGGAAGTGGATGTCGGCGATGACCGGGATGCGCGCATGCTCGGCGATGTAGGCCAGCGCCTCCGCATCCTCCCGACGGGGGACGGCCACGCGCACGATGTCCGCACCGGCGGCCTGGGCCGCGGCGATCGCCTGCAGGGTCAGGTCCGCCTCGTGGGTGGGTGTGACCGTCATCGTCTGCACGCTGACAGGGGCGTCACCGCCGACCTCGATGGGCCCCAGGCGGATCGTTCGCGTCTTGCGGCGCACCGGGCCGGGCGAGTCGGGATCCGAGCTGAGTTGATCAGCTGGGAGCATCGGCAGGTGGGCGGGGAAGGTGGTCACGTCAGACTCCTCGGTGGACGAGGCGGATGCGAGGCGCTACCCGTGCTCGCACCGCTCGACCACCCATGGTTCGGGGCCGAGGGTAGCTGTGGGCGGTCCTGGACCGGGGCCGCCCGGCCGGGTAGGGCCGCGCTGGCGCTCGGGCCGACGTACCGATCAGCCGAGACGGATCGGGTCCGTGATGTCGAGCCAGAGGGTGGCGACCAGCACGAGCAGCAGCACCCCGAGCACCGGGATCGCGACCGCCGTGATGGCTCGGGGGTCGACCTTGTAGTTCGCGCTCTTGCCACGCAGCCGCCGACCGAGGTTGACCGCCTTCTCGATCCCGAGCACCGCCAGGTGCCCCCCGTCGAACGGTGGCAACGGCACGAGGTTGAAGATGAAGAAGAACACGTTGATCGAAGCGAGCAGGAACAGGAAGTTCACGATCCCGGCACCCCCGTTGCCCGCCGTCTGGCCCGCGATGGAGGCGGCCCCGACCAACGAGATGGCCCCCTCGAGGTCGCGTTCCTCCGCGCCGGCGGCCTGGAAGACCAGCGAGCTGAGCCCGTCCAGACTGAACACGTTGGCGAGCCCCTGGACCGACGCCCCCAGCATCGGGATGACGCCGCCGATCGGGACCAACTCGTCGCCGACCGCCGCACGCCGCAGCGCCGCGGTGGCTGACAGCCGCTCCGTCTCGGCCACCGGCCGGAAGCCGGCGAGCCCGATCTCCTCCCCGGTCTCCGGATCCCGTTCACGGGTGGGGACGAGCTCGATGCTGGTCGCCTCCTCCCCGCGCTCGATGGTCAGCTCCGTGGGCACACCCGGGCGTTCCCGGATCGCGTCACGGAGCACCAGGTAGTCGTCCGACACCACGTCCTCGACGCCGAGGATGACGTCGCCCTCCTGCAGCCCGGCCGCATCCGCGGCACTGCCTTCCAGTACCTCGTCGACCTGTGGGAGCACCTCGCCGGTGCCGAGTGGGATCAAGGCGTACGCGCCCAGCAGGACCAGGAACGCGATCGCGAGGTGGGTGATCGGGCCCGTGAAGATGGTGATGGCCCGCTGCCAGATCGGCCGATCGTGGTAGAAGCGGCCCTCGTCACCGAGGTGGAGCCGATGGGCCAGGTCCCCGTGTTTCCGGGGATCGCCGACCTCGCCCCGGAGCACCTCGTTGAGCACCCTTCGACCGCCCTCGGCGGTCGCCGCCTCACCGGCCGTGGCGCGCGTTCGCCGCACGATGCGTTCGGTGAGCTCACGCGGGGCGCCGCGTTCGAGCAGGGCCTCCTCCAGCCGTGACCAGGTCGCCTCGGTCAGGCCGGGTTGCATCGCGGCGGGTGCTCCGGCGGGTTCCGCCACCCGCTCACGGTCCGCCTCCAGCGCCGAAGGAGCGAAGATCTCGTCGACCAGCGGGGCGCGCCGCTCGTCCAGGGGCGTCATCCCCCGGATCGAGACGAACCCACCCAGCGGGAACGCCTTGAGGCCGTACTCGGTCTCGCCGCGACGGGTCGACCACAGGGTCGGGCCGAAGCCCACGAAGTAGCGGTCGGCCCGCATCCCGAAGCCCTTGGCGGTCAACAGGTGCCCGAGTTCGTGGATCAGTACACACACCACGAGGGCGACGACGAAGGCGATGATCGCGATGGTCCCGGTCACGATGCACTCCGTCGGCTGAGCACCTGTGCGGCGCGGTCGCGTGCCCAGCCGTCCGCGGTGAGCACGTGGTCCAGTTCGGTCGGTTCGTCGGGATCGGTGGCATCCCAGGCCTCGAGCACGTCCTCGACGAGTTCGGGGATGTCGAGGAAGCCGAGCTTCTCGGCGAGGAACGCCGTCACGGCGACCTCGTTGGCCGCGTTGAGCACGGAGGGGAAGGTGCCACGTCGCCGACCCGCCTGCTCGGCGAGGTCGAGCGAGCGGAACGTCCCGTGATCGGCGGGCTCGAAGTCCAGGCGAGCGGTGCGGGTCCAGTCGCAGGCGACGAAGGCATGGGCGAGCCGCTCGGGCCAGGCCATCGCGAGCTGGATCGGCAGGCGCATGTCCGGCGGCGACAACTGCGCGATCGTGGAACCGTCGACGAACTCGACCATCGAGTGCACGATCGACTGTGGGTGGACGACCACGTCGAGGGCATCCCACCCGATGTCGAACAGTTCGTGGGCCTCGATCAGTTCGAGCCCCTTGTTCATCAGTGTGGCCGAGTTCACGGTGATCACCGGACCCATCGACCAGGTCGGGTGGTCGAGCGCCTGGGCCGGGGTCACCTCGGAGAGTTCGTGGCGTGAACGACCCCGGAAGGGTCCGCCGCTCGCGGTCAGCACCAACCGTCCGACCTCCGCACGTCTCCCGCCGCGGAGGCACTGAGCGAGTGCGGAGTGCTCCGAGTCGACCGGGATCAGGTAGGTCTCGCGCCCGCCGGCGAGCTCCGCTGCGGCGATCACCAGGTCCCCGCCGACGATCAGGCTCTCCTTGTTGGCGAGCGCCACCGGGGTGCCGGCCCGGAGCGCGGCCAGGGTCGGTTCGAGTCCGACGGCGCCCGTGATCCCGTTGACCACCAGCTCCGCGTCCCTGCCGGCCACCTCCGAGGCTGCCCGGGGGCCGTCGACCACCTCGAGCTCCGGTCGGTCGGCGCGCAACGCCGCCGCCCCCACCGGATCAGCGACCGCGACACTGCGCACGGCGAACTCGTCGAGCTGGCCGCGCAGCCCGGAGCTGTCGCGGCCCGCGGCGAGCGCGACCACCTCGAAGCGGTCGGGATGTGCGCGGACGACATCCAGGGCCTGATTGCCGATCGAGCCGGTGGAGCCGAGCAACGCGACGCGGCGGCTCACTCATCCACCTCGGGCTCGCCCAGCTCGACGGTCCGGGGCTCGGTGGTGCGGGACTCGACGGTGACCGGCTCACGGGTACCGGGTTGGACGACGCGCAGCAGATCGACGCGTTCGGCGGCCCCCACCGCGGCAGGAAGCCGCGTGCCCGCGCCCAGGGTGTAGGAGGCCAGCAGCTGTCCGCAGGCGGCATCCGCATCGCGACCGCGGGTGTCGCGGAGCGTGATCTCGGCCCCGCGCGAGCGAACGCGGTCCACGAAGGCCCGTGTGCGGGCCCGCGTGGGCTCCTTCCACTGCACGCCCGGGGTCGGGTTCATCGGGATCACGTTGACGTGGGCCCGCAGCCGTCGGGCGATCGCGGCCAGCCGGTCCGCCTGCAGCTGATCGTCGTTGACGTCACCGATCAGACACCACTCGATGCTGACCCGACGGTTGGTGGTCTCGCGGTAGGCGCGCATGGCGGCCTCGACCTCGGCGAGCGGGTGGCTGCGGTTGATCGGCACCAACTCGTCACGCAGATCGTCGGTCGCCGCGTGCAGCGAGACCGCCAACGTGACCGGCAGGCCGAGCTCCGCGAGCTTCTCGATGCCGGGCACCAACCCGACGGTCGAGACGGTGATGCCTCGGGCGGAGAGATCGAACCCGTCCGGGTCGTGGAGCCAGCGCACGCTCGCCAGGGTCGCCGGCAGGTTCGCGAGCGGCTCGCCCATCCCCATGTACACCACGTTGGTGACGTGATCGGGGGCGCCCTCGGGCAGGTGCTCGTCCCCGATGTCGCCGGAACGCAGTGCGGCGTCGGCGACCACGACCTGACGCACCACCTCGCCGGCCGTGAGCTGGCGCCGGAACCCGAGCTGACCGGTGGCACAGAACGGACATCCCATGGCACAGCCGGCCTGGGTCGAGATGCACACCGTGGCACGCTTGGGGTAGAGCATCAGGACGGTCTCGATGGCCTCGCCGTCCGGGAACTTGAGCAGCAGCTTGTGGGTGTGCCCGTCATCGGCGACGGTGTGTCCGATCAGTTCCGGGCGAACCGGCGCGAAGCGTTCGGTCAGCGTTGCACGCAGGTCCTTCGGCAGATCGGTCATCTGCATCGGGTCGTCGACGCCGCGCACGAGCCACATCCGGACCTGTTCAGCGCGGTAGGCGGGTTGGCCGAGCTCGCGGAACAGCTCGCGCAACCCCTGAGCGTCGAGGGCGTAGGGATCGATCGGTGCCGGGTGGTCGGTCACGAGGGGCCTTCAGAGCGAAGCGTCAGCGCGGCGGCCGGAACGGGGTGCGCCGGGGGAACGTGCGATGGTACGGCAGAGCCCCGGCGCCGGGAACGGACGGACTCCCGCCCTCCATCGAGCCGACTCACGTGAACAGCGCGGCCGCGTAGTAGCCGATCGGTAGCGCGAACAGGATGCTGTCCACCCGATCGAGCAACCCCCCGTGACCTGGCAGCAGGTCTCCGAGGTCCTTGACCCCGAGGTCGCGTTTGACCATCGACTCGGTGAGGTCGCCCACGAACGAGGCGAGTCCGCAGGTCATCGCGAGCACGGCACCACTGACCGGGGTGAAGGTGTCACCGAACAGCGGGAGCACGAACGCCGCCAGCAGCCCCGTCACCGCCACCCCACCGATCAGTCCCTCCCAGGACTTGTTGGGGCTCACGGTCGGAGCGACCTTGTGTCGGCCGAACGTCACCCCGAACGCGTAGCCGCCGATGTCGGTGAAGATCGCGGCGCCCACCACGGCCAGCACGATCACGGTGCCCTCGTCCTGCACGATCAGCAACACCCCGTAGGAGGCCAGGAAGGCGACCCACAACCCGAACAGCACCGTGATGGCCAGGGTGCGCACGACGTCACGACGGTTGCCGTCCATCAACAGCGTGAGCACCGACGCGCCGACCAGCAGGGTGATGGCGAACGCCTGGCCACTCGCACCGAACTCGTGCGCGGCCGCCATCATGACGGCGCTCGTCACCACGAGCACCGGCGTGAGCAACCGCACACCGGTGGGCCGCAGGACCCGGGCGGCGTCGACGTAGGCGGTGGCCGCCAACACCGCGATGACCACGGCGAAAGCCTCGCTGCGCCAGAACAGGCTCCCGAGGAACAGGCCCGCCAGCACGACGCCGACGGCGATGGCAGTCGGCAGGTGACGCCCCCCGACCATCCTCGACCGGTCGGCCACCTCATCTCCCGTCATCTGCCGTGCCTCGCGGCGCGCCCCTGATCTGGTTGCCGGCCTCCGCTCACGGTCCGCTGTCGCCCCCGGCCACCATCCGCCCGCGTACTTCAGACCTCGAGCAGCTCCTGTTCCTTGCCCTCGAGGTTCTTGTCGATCTGGTTGACGTGCTTGGCGGTGAGCTCCTCGAGCTGCTTGGTGTAGCGCTCGTGCTCGTCCTTGCCCACCTCGCCCTCGGTCTCGAGCTTCTGCATGGCGTCGCGCGCGCTACGACGCACGTTGCGTACCGCCACCTTCCCGTCCTCGGCCGCGGTCTTGGCCATCTTGATGTAGTCCCGGCGCCGTTCCTCGGTCAGCTCGGGGAACACGCACCGGATGATCCCGCCGTCGTTGGCCGGGTTGAGGCCGAGGTCCGCGTCGCGGATGGCCTTCTCGATCGCGTTGACCGCACTCTTGTCGAACGGGTTGACGATCAGGATGCGCGGCTCCGGCACGGAGAAGTTGGCCAGCTGCTGCAGTGGGGTCGGGCTGCCGTAGTAGTCGACCAGGACCCGGTTGAGGATGGCCGGGTTGGCGCGACCGGTACGGATGGCCGCGAAGTCCTCGCTGACCTTCTCCACCGCCTGGTCCATGCGTCGTCTGGCGTCACGGATGATGTCGTCGAGGCTCATCGCGGTGCTCCTTTGCGAGCGGGTTGACGAGGGTGGGGTACGGGGCCGCCGCGGCGGCGATGGTCTCGGGTCGGTCTCAGGCGGAGGGTGGCGCCTGGTTCGCGGCCCGAACCAGGGTGCCGACGTTCTCGCCATGGACCACACGCTTGATGTTGCCCTCACGCAGCAGTTCGAACACCACGATCGGCAGCGCGTTGTCCATGCACAGCGATATGGCGGTCGCGTCCATGACCTTCAGGCCCTGGTTGAGCACCGAGAGGAAGTCGATCTCGTCGTAGCGGACCGCGTCGGCATCCTTCTTCGGGTCACGGTCGTAGACCCCGTCGACCTGGGTGCCCTTGAGGATCGCATCGGCGTCGATCTCGAGCGCCCGTTGTGCCGCCGTGGTGTCGGTCGTGAAGTAGGGCGCGCCCAACCCCGCCGCGAAGATCACCACGCGACCCTTCTCCAGGTGTCGCACGGCGCGACGTCGGATGTAGGGCTCGGCGAAGGCCTGCATGTCGACCGCGGTCTGGACTCGGGTCTCGACGCCTTCCTTCTCGACCGCATCCTGCAGGGCCAAGGCGTTGATGACGGTCGCGAGCATGCCCATGTGGTCGGCGCTGGAACGGTCCATCCCGGAGGCGCTCGGGGAGTTGCCACGGAAGATGTTGCCACCGCCGACGACGATCCCGACCTCCGTGCCGTCCGAGGCCTTCAGCTCCGCGATCTCGCGGGCGACCTGGGAGACGATGGTCGGATCGATGCCGCCGCTGACCGCAGGGTCCGAGAACGCCTCCCCGGACAACTTCAGCAGCACGCGTCGGAGTGGGGCTCGATGTGCCACGTGGTCCTCGGTGTCGGTCGGCGCGCGTCCGCAGGAGCCTAGCCGCCGGTCCGGTGCCCCCGGTGCCCCACCGACCTGGCAGGGTCCGACCGGCCCGTGACACGCCGGAACCCGCCACGAAGGCGGGTTCCGATGAGGTTCCTCGCGCGTGGCGGACGACTACGCGCCGACCTCGTAGCGCACGAAACGGGCGACCTCGAGCTTCTCGCCGACGATGCCCTGGACCTCACTGATGACCTGGGCCACGGTGCGGTCGGGGTCCATCACGAAGGGCTGGTTGAGCAGGACCCAGTCCTCGTAGACCTTCTTGACCTTGCCGTCGACGATGCGTTCGACGATGTTCTCCGGTTTGCCCTGGTCGAGGGCTTCCTTGCGCACGAAGTCGCGTTCCTTCTCGAGCAGGGCGGGGTCGACCTGGTCCTCACGGACCACCATCGGCTTGGACGCCGCGATGTGGAGCGAGAGGTCCTTGGCGAGCTTCTGCACCTGCTCGGCCTTGGCCACGAAGTCGGTCTCGCAGGACAGCTGGATCATGACCCCGACCTTGGCCGGCATCCCCGGGGTGGGGGTGTGCAGGTAGGTGTGCACCAGGCCCTCCGAGGCGGTGCGATCCACCGCCCGGGCGTCCATCTTGGCGCCGGTGCGCTCGCGCACCAGTTCGGCGGCCTTGTCCATGTCACCGTCGGCGTCGACGAGTGCCTTCTTGCAGGCCATCATGGGGGCATTGGTCAGCTCGCGGAGCTGCTTGACCTCAGCGGCGGAGATCGCCACGGTCGTCCTCCTGGACGTTGGGAACGGGGAACGTCATCGAGATCGGGGGCGGCGTACCGCGCCCCCGACGAGCCCGCTCGGGCCGGGGCGTACCTGGCCCGAGCGGGGTGGAGCCTGTCGGTGCCTCAGCCCTCGGACGGGGCCGCGGGCGGCGCATCGGTGCTGGCCGGAGCCGGTGGCGGCGTCGCGCCGTCGGCCGGGGCCTCCGGCTCGGGAGCCGCCTCGCCGGCAGCGCGCGTCGCCTTCTCCGCGGCCTGCTGGCGCTCGAGCTCGATCTCCCACTCGGCCTTGGGCTCGGAGGCCTCCGTGCCGCTCTCGTCCGACTGGGTGGCCTGCAGCGCCTGGACGCGGAGCTCCTCGTCGGGCGAACGCGAGGCCCGCAGCAGCAGACCGTCGGCGCAGGCGTCGGCGATGATGCGGGTCAGCAGCGCGGAGCTGCGGATCGCGTCGTCGTTGCCGGCGATCGGGTAGTCGATGACGTCCGGGTCGCAGTTGGTGTCGAGGATGCTGATCACCGGGATCTTGAGGCGGTTGGCCTCCTTGACGGCGATCTCCTCGATGACGGTGTCGACGACCCAGATGGCGTCGGGCAGTTTGCCCATCTCCCGGATCCCACCGAGGTTGGTCTGCAACTTCTCGTGCTCGCGGTCGAGCTGCAGGACCTCCTTCTTCGGCAGGAGCTCGAAGGTGCCCGAGGACTCCATCGCCTCCAGTTCCTTCAAGCGCGCGATGCGGCCCTTGATGGTCTGGAAGTTGGTCAGCATGCCGCCCATCCACCGCTCGGTGACGTAGGGCATCCCGACCCGGTTGGCCTGGAACTCGATGGTCTCGCGGGCCTGCTTCTTGGTACCGACGAACATGACCGTGCCGCCCTTGGCGACGAGGTCACGGGTGAAGGTGTAGGCGCGCTCGATCTGGCCGACGGTCTGGCGCAGGTCGATGACGTAGATGCCACCGGCCTCGCCGTAGATGAACCGGCGCATCTTCGGGTTCCAACGACGGGTCTGGTGTCCGAAGTGGACACCCGCCTCGAGCAGTTGACGCATGCTGACGACAGCCACGGGTGATCTCCTGGTGGGTTCGGTTGGGCCTCCGCCCGCGTCGTTCGGGAACCGAACCGCGGTGGAGGCGGTGCGGCGTGTCGACCCACCCGTGAGACGACCTTCGAGGTCGTGTCCCGAGCACCGGGGTCGCCCGTCGGCGAGCGTGTGGGATGAGGTGATGCTGAACGTGAAGGACGGACCCGACCACGAGGACGGGCCCGTACCCGGGTGATCGTAGCGGCATCCGCCGCCGGGCGGTACGCAGCCGGCTCCGGCGTGCGGTCACGGGCCGGACCACCACCGTTCCGCTACTCCGGAAGGTCCCGGGGCACGATCCGCTCCGGGTTCCGGAACAGCTTCGCCGGCCCGACGCGGCTCAGCAGCTCCGCACCCAGGCCGACGGTTTCGGCGATCTCGCCGCCGACCACGCGCGAGAGGTGCCCCGGGCTGTCGATCACCTCGTGGCCGGCGAGGAACCGCCAGGTCACCTCGCGGATCGCCTCGGTCTCCAGCACGCGGCGATGGCCGCCGGGCAGCACCCGGTGGTCCACGACCTGCTGACCGTCGATCTCGGCCGTCGCGCCCTTCGCCGGTCCGAGGCCGGGGGGCAGGTCGACGAACCCGCCCGTCTGCGGATCGAACACCGATCCGGCGACGTCGGGTTGCCCGCGGTGGCCCGCGGTGTCCGGCTGTCGTGTCCTCGCCGAGGACACGATCGTGTCGCGTGAGCCGCCGAGGTTCAACACCCGCGTCCCGGTCGCCAAGGGACCGGCCGTACCCCGCTCCAGCGCGTCCTCCCACGCCACCGCCAGGTCCCACAGCGACGCGGAGCCCACCGCCATCTCCCCCACGGCCGGCGCATCGGCCCGTAGCCGGCCACCCCACAACCATCCGCGGTCCTGGGCGAACGCGACGGCCGCACCGACGAACGGGGCCTCGGCCACTTCGTTGACGACCGTGGCCGCGTCGGAGCCGTCGAGTGGCGAGGCGATCGTGACGACGTTGCCGATGGGGGGCAGCGTGCGATCGAAGGGGTCGTGATGTTCGAGCAGGTACCACAAGATCACGAGCCCACCCATCGAGTGACCGATCAGGTCGACCGCCCGACCCGGTTCACGGTTCGCCTGGGCGCGCAACTGATCCGCGAGCACCGCCGCGGATGCTCGCGGGTCGCCCCAGGTGTCCGACGGCTGGTAGGCGAGCTGATCGCGGCGTGGATCGGCTGCCACCCCGGCACCGTCGTGCCGTCCGGCGTACGAGAGGGCCGTCACACTCCGCGGGTCGTAGCCGAGGTGGGTCGGGTCGAGGACCCGGGCGTCGGCATCCGAGCCGAAGCCTCCCAGGACGACGAGATGGTTGGGGTTCGGGGGGTAGGCGAATCCCGGGCGTTCGGCCACGGGACTCCCGGTCGTCCCGAGGCCCCACCAACGTCCCCCCTCCCAGGCGTCGTAGGGCGTGACGGCGTGCGCCGTACCGGTCCATCCACCCACGCCGATCAACGAGGGGCGGGGCATGCCGAGCTCCAGCAAGCTCATCGGATCGATGTACCGGCTGCCGATCCGCGCACCCCAGTGCAACCCGACGTCGAGGCCGTCCTTTCCGTGCCCCCCGGCCGCCAGGCGACCGAGCACCTCGGTGACCTCCACGTCCTGACCGACCTTGACCCGCAGTCCGGTCAGGGGGCCGTAGGACGTGGTGACCCCGTCGGGGTGAACGATGGAGACCCACACGTCCCCGGCGACGGACCCCGCGAACACCACACGTCCACCGCTCGCCGCGCCGACGGCGTCCCCGGGGTCGGCGGCGAGATCGACACCTCGGTGGCCCGTGCCGAACGTCGTGGCGGGAGGATCGAAACCACGCCAGAGGGCCCCCGGCACGGGCTCGACGTAGCGCACCACACCCGAACGTTCCTGGCCGAACGCGGGCACGGGAACGGCCACCGAGACCAGCAGCACGAACAGCACGAGCAGCGGCAACGCCGACCGTCGCCGCGGTGCCGGGACGGTGAGCAGGTGATCGACATGGTCGGGGTGACGGACACACACAGCTCAGGCCTCCGCCCCCGGTGGCCACACCGGCGCACCCTACGAGCCCGCGCTACCACCGACGGGATCGTCCGTTGCCGGGCTGTGGACGAGAGGGTCGGGCGTGATCGAACTGCTGCGCGCAGCGATCGCGCCACGCCCCGGGACCACCGGAGCCGGGTCGCGACCGGATGCCCGGCCCGGGCGCCACACGCCGGGCCGAGACGCGCAACGGCTACTCAGACCTTGAGCTTCTCCGAGAGCTTCGCACGCAGGCTCATCACGGCCTTGGTGTGGATCTGACAGATCCGCGACTCGGTGACGCCGAGAACGTCGCCGACCTGCGCCAGGGTCATGCCCTCGAAGTAGTAGAGCCCGAGCACGGTCTGCTCACGTTCGGTGAGACGACCCAGGGTCTGGCGGAGGAGTTCCTTGGTCTCGACGTCGTCGTAGGAATCCTCGGGGAGGATCGCGCTGAGGTCCTGCAGCGTGTCGACGAGCGTGATGCGGTCACCGTCACCGATGTCCAACACCTCGTCGAGCGCCGCGATCGACGTCATCGACACCCGCGCGAGCGTCTCCTGGAGTTCTCCGACCGTCCAACCGAGATCGGCGGCGCGCTCCTCCTCCGTGG
>PWLR01000077.1 GCA_003558435.1 Nitriliruptoraceae bacterium | reverse complement strand
GGGAGGGCGGGAGAGATGAGGGGAGGGCGGGAGAGATGAGGGGAGGGCGGTGGGAGAGACCGGGCCCGTTCGGCGCCCGGATCACAGGTGAGCGTAGACGTCCTCGAGGCTCAGTCCGGTGGCCAGCATCAGGACCTGCGCGTGGTAGAGCAGCTGGCTGATCTCCTCGGCGGCGCGCTCGGGGGACTCGTGTTCGGCGGCCATCCAGGATTCCGCGGCCTCCTCGACGACCTTCTTGCCGATGGCATGGACGCCGGCGTCGAGGGCAGCGACGGTGCCGGAGCCCTCGGGCCGGGTCGCGGCCTTGTCGGACAGTTCGGCGAACAGCTGATCGAAGGTCTTCACGTGAGGGGTCCGTTGGGATCGGAGGTGGGATCGGAGCGGGGGGTGGGTGGGATCGGAGCGGGCGGAGTAGCCGGGGCAGGGTACGTGAGCCGGCGGCTACGCTCGGGGCCGACGACTCCCCTGACCGCAAACCACGACCAGGAGCGCCGCGTGAGCGACGTGCCCATGGACCCCAACGCCGCCGAAGGCCAGCCCTCCGAGGAGGAGGTGCGCGCCTACCTCGCGCAGTTGCGCGCCGCCCCCGCCGATCAGGTGCTCGCCGAGGTCTTCTCCGGGCTGCTCAACGCCGCTCAGGTGAAGGTCGGCCGTCGCGATGCCCGGGTGCTGCTCGATGCCACGGCGACGTTGATCGCGCAGGTTCGCGGGATCCTGCCGGAGGAGCTCACCAAGCAGCTCGACGACGTGGTCGGCCAGTTGCGCGCGGCGCAGGTGCAGGCCGAGCCGGAGGTCGCGCAGGCCGCGGCGCAGGGTCAGGTCGAGCCCAACGACCTGGGTGCGGACGAGGTACCCGACAGCGACACCGCTGCGGGATCCGCCGCGGACGCTGAGGCACCGGCGGGTGGCACGACGCCTCCGGGCGGTTCGGATGCCGCATCGCGGCTGTGGGTACCGGGTCGCTGAGCCAGCAAGGCTGAGCCAGCAGGGGCGTGACCGGTGTCGCGCCCCTGGCTGCGGCCCTGATGGTCGCGGACCCGATGGTCGCGGCAATGATGGTCGCGGCCCCGTTGTCGGCGTGCCGGGATGGCGTGGACGTCGACACGAGCGCCGTGGTAGGCTCCGCCCAACGTCGAACCTCTGACGTACAACCACATACGAAGTGGCGCCGCTGGCCAGACACCACGTCTGCCAGATGGACGCCCACCCGATAGGTCGCCACCTCTTCCGGGTCATCGGATCATCGCACGGCTCCCGTCCGTCTGGGGCCTGCTCGATCCGTTGTCCTCACGGCGGCCCGACGGGCCGCCGTTCTCGTGTCGTTTTCGTGTAGCGCCGAGAGGCCACACCGCTCGCCCCGAGCACCATCGAACCGAGCCCCACCGAAACCAGGAGGCACCAGCATCGACGAACAGCAGCGCCGGCTGAACGCGGACATCAAGGTCCCACGGGTACGACTCGTGGACGCCGACGGCTCGCAGGTGGGCATCGTCCCGCTCGCGCAGGCCCTTCGACGCGCCCGCGAACAGGAGCTCGACCTCGTCGAGGTCGCCCCGCAGGCGGATCCGCCGGTCTGTCGGATCATGGATTGGGGCAAGGCGAAGTACGAAGAGGAACAGAAGCAGAAGGAGGCGCGCAAGCGCCAGAACCAGATCGCGGTCAAAGAGATCAAGATGCGACCGAAGATCTCGGACAACGACTACGGCACCAAGTCGGGTCACGTCCGTCGGTTCCTCAAGGATGGTTCCAAGGTCCGCGCCTCGATCATGTTCCGCGGTCGCGAGATGACCCACACCGAACTCGGCCTGAAGCTGCTCGATCGACTCGCGGACGACATGAGCGAACTCGCGACGGTCGAAGCCGTGCCGAAGGTCGACGGACGCAACATGGTCATGGTCCTGGCACCGGTCAAGCAGAAGCCGAAGCCCACCGAGGACGCCGCGCCGGACGCCGCGGAGTCCGCCACCAGCGACGGCTGACGGTCACCTAGTTCTCCCGGTCCGCCCGGCTGAAGTCCCGCGCCGACGGACCGTTCCACGCTGTACCCCCACGCACCCAGGAGGCGCTCTATGCCCAAACAGAAGACCCACAGCGGCGCGAAGAAGCGCTTCCGCGTGACCAAGAACGGCAAGGTCATGTCGTCGCAGAAGAACCGCGCGCACCTGCTCACCACCAAGTCCTCGCGGCGCAAGCGGCGCCTCGCCGGTGAGACCGAGATCGCCGCGCCGGACGCCAAGAAGATCAAGAAGCTGCTCAACCGCTGATCCACCGCGACCCACACCGTCCGGTTCCCGGGCGATGGTCGCACCGACCTCGTTCACGTTTCGGCGCTCGAGCCGCCGTACTCGACCATCAAGGAGCACGACATGGCACGCGTCAAGGGTGGCGTCCACGCCAAGAAGGGCCACAAGGCGGTCATGAACCGCGCGAAGGGCTTCAAGGGGGCCAGCAGCCGACGTTTCGGTGCGGCCAAGGAGGCGACCTATCACGCGGATCGCTACGCCTACCGTGACCGCCGCAAGAAGAAGGGCGACTTCCGGCGTCTGTGGATCGCGCGGATCAACGCCGCGGCCCGACAGGAAGGCCTCTCCTACAGCCGCATGATGCACGGGCTGAAGTTGGCGGAGATCGAGGTCGACCGAAAGAACCTCGCGGACCTCGCCGTCCACGACTCGGCGGCCTTCGCCGGTCTGGTCGTCGCTGCCAAGGCCGCGCTCGACTCGGAAGCCGCGGCCTGAGCCCGGGAACGCGCGCAACTCGATCGACGCCGGCCCTCTGGGCCGGCGTCCGTCGTTGTGGTGGACGGCTACCGTCCACGCGATGGAACCGATCACCTCGCCCAAGAACCCGCGCGTGCGCGAGCTCGCCTCCCTGAGCCGCGCCCGGACCCGGCGCGAACTCGGTCTGCACCTGGTGGAGGGTCCCAACGCGGTGCGCGACGCGCTGGAGGCCGGACTGGTCACCGAGGTGTTCGTCACCCCGGACGCGCCCGTGGTCTCCGTGCCGCCCGGCGTTGCGGTCACCTCCGTCACCGACGCGGTGCTGGCGAAGCTGGCCGACGCGACCACCCCGCAGGGCGTGGTCGCGGTGGCCCGCATCCCGACGGCCACGCTCGCGGAGGTGGTCGGGCGTGGTCTGCTGGTCGTGCTCGACGCGGTCGCCGACCCCGGCAACGCCGGCACGATCCTGCGCACCGCGGACGCGGCCGGGGCGACGGGGGTGGTCCTGACCGCCGGTAGCGTCGACCCGTACTCGCCCAAGGCCATCCGGTCGGCCGCCGGCTCGACCTATCACCTGCCGGTCGTGACCGGCGTCGGCCTCGGCGAGCTGGTGGCCAGCGCTCGGAGCGCGGGCCAGCGGGTCCTCGGTCTCGCCGGGGGCGCGAGCGAGGAGGTCTGGTCGCTGGAACGTGGCGGCGGCGCCGTGGCGCTGGTGCTCGGCAACGAGGCGCACGGCCTCGCTCCCGAGGCACGTGATCAGCTCGACGGCCTGGTGGCCGTGCCGATCAGCGGCCGGGCCGAGTCGCTCAACGTCGCGGCGGCCGCCGCGATCGCGATCTACGCCGCCGCACGTGGCCTGCGCCCCGCGTCACCGTCCGCGTGAGCCGAGGGCCGTCCAGCCGGACAGGCCTTGGCCGGCCGGGCACCCGGTCGACGGGGGAGGACAGATGAGGCGTGGCCCGTGGTCTGCGGGCGCGCCGTTAGGGTTCCGAAGGACCTGGAGGTCGTAGTGGACGACGCCGCGCTCGATCACCTGCCGGATGCCGTCATCCTCGTGTCGGGCGACGGGATCCTGCTCGGGGCCAACGACCGGTGTCAGGTCGTGCTCGGGTTCGGTCGCGGATCGCTCGGTCAGCCCCTCGATGCGGTGTTGGACGTGCGGGACGATGCCGGGCTGAGGCTGGTGCTGCCGCCGGAGCGCAGCGACGTCGCGACCCGCCAGACCGAGCGGCTCGCGCGGGTGATGGATCCGACCGGTCGAGCACGCCCCATCGCCATCACCGGCCGGTGGAGTGGCGAGGCCGAGCCGATCTGGGTGATGTCGGCCCGTGGTGCCGGACGACGGGAAGCGCTCGAGCGGGTGCACGGTGACGTGGTCGCCATGGTCTCGCACGAGATCCGTTCACCGCTGGCGAGCGTGAAGGGCTTCGCCCGGACCCTGATCGGCCGGTGGGACCGCTTCTCCGACGAGCAGAAGCTCACGATGCTGCGCACCATCGACGCCGATGCCGATCGGGTCACCCGGTTGCTCGCCGACCTGTTGGAGGTCTCGCGCATCGATGCGGGCCGGGTGCGCCTGTCACGAGCACCCGGCGACCTCGGGGCACTCAGCGAGTCGGTGGTCGACAAGGCCCGTCACCGCGAGCTCGCCGTCGACCGCACGCTGCAGGTCACCGTCGACCCACGGACGCCGTTGGTCCCCATCGATGCCGACCGCATCGAGCAGGTGCTGACCAACCTGGTCGACAACGCGGTGCAGCACGGGGTCTCGGGCCCGATCACCGTCGAGGTCCGCCCGGAGCGCGGTGGGGTGCTCGTCACCGTCGCCGATGCGGGACCGGGGATCCCGGAGGAGCTCACAACGGCGGTGTTCCGCAAGTTCGGACGCGGTCGTTCCGAGCGCCGCGCGGGCACCGGCCTGGGGCTCTACATCGGTCGCGGCCTCGCCGAGGCGCACGGTGGCCGACTGTGGCTCGACCCGGGATCCGGGCCGGGGGCGCGCTTCCACCTGTGGTTGCCTCCGGCGAGGGTCGAGCCCTCGGGCTGAGCACTACCCTGCAGCGGACCGTGCCACCACCGTCGGTGCGCGGGCACCTGTGCCGGTCGTGAAGCCGGTCGTGAAGCGGTCGTGGAGAGAGAGTCGTCGTGAAGGACATCGAGCAGCTGCAGTCCGAGGCCATCGCTGCGGTGGCCGCCGCCGACACCCTGGACGCGCTCGATGAGGTCCGGGTGCGCGCCACCGGCAAGAAGTCCGAGCTGGCCGCGATCCAGGCGACCATGCGTGAGCTGACACCCGACGAGCGCAAGGCCCTCGGTCAGAGGCTCAACGCCTTCCGGGAGGCGTTCCAGGTGGCCTTCGACGAGCGTCGCGGGCAGCTGGCCTCGGCGGCGTTGCGCGCCCGGCTCGAGACCGAGCGCCTCGACCTGACCGTGCCGCCGCGCCGGGTCCCACCCGGGCGACCGCACCTGCTGACCCAGGTCGAGCACGAGATGCTGGATGTGTTCGTCGGGATGGGCTACCAGGTCGCCGAAGGCCCGGAGGCGGAATCCGGCACCTACAACTTCGATCTGCTCAACATCGAGAAGCACCACCCCGCCCGCCAGGAGATGGACACCATCTACGTCGACGGCTTCGACGACGTGGTCCTGCGCACCCACACCTCGCCGGTGCAGGCCCGGGTGATGACCACCCAGCAGCCGCCGATCGCCGTGGTGTGCCCGGGTCGGACCTACCGGGCGGACGCGGTCGACGCGACGCACTCGCCGGTGTTCAGTCAGGTCGAGGGGCTGGTCGTCGCCGAGGGCATCACGATGGCGGACCTGCGCGGCACGCTGCTCGCGTTCTCCCGCCGCATGTTCGGTGCCGACCGGGAGATCCGCCTGCGCCCGTCGTTCTTCCCGTTCACCGAACCCTCCGCCGAGGTCGACGTCTCCTTCGAGGGCGCCGCCGGCAACCACGGTTGGCTCGAGATCCTCGGCGCCGGCATGGTGGACCCGAACGTGCTCAGCGCCTGTGGCATCGATCCGGAACGCTACTCCGGGTTCGCCTTCGGTATCGGGATCGAGCGGGTCGCGATGTTGCGCCACCAGGTCCGCGACATCCGCGAGCTGTTCGACGCCGACGCCCGTTTCCTCGCCCGGTTCTGACGCTTCCGGACCGGCCGCCTCGACGCCGTCACACCACCCGGGAGATCCGGGGAACAAGGAACACCACGTGAAGCTGCCCCTGTCCTGGCTGACGTCCATGGTCGACGTCGATCTGCCGATCGAACGACTCGTCGACGTGATGAGCCTCAACGGCCTCGAGGTCGAGGAGCTCACCGCCCCCGGCGAGGGTGCACGGGAGGTGCGTACCGCGCGGGTGCTCGGCTGGCAGCCGCACCCCGATGCGGACAAGCTCCGGGTCGTGCAGGTCACCGAGGACGCGGGTCGGGGTCAGATCGAACTCGTCTGCGGTGCCGCGAACTTCGACGTCGGCGACGTCGTCGCCCACGCCCGGCCCGGGGGCGCGGTCCCCGGGGTCACCGGCCCCGACGGCGCCAAGGGCATGACGATGGTCTCCCGCGAGATCCGCGGCGTGGTGTCGCACGGCATGCTCGCCTCCGCCAAGGAGCTGGAGCTCGGCGACGACCACGACGGCATCCTGGTGCTGCCACCCGACACGCCGCTCGGTGTCGATGTCCACCAACTGCTGCCCATCGGTGAGCCGGTCGTCGAGGTGGCCGTCCAACCCGACCGTGGCGATCATCTCAGTGTGCTCGGCGTGGCTCGCGACCTGGGCGCGATCCTGGACCGCGACTGGCATCCTCCGGCGGTGGCGGAGATGCCCTCCGGACCGACCCTGCCGGTCACGCTCGAGACCGACGGCTGCGCGTCGTTCCACACCGTGGTCGTCGAGGACCTCACCGTGAGGCCCTCGCCGCCCTGGCTGCGTCAGCGCCTGGCCCAATGCGGCGTCCGGTCGATCGACGTGGTCGTCGACGTGACCAACTTCGTGATGCTGGAGCTCGGGCAACCCCTGCATGCCTTCGACCTCGACCGGATCCACGGACCGCAGTTGACGGTCCGCGTCGCCGACGACGGTGACACCCTCACCACCTTGGACGACCAGGAACGCACCCTGGTCGCCGGCGACCTCGTGATCGACGACGCGGACCGCGCCGTCAGCCTCGCGGGGGTCATGGGCGGGTCGGACACCGAGGTGACCGCGGGTACCACCCGGGTGCTGCTGGAGGCGGCCGTGTGGGAACCGGCCGTGATCCGGGCCACCTCGCGCCGTCTGGGCCTGGTCAGCGAGGCGAGCCAACGCTTCGAGCGGGGCGTGGACCCCGCCGGCGCGGGGCGCGCCGTGGCGCGTGCGGCCGCGCTGCTTGCCGAGCTCACCGGGGGACGGGTGACGGGCAGCGACGCCGTGGAGGCGGACACCCCCCCGGAGTGGGCACGACGCGACGACGTCACCATCGAACCGGCCCGGATGCGCGCCCTGCTCGCGTTGGACTTCGACGCCGCCACCCAGCGCGCCCTGCTCGAACGCGCCGGCTGCACCATCGGGACCGACGGCGAGCACCTGGTGGTCACGCCCCCGACGTGGCGCAGCGACCTGCAACGGCCGGCCGACGTCGCGGAGGAACTCGCACGCCTGCACGGCTACGACCGGATCCCCGCGACCCTGCCGTCGCTGACCGTCACGGGGGGCCTGACCCCCGCCCAGCGTCGTGAGCGCGAAGCCCGCGACATCGCCCTCGGTGCCGGGTTCCACGAGGCCGTGACGCGTCCGTTCGTCGGTGCCGACGCGCTCGTCGGCGTCGTCCCGAGTGCGGGTCGTGTCCAGCTCGCGAACCCGCTCGCGAAGGACGCCTCCGCGATGCGTCCCTCGCTGTTGGAGGGGCTGCTGCAGGCGCTACGTCGCAACCATGGTCAGGGCCGCCCCGGCACGGCCCTGGTCGAGCTCGGACGGCTGTTCCGACCCGTCGACGACCCGCTGGCCGGCGCGCTCGACGGCGTCGTCGAGGGCGAGTGGCGGTGGTTGGCTCCCGACGGCCAGCAGCTACCGGTCCAGCCCCGGACCCTGGCGCTGGTCGCGCAGGGCTTGCGGCTCGGTCGAGGCTGGCTCGACACGGGTGAGCTCTGGTCGGTCTACGACCTGCTGGCCGTGGTCGACGAGGTGGCCTTGCGGCTCTCGCCCCCCGACGACCCGACCTGGTGGATCGAGCGCGTGCCGGTCGAACGTTTCGGCTTCCACCCGGGCAGGACGGTGGCACTGCACCTGCGCGGCCACGAGATCGGCGTCGTCGGCCAGCTGCACCCCGAGGAGGCCGACCGGCGCGATCTGCCCGAACCGGTCGTGGTCGCCGAGCTGCTGCTCGAACCGTTCCTGCTCGCGATCCCCCGCGCGGACCACCCGCC
>PWLR01000233.1 GCA_003558435.1 Nitriliruptoraceae bacterium | reverse complement strand
TACGGTGTCGGCAGAAAGCCTGAGGTCTGAGTATTTAAAAGTTGTATAGCTCAGTCCGAAGCCAAACTCCCATTGGGGGTTGAACCCTTCCAGTCCAAAATCGTGATCAAGCTTGTCGCTTACCTTATGCTGGTAGGTATGCAGGGTACCGCTGTAACGTGGGTATGTGTAGGGCAGCTTTCCGCTGAAGTTTTCTTCTCCTTTCAGGAGACTTGCAAGTGCGCGTCCGCCTTCATGCCCGGGCCAGTAGGCGTGAACGATGGCATCGGCCAGGGGTTCGACCTCCCGGATGATGCGTGGCCGGCCCTGCAGTAATACCACCACAATGGGTTTGCCGCTTTTATGCAGGCGCTTTACCAGTTCGAGCTGGTTCCGGGGCAGGTCGAGCTCATCGATGTCAGAGGGTTTTTCCGTCGCCGGTCTTTCGCCGAGGCACACAATGACCATGTCGGCACGGCCGGCCTTGTTTAGCAGATGCTCTTCGCTCTCCACCTCTCCTTCGTATGATGTTCCGGGGGTATGCATTATCCGTCCAGCATCAAAGGCATCTTGCATGGCTTCAAGAACAGTCTTTTTCCCGGGGTCGTCGTAGCTTGGGTCATCGCCGGCCCAGGTTCTGCTCCAGGGACCATTCAGGGCCGTAAGCGCATCGGAAGTTGGACCGGTGATCAATATCTTTGAGTTATCTCTGCTGATGGGCAACGCCCCGTTGTCGTTCTTCAGCAGGGTGATAGACTCCAGTGCAGCCTGGTAACTTTTTTCTGCAAACTCTTCTGAGCCAAAGGCGGTATAGCCTGCCGGGTCGTGCCAGGGGTTGTCAAAGAGTCCGAGCTTGAATTTTACATACAGGATCCGCCGCACCGCATCGTCAATCCGGCTCATGGGGATCTTACCTTCGTTTACGAGGTCGACTACGTCTGTGGCGAAGCTCGCATCATAGGGTACCATACTCATGTCGAGGCCGGCGTTCACTGCAATTCTGGCGGCATCCCTGGCGTCGCTGGCCACCCGGTGCACGCTTGCCAGCCGTCCGACATCCTCCCAGTCGGAAATGACAAAACCCTTTAACCCGAGTTCTCCCTTAAGGACATCCGTGATCAGGTAATGGTCAGCATGACCCGGAATGCCGTTTACAGTGCCGGAATTGAGCATGGCCGTGATGGCTCCGGCATCAATGGCGTGCCGGAAGGGTTCGATATAATATTGTCGCAGGTAGTGTTCGGGTATGAGGGCTGGCGAGCGGTCTTTGCCGGAGAAAGGTGTTCCATAACCGACGAAATGTTTTATGCAGGTCGCCACGCTCGTGGTGTCGCTCAGGGAGCTCCCTTGCTGGCCTTTAATGAAGGCCCGGCCCATCACGTTGTGCATGTGGGTGTCTTCTCCGAAAGTTTCGAACCCCCTTCCCCAGAGCGGCTGCCTCGTCACATCCAGGACGGGGGCAAAATTCCAGGGCTGCGATGATGCACGCATCTCATAAGCTGTAATTTCACCCACAATCCTGGCATATTCCGGGTTCCAGCTTGCCGCCAAACCAATCTGGTGGTGGAAAAGCGTCGATCCAGCCGTGTAATGCGCTCCGTGCACGGCATCCATGCCAAATAGCACGGGAATCTGGTGCCGTGAGTGTTCCATCACAAATTGTTGCACGTTTTTTATGATGCGGTGCCATTCTTCCCTGCAGGGAGGATATATCCCCTTGTTCTGGATGGATCCCACGTGGTGATTGATCAACAGATCTTTCATCTTTGCCGTGTCCAGCAACAACGTGTCAAATTCGTTCCAAAAGGGGCCTTGCGTAATGGCTGTGAGGCCTATGTTGGTCATCTGACCTGCTTTCTCTTCAAGCGTAAGCAGCTGCAACAAGCTGTCAGCCTGCCGGAAGTAAGGATCATCCGAAACTTCCGAAGCAGGCTGAGAACAGCTTCCAACCAAAAACACAAACATAAAGAAAAACAATATGTGCCAGAACCTCATAGAATGGTTATTTCACGTAAAAGGGGATGTTAACCGTGGCAGCATGGTTGTGGTCGTCGGTGAGATACAAAAAGATGCGATACGCACCTGCGTCCCCGGGTGCCTCAAAGCTTATGCCTGAATTGTTGGCTGACAGGATCAATCCCTCTATGGATTCCGGCCTGGGCTCATAATCTCCTCCGTCGCTGAGCTCTTCAGGCTCAGGCATGATCTCTGCCCTTACAGAAAGGGAAAGCTTTTCCGGATGTTCCGCATCAAAATGAGCGCGGTATTCCTCTCCTGCAGCAAGGTATACATTGTCGTAACGACCACCCTTTCCGTCTATGGTGAAGTCATGGACCTTTGGTGCCTGGTGCTCTGGCCATTCACCCGTCCACACGTACTCCATCACATTGATGGCCTCCGTTTTTTCGCCATCCTCGGTAAATAAACCATACCAGGAAGGTGTCCGCTCCTGCTTCTGACCCCAGAGAAAGACATAGGAGCCCATGCAGTTCTCTTCATCACCGAGAATGATCTCCTGGTAACGCGTTTTGATGGCTTCCGCTTTCTCAGTAGAGGTCTGTTCGATAGGGGAGCCCCATTCGGTCTGAGGGACTTCCCAGTGTCCGGTGGCACCCCATTCGGTGACCAGGTAAGGGCCATCGTAATTGGCCTCTTTCAACCGCTGGGGCAAATTGACGATGTCCCCATAAAACTGGATGGAAAGGAAGTCCAGGTCCGGACAATTTTCTGTGATGTAGGCCACTTCATCCGGGCCAATCCCAGCAAGCATCGTGGTGGTTACGTGGTTGCCGTCAACTTCATTGATCATGCGGGCAATGTCGTTTACTGCATCCCATACCTTTTTGTTCGTATAACGCAGGTTGAGCTCATTTCCGATACCCCACCCTAATAAAGCCGGATGGTCTTTCAGCTCTTTGACTTCCTGGCGAAATTGTTCGAGTTGAGCCGCCACCGCTTCCTCATCATCATAATCAAATCCGTGCCGCTCGCGCGCCACATCCAGCCCCATCATGACCATCAAGCCATTTGCATGGGCCTCGTCCAACACTTCAAGACCAGATTGCTGGCTGTTGTCGGTGCGCCAGGTACGGAATGAGTTGCCTCCATGGGCTGCCACCAGGTGACAAGGTCCGAATTCGCAACCGGCACCCCGTACATAAAATTCCTCCCCATTGACAAAAAGCCGGTACCTGCCTTCAGTCTCACGCATTTCCACATGCGACGGACCTTCGGACAAATACTTACTGCCGGATTCACTGGATTCCTGCGCCGGATTACATGCTAATAAAAAGGCTGCGCCAATCGCCACGATGATGATGTGAATACTTTTCATGATATGTCTGGATTTTTTAATTTTTTACCATGTTATTTTTAGAATGATGAGTGTTTGTTATGACCTCAACATTTATCATTCTTTAATTAATTGCTCCCCGAGTTCTTCAAGCGATAAAAACAGTATAGTTTTTTTGGTCATCCTGTTTTTTAAACGTTATTTAACAAATCTAAAACTTTTCAAAAATACACAGGAATAAAGCCTTAGAAAAATAATTATATACAGCAGTACTTTATCCCTGACAAATTAACACTACATCATAATTACATCATCGTGACTTATTTTATTAATATTTGTCAAAATGTCGAAATGTCAAAAGTCGGTCAAAATGATATAATAAAATCAGCCAGGTTTTCATAGTGATCCAGTCCGAGCTTTTTCCGAAGTCGATACCGGCTTATTTCCACCCCGCGTATGGAGATGTTCATTAAAGGGGCAATTTCTTTTGTGGAGAGGTTCATGCGAAGATAGGCGCAAAGTCGCAACTCTTTTGAGGTAAGGTCTTTATATTTTGATTTTAACCTGTTCATGAAATCCTGGTGCACTTCGTCAAAATAACTGTTGAACAATTCCCAGTTCTGTTCATTGCGCAAATCTCTGATAATGGCCTTGCGTAATTTCATGATACCGTGTTTTTCGGGATTATCCGATGGCATGGCCTGAAGCACCTTATTTAATTCATCTTTAAGCTTTGTGAGCATTTTGTTCTTCTGTATCAGGTGAAGAGTGGCATTGGCCAGCTCCTGGTTTTTGTGGCGCATTTCACTTTGCAGGCTTTCATTGCGCAGATTCATGATTTCTTTCTCACTGAGTGCACTTTTTTCCTGGAATATTTGCTCGCGCCGTGCAAGTCTTTTCTCATGACGTAATTTTTCACGTATACGAATGCGCAAAATCCGTCTTCTGATATAATAAAAGTTTATGGCGATGAGCAGCAAAATGAGCAGGGAGTATATCACATGAGCCAGTATTGAACGATAAAACGGGGGCGCAACAGCAAAATGAAACGCTTTAACTTCGCTTTCGACGCCAAAAGCGTTCCTTGCTTTGATCTCAAAGATATAATCGCCCTCTCTGAGATTGGTATATTCTTTTATGTTGAGGGTGTTCCATGCTGACCATTTTTCCTCAAGGCCTTTTAATCGGTAAGAAAAACTAAGTTTCTCAGGATCTTCAAAAGCCGGGAAGGTGAATCTGAACATTACAGAGTTGAGCCCAAAAGGCATGCGCAGTTCATTTTTGGGCGAACCGGATAGCTGATCGTGAAAGTAGTGAAAAGAAACCGGATCCCTTTTGCCATAAAATGCAACTTCCTGGAAAACCACATCTTCTGTAGAACTATAATCTTTTATTATATTAGGGTCGTAATGTATAAGACCTTTTTGTGAACCGATAAAAATATGCTGCCTGTCATGGATGAGGATACTGTTAAATGCAGGTATCAGGTAATCTGTAAGGCCAAAAAACGGGGAAACGATATCCCGGTAAGATCCATCTTCAAGTAAACGCATAACGCCCAGATATTCATTGGTAAAATACCACAGGTTACCATTATCATCCTGCTTTATCTTCTCAACCATGGTTTTTCCATCAAACAGATCGTTTAACCAGTTTTGGTCTGAAAAAGCACCGGTAAAATAATCGTAAATGTATATCCCATCCACCGTACTGATATACATATTGTTGTCAATAGTCTGAATGTTGTATGGTAAAGCAGCAGGCAGGCCCTTTTCACCATAAAAGAAACGTACCTGTTCAGTTTCGCCAAAATCAGCACTGAGCTGCAATTTATAGAGTCCGCGATATCCGTGAGCTGTCCATAAGTTATTATATGAATCCATATACAATCCCCTGGCTGATTCTTCAAAACCCTCAACCACTTTATCAAACAACCAGCTGCCCTCGCTTTTTACAAATCGCACAAGACCGTTATATGTACCGGCTATGAGGGTGTCCTGCACCCCGGGTGGCTGCAGGAATGACCAATAGCCCCGGATATCTGATATTTTATTTGCCTGCATGCCTTCTATTTGAAAGGCACCAAAGCTGTGCCCGCAAAAGAGCTTGTCGTTAATCATTTCCAGATTCCACACTTGCTCCTCTGTACCCTCTAAAAGAGTAAATATTTCGCCAATTTGCATGGGATTTCTCAACTCGTCTATCCTGCCTGCATATAAACCCTGGTTTGTACCAATGTACAACAGGTCATTGTTTACGATACTGGAATAGGTACTTTCAATATGGTAGTTATAATTCAAAAATGTCAGAGGAGAGCTCGTTTCAATATAATCGATGCCATTATCGAGTCCCAGCCACAGGTTTTTGCGGCTGTCTTCAAAAAGACTGAGCACCGTATTGTTCTGTAATCCCCTGAAACGGTTCATATGCTGAAGGATTTCACCATTCTCATCGGCCAGGTACAAACCATCGCGAATGGTACCAAATACATAATCGCCATGCGACAGCCTGATTCCGGAATACAGATTATCCTCTGCCAGCAGCGTGTTCACAGGAGTATCCCAGGGCTTCATATGTTGCCCATTCCACAAAAATACACCTTTGTTGGATGTTCCAATCAGCAAATGATCGTTTTTGTGAGGTAATACAAAGCGCACCTCATTCCGAAAAAAAACTGGATGATCGCTAAGCAGCCTGAAGGTATCATCTTCAAGAGTCAAAAAACCATGCTCACTATCGGCAACATACAACCTGTCTCTGGCATCGTGCATAATACTCAAAGCACTTGGCGGCTCGATCACACGGATCTCATTATCTTCATAGATAAATACATAATCATACGACTGAAACAGGATGCTTTCCCGGGTGGAAAATATATGCCAGATGTCACCAAACCGTGAATATTTCTCAGGAACGAGGTATGCAAGAGAGTGCCAGATCAATAAGCCGTTGTCATCAGGTGCCAGATATCCAAAATCTTCAAATGCGCCGGCATATATGGTATCCCCCACGGCATGAACCGATCTGACAACAGATGCATTAGGTAAAGGATAGATGTTCCAGCGGGTGCCGTCGTATTCCAATACACCATCGTTATTGCCAAAATAAATAAAACCAGTCTCGCTTTGGGTAATATCCCAGTTTTGGGTACCCGAACTGCTTGAAATACGTGAGTAATTCACAACGGAAGGAATGCCAACATCCTTAATTTGCCCGGGTGCGTTCCATGAATAGAGACAAAATAGCAATAAAAAGAATGTTTTTTTTTTATGCATCATAATGACAAATATACGCGAAAAATTCTTCAGTTGGAGATTCATAAAGATGAAGAATACAAACTTCGTATGTAATTTTCATAAGGTATGCATATGTTGCATGATGTATTTGTAATATCTTTATGATGTATTCATGATGTATTTTATTACAATAACTGTCTTTGTTTAATACATATCTTTGTGAAGAATTAAAGAATTATTAACACTTTTTTAATTTAATTTAACTTCAAAATTAAAATACCACTTTATTTACAAATCAAATCAACTCAAAATGAAGAAAATTGTTTTTTTAGGATTCATGCTGCTCACGATGCTTGGAACACAAGCTATGGGGCAGGCGGCAATCACAGTCAGGGGTACTGTTACAGATGCCTCTGACGGAACTACACTTCCTGGTGTAACAGTAACCATACAGGGCACTACTCTGGGAACAATCACAGATAGTCAGGGTGATTATGAACTCCGGAATGTTCCAGAGGATGCTGTGCTCGTATTTTCATTTGTAGGTATGATGACTGAAGAGGTACCTGTTGAAGGTCGCACAGTTATCAATGTAGCATTGGAGTCCGGAGTGGTAGAACTTGAAGAGATGGTGGTAATCGGTTATGGTGCCCAGCCAAAAAGTGTTGTTACAGCAGCCATCAGCAGCGTGTCATCTGAGGATATTGAAAGAATCAGGTCCACACGTGTAGAAGATGTTTTAAGAGGACAAGCTTCTGGAGTTTCAATTACTCAAAGTTCAGGACAACCTGGAAGCGACTCCCAGGTAAATGTACGTGGTATTGGCACCATTAACTTTGGTGATCCACTTTATATTGTTGATGGTATGGCTCTTGAAGGCGGTTTAAGTAACCTGAACCCTGCTGACATTGAGTCTATTCAGGTATTGAAAGACGCTGCTTCTGCCGCTGTTTACGGTGCACGCGCGGCCAATGGGGTGATTTTAATTACTACAAAATCAGGAGTAGAAGGAGAAATGAAAGTTGAATATGACTTTTCTTTTGGTTATCAAAACCCATGGAGAAAAAGAAGTGTGTTGAATGCTACTGAATACATGGTAATTATGAACGAAATGGAGTTGAATGATGGCAATGCGCCTCGTTATACTCAGGAAGAAATTGCCAATGCTGGTGAAGGAACCGACTGGCAGGATGAAACGTTTAATTACAATGCTCCGGTACAAAATCATCAGATTAATATATCAGGTGGAACGGAGAGAGGAACCTATTTCATGTCCTTCGGCTATTATAATCAGGAAGGAATTGTTGCCGGGGATGTTGGCAAATCAAACTATGAGCGTTACAATGTGCGATTGAATAACAGGTATGATGTTTTCAGAGCAGACAGAGATTTTTTAAACAGATTGACTGTTGGTATTAATGCCGGTTATACCAGAGCATTGTCATCAGGTATTGAAACAAATACCGAATATGGATCAATCCTGGGTAGTGCGCTTGCGTTCAACCCTACTATTCCTGTTTACGTTCAGGATGAAGAAACAGAACAGGATATAATGGACAGGTATCCCACTGCCGTCAGAGATGATGAGGGGAATCTGTTTTCTATACCTCCCGGAGGCTTTCAGGAAATCTCCAACCCTGTTGCCATGCTCTATGCGCCTAACGGAAACCAAACCAATGAAGACAAGATTATAAGCAATATGTTTGGTGAACTTGAACTGTATGAAGGGTTAACTTTCAGATCAAGCTATGGTGTTGACCTTGCTTTCTGGGGTTGGGATGCTTACGCTTATGAGTACTTCACTGCTGTTCAGGGTGGATGGAATACACGAAGCGATGTGCACTCCAATCAGAATCGCGGTTTTAAATGGCAAGTTGAAAACGTGTTAACCTATGATAGATTATTTGATGATGCACACCAGTTTACATTCATGCTGGGTCAATCTGCCGAAAAATATACTTTCAGAAACGTTGGGGGCTCCAACTTCGACCTTTTAGAGAGAGATCCGGATAAAGCTGTTATCAATTATGGTATAGCCGACCCCGATGATCAAACGGTATACGGAGGCACCGGTGGATTTGACGCACAAACTCTTGCGTCTTATTTTGGACGTATAAATTATAATTATGAATGGAAATACATGTTCCAGGCAACTATTCGCCGGGACGGAGCGTCAACTTTCGGCCCTGAAAACAAATGGGCGCTGTTTCCTTCATTTTCTGTAGGTTGGGCAATTACCGAAGAAGATTTCATGGCGGACCGGCCCGATTGGCTCGAAAATATTAAATTGCGTGGTAGCTGGGGCAGAAATGGTAACCATCAAATAGAAATGTTTGGATATACCAGTTTAATGGCTGGTAACCAGAATTACTACTTTGGTTCAGGCGACCTTATGACCATGCAATATGGAGCAAGTCCGGCACGAATTCCTAATCCTCATTTGAGATGGGAAGAGTCAGAACAAATTGACATTGGGCTGGAGGCATTATTTTTTAGGGGTGCCTTATCCTTCGAGATGGATTATTTCCGAAAAGAGACCGATGGCATGTTAATGGAACAGCCTATTCCGGCATATGTTGGTTTTCAGGCTCCTTTAGGAAATACCGGAGAGATGCTAAACAGTGGATTTGAATTCGCTTTAGGTTACAGGGGAGATGCAGGAGATTTTTCATATAATATTTCTGCCAATGCAACTTATCTGGAAAACGAGCTTGTCGACATGGGTAATGCAGAAGGTGAAGCAATTTTCCAGGATGCCGGTGCTGCTGGTATCGGAGATTTTGTAAAAGGCCAGAATGGTATGCCTTTCCCTTTCTTCTACGGATATGTGACTGATGGTATTCTTCAAACCCAGGAAGAAGCTGATGAGTACAATGCTCAATTTGGAGAGAATGCCAGGCCGGGTGATTTTCGTTATGTAGATTTAAATGGTGATGGATCTATTGATGGAAATGACAGGACAAAAATCGGTAAAGCGATGCCCGATTGGACATTCGGATTGAGAATGAACGTTCAGTGGAGAAATTTTGATTTTTATGCTTTTTTCCAGGGAACTTATGGTAATGATATCTTCGACTTGGCTCAAAGAGGCGATATTCCTGCTATGAACCGTCCTTCATGGGTTCTTGATCGCTGGATTGGAGAAGGCACTTCAGATGAGATTCCCAGAGTGACCAGAGAAAATCCCAATCGCAACTACAGATCTTCTGACTTTTATATCAAAGACGGTTCGTTTGTAAGATTGAGAAACATGCAAATTGGTTATACCTTGCCCGAACATATCGTACAAAGGGCTGCTATAAATAGAGTACATATTTATTTAATGGCAGAAAACCTTTTAACGTTTACCGCATATGACGGTTTTGAGCCTGAAGTTGCTTCAGGTGGTATAACTACCCTGGGTATAGACAGAGGAGTTTATCCTCAGGCCAGAACCATATCCTTGGGTGTCAGTATATCATTGTAACACAAAAAAACAAAAAGAAGCTATGAAAAAGTATATTAATCTATCATTAGTATTTGTCTTCCTAATCGCAACATCAGTTGCCTTAACAGGTTGCGATGAAGATTTTCTTACTGCCAAACCCACCGAATCTCAGGCAGCCGGTGGTGAAGCAACCGAAGGAGCCATAAGGGCAAATTTGGCCGCAGCGTATCAAATCTTATTATTTGATAGCTATGCTGACTTTAATTTTAACAGTATTGTATTGATGAGTGATCTGCGCTCGGATGATATCTACAAAGGTGGAGCTGATGCCGGCGACCAGATGCAATTATATCGCCTGTGGCAACTTCAGCCCACTCCTACGGAACTTCCTGCAGGTTTGTGGAATATTTATTACAGTGGTCTTGCGCGTTGCATAAACGCCATTCAGGCATGTGAAAATGCTGTAGGTGTTGAAGAGTCCGTACTGGAAGGAATGAAAGCAGAGGCTACTTTTCTTAAGGCATATTACACACATTGGTTATGGAAATTCTGGGGGAATATCCCATATTATGAAGATTTTGTTGACCAGGAACCCTATATGGCGCCCCAGCTTGATGCTGATGAAGTATATGAAAAAATAATCGCTGACCTGGATGATGTAATTAACTCCGGAGCACTGCCCATGAGAAATTCTCCTGCAGACCACGGAAAAGCTACCCAGGCTGCGGCAAAAATGCTTAAAGCGCGTGTTGTTATGTACCAGAATGACACTGGCAGGTATGGTGAAGTGATGGATGATATGGCTGAAATCATCAACAGCCAGGAATTCGGTTTGGTAGATGATTTTGCAGAAATATGGACGCGCGAAGGAGAGTTTGGACATGAATCTATTTTTGAAGTGAACCACTACCCTGAGGGCAGAGATTGGGGTGCAGCATGGACCGGTTATGGTACCAACCTGCCCAGGTTTATTTCTCCTGCAGAGTTAAGTGGGGCTGACCTGTTAAGCGGAAATGATGAGTTTGTTGGAGGATGGGGCTTTGGCCCTGTCAGGGAAGAAACTGCTAATATATTTGAATCTGGTGATGAACGTCTTGCCGGATCTATAAATCATTTTGAAGAAGGTGCGTATACACCGCGTTTTCAAGATACCGGCTATTTCATGGCAAAGTATGCAGCACGTGATAATTATGCTGATGCACCTTTTACAGAAGATCTCAACTTTGAGAATAATCTAAGATTATCCCGCTACGCCGAAACATTACTTAACGCAGCTGAGCTTATTGTAATGCATGGTCAAAGTGCAGGTGGCATTGACGCACAAGATGCCCTGGATCAGATCAGAGCACGTGCCGGTCTTGGTTCGATCCCTGCCACGGAAGAAAATATAAAACTGGAACGCAGGCGTGAGTTTATAGGTGAAGGCATGCGTTTTTGGGATGTTGTTCGCTGGGGTGATACCGATGAGTTGTTTCCTGCTGATATGATTGACCAGGGCAGAACAACTGCATGGGAAGATTATATGAGGTATTTGCCAATTCCCGAATCTGAAATTCTTCAAACATCCGGAGAATTCAGGCTTGAGCAAAATCCTGGTTATTAATAATAAAACATTTTGTTGTTTAACAAAAACACATAACAAAAATGAAAAACACATTAAAATTAAAAACAGCAGGTGTTATGCTGATAATTACAGCGCTATTTTTAACATCTTGCGATCCATATGAAGAAGACTGGGGTGATATTGGTCAACCCGTTCCCCCGGAACAACTTTCATTTGAAATTTCCCAGGACCCTGATGATGAATTTAGATATATATTTGAAAATACGTCCGGAATCGCTGGCGTTACAAGCTGGAATATCGGAGGTGTAAGGCAAACAGGGGAAATAGTATCCCGAAGGTTCCCTCTTCCGGATACATATACAGTCGAAATGACACTGGCCACGAAAGGGGGTGCTACAACTATTACAGATTCATTTATACAGGAAGAAATTGATCCCGATCTTTTTGATAATGAATTAATCCTGATGTTAGGCGGAGGCCTTGATAATTTTGAAGAAGGACAAACCTGGGCAATGGACAGCATGTCTGTTGGTCACATAGGCGTTGGCCCTCCCGATACAGATGAACCTGTTTGGTGGCAAGCACAACCGCTTGATAAAGCTGGAGTGGGCATTTTATATCCAGACCGGATGACCTTTAAATTGGATGGTTTTCAATTTATATATGAAAATCATGGTCAGAGTTATGTGAAAGACTACAGAGCTGATGACCCTGCATATTCTAACGCGTACGAAGATGATACTGACTATGTTGTTGATTTTGATCCACCCGAAGCAACCTGGAGTGTTGTTGAAGAAAACGATACCTGGTTCCTGGAACTAACACCATCGGAAGATAAGCCAATCTTCCCCATCTTCGATGTGGGAGCGACCAATAATAGATATGAAATCACCCTGCTTACTGAGGATCAATTATGGTTGCGTACTATTGATGCTTATGAAGGACTAGCATGGTATTATAAATTCATCAGGGCAGGATATGAGCATGATGATTAATCATGCATTTATAAATTGGAAATAGTAACATCCACCAATGTTATGAATGCTGTTCCTGACTGTTGGAGAAGATATATGAGAAGACGCCGGGAAGTATTCATATTGACGCATTCAGTTTATTAAGTGCATGATAAAAACCAGTTATTTCTTTTGCGAAATAACTGGTTTTTATAATCTTTGGCTAAAAGGTATTTCTCATGCCGTTATGGCTCATCACACGAAAACATTCTCTTTTATTCCAAGAAGCAATCACATTATAAACAATAAATAACCGGTCCTATGATTGTCAGATTTTTTGTGAAGTTACATATCGTTTTATTTTCAATGTTCCTATTCTCATGTGACCATGAGGGAGATAATAATGAAATTGAAAGGATGATTGAGCAATTGATCAGCCAAATGACCTTAGAAGAAAAAGTAGGTCAGCTTATGCAGAAAAATGGTGATCATGCGCAACTTGATGAACTTATAAGCCAGGGAAAAGTTGGGTCGGTTCTAAATGAACCCAACCCTGAACGAGTATATCAATTGCAAAAGATCGCTGTTGAAGAAAGCAACCATGGCATTCCACTGCTGATTGGACGTGATGTTATTCATGGCTTCAGAACCATTGCCCCAATTCCTTTGGGACAGGCAGCCAGCTGGAACGTTGATCTTGTCGAGTTAGGTGCCAGAAATGCTGCTCTTGAAGCTGCATCACAAGGCATTAACTGGAGTTTTGCGCCCATGATTGATGTTACACGTGATCCGCGCTGGGGAAGAATAGCAGAAAGCTTTGGCGAAGATCACCTTATGAATGGTATTTTTGGAGCCGCTGTTATCAGAGGATTTCAAGGGGAAAACCTTTCAGATCCTACCACAATTGCCTCCTGCCCCAAGCATTATTCAGGTTACGGATGGGCAGAGGGCGGACGTGATTATAACACCGTCAGCATTCCTGAAAATGAACTGCACGACATTATCCTGCCGCCATTTAAAATGGCCATTGATGCAGGGGCAGCAAGTATTATGACCGCCTTCAATGAAGTTAATGGTATCCCGGCTTCCGGTGATAAAGCATTGCTTAACGACTTGCTTCGTAAAGAATGGGGTTATGAGGGAGTTGTGCTTAGTGACTGGGAGTCTGTCATTCAAATGGTTGTTCATGGTTATACACCCAATGAAAAAGAAGCGGCGTATAAAGCCATGCAGGCTTCTCTTGATATGGAAATGGCCAGCACTGCTTATGAAGCGTATTTGCCCCAGCTGGTCCGGGAAGGTAGAATCAATGAACAGCAAATTGATGATGCAGTGAGGAGAATTTTAAAAATGAAGTTTGATCTTGGCCTTTTTGATGATCCTTATGCACATATAAACAATGAATTCCCCGAACTACTTGATAAGAAGCATCTGGAAGATGCCAAGCAACTGGCCATTGAAAGTCATGTGTTGTTGAAGAACGACAATGTGCTGCCATTGGATGATGCGATTCAAACGATTGCTTTAATTGGTCCGCTTGCCGATGCCCCGCATGATCAACTCGGTACATGGGTTTTTGACGGACGCAAAGAAGATGCCATTACGCCCTTACAATCCTTGAGAGAAAGAGCGGAAAAGAATGAAATTGAATTGTTATATCATCCTGCACTGGAAATTAGCCGCTCCACTGAAATTATGAACCGCTCCGGTATAATGCGCGATGTGCGCCGTGCAGATGTGGTATTGTTATTTTTAGGAGAAGAATCCATCTTATCCGGCGAATCTCATTGTCTCGCAAATATTGATCTGCCAGGGGCCCAGGAAGAGCTGATCGAATTAATAGCCTCTGCGAATACGCCTGTAGCCACAATCATAATGGCAGGAAGACCAGTTACTTTTGAGAAGGTACAACCATACATGGATGCCGTTTTATATGCATGGCACCCGGGTACCATGGCAGGGCCTGCTGTAACCGAATTAATTTTCGGGGATGAATCTCCTTCAGGAAAACTGCCGGTCACTTTTCCCCGACACGTTGGTACCATCCCTATGTATTATAATCATAAAAATACCGGAAAACCAGCATCAGATGAAACCTGGGAAAGATATGATGAAATTCCCCCGGAAGCCCCCCAACTTTCAATAGGTAATACCTCTCACTATCTGGATTATGGCTTTGAACCAATGTATCCATTTGGATATGGCCTTAGTTATACAACGTTTGAATATGATAATCTTCAACTATCAAAAACAGCACTTGAAGCTGACGAAATTCTTCAGGTGAGTGTTACCCTGAAAAATACAGGAGAACATAAGGCCAAGGAAGTAGTCCAGTTGTATACAAGACAATTGTTTGGAAGCCGTACGAGGCCCGTTAGAGAATTAAGGGCTTTTGAAAAGGTAGAACTTGACCCCGGTCAGGAAACAGAAGTTGTTATTGACCTGGATTTACAAGATATTGGTTTTCACAACCCTGACATGGAATATGTGGTTGAACCGGGCGATTATCACCTTTGGGTAGGTCCTGATTCACAAAGTGGTTTAAAAGCAGAGTTTAACATTTTATAACGTTAATATAAGTTCATCATGGGAAGGAAAACGTATTCGATATTAATATCATTGATAGTTGCCTTAGGAGGATTTTTGCTCGGTTTTGACAGTGCAGTTATATCCGGTGCTGCTCCGTTTTACAGGCATACTTTTGGATTAGATACGGGCTCAGTGCTTTTTGGGTTTTCTGTAAGTGCAGTTATCCTGGGAGCAATTGTGGGTAATATTAGTGCCGGGCGGATTGCAGATTATTTCGGACGGAAAAAAGCCTTAATATTAACGGCCGTTCTGTTTGCCGTGAGTGCTATAGGCACAGCCGTTTCTTTTGATATTATTTCATTTTTAATTGCACGTATTTTGGGTGGTTTTGGTGTTGGTATTGCCATACTGGTTGCGCCAATGTATATTGCCGAAATAGCACCGAAAAAACTCAGGGGCACCCTGGTAACATTTAACCAACTGAATATAGTAATTGGTATTTCCATCGCGTATTTTTCCAACTATTATTTTCAGCAAGCTATTGCTGACATTGACTTAAAGTGGCGCGTAATGCTTGGCATTGAAGCCTTGCCTGCACTTGCCTATTTTGGGTTACTTTTCCTTGTACCACGCAGCCCCAGATGGCTTATGCAAAAAGGAAAAGAGGAGGAAGCAAAAAATGTCCTGGCTAAAGTAAATGGCGAAGAAAAAGCCATGATCATATATCAGGAAATCAAAGACAGCCTGAAAAAAGAAGTGACCAAATCTAAACCCAGGTGGGGTGATGTGTTTTCTTCCAGGATGAAGATGGTATTGATAATAGGTTTTGGTATCGCATTTTTTCAACAGATAACCGGAATAAATGCCATTTTCTATTATGCGCCTATGATTTTTGAAATGGCTGGTGGAGCTACAGATTCTGCATTTATGCAGGCTATTATAATCGGTCTGACCAATGTAGTTATGACCATTGTAGCTTTGTTCCTCATAGACAGCTTTGGAAGAAAAAAGCTATTATACATTGGTGCCATTGGCATATTTATTTCCATGGCTATTGTAGGCGGTTCTTTCCATAAAGCGCAATATAATATTGATTCCGGCACGATGGAATCCCTTATGCAAGAAGTTCATGAAAGTGGTTTTGATCAAAAGCATGTGCAAAACATAGCAAAACTTACCGAATTAGAAGGCCAGGTATTTGAAAATGAAATTACATTTTTTAGCCTGGTAACTGATAAAGTGGGGCAGGAAACTTACAATAGCCATAAAGAGTTGATTTTACGACACTCCATAAACATCGATGCCATTTGGGTTTTAATTGGCCTTATCCTGTTTGTGGCTTCATTTGCTGTATCGCTTGGTCCGGTAATGTGGACACTGCTATCTGAAATATTTCCAAATAAATTGCGAGGTCTTGCGATTTCGATCATGGGATTCTGGAATTCTATCGTCAGTTTTAGTGTGGCAACTTTATTCCCGGTGCAGATAGAATATTTAGGGTCAAGCAACACCTATTTTATTTATGCCGTTTTCGGGTTTATTACCTTCCTGTTCGTATGGCGTTTTGTACCCGAAACGAAAGGAAAATCGCTCGAGGAGTTAGAATCCATGTTAATCAAAAAATAACAGTGGTGTCCGACTAAAATTCTAAGGATGAAAAAATAGGGGCTACTCCCACAAAGGTTTAGCTTCGCTGATTTTCAATTCACCCCCATGTGCTATGTTTGTAATTACCACAAAATAAGGTAGTGTTACACTTTGTGTGTCCGGAGGATCGTCTTCATTGAAAAGTTTTGCATTGTAAATCTAAGGTTTTTAATTAAAGCGCGTATCATGTTTACAGTAAAATTCATTTCAAAAATATTCACCAGACAATGCCTGGCAATTGTCTTCTTCATTATTGTTGTATCTTCCTCTTTTGGCCAGGGTTTTCTTCATACAGATGGAAAGAAAATCTTGGACGGCAATGGTGATGAGATAATATTAAGAGGTATGGGCCTGGGGGGCTGGATGCTTATGGAAGGCTATATGATGCAGTCCTCTGATGTTGCGGATACGCAATGGCAGTTTAGAGAAAGACTGGAAGAATTGATGGGAGCAGAGAAAACAGATCAGTTTTTTGATGCCTGGTTGGATAATCATGTAACAAAAGCTGATATTGACTCACTGGCAAGCTGGGGCTATAACAGTGTGCGTCCTGCCTTGCACTATAATCTTTTTACTTTGCCCATAGAAGAAGAGCCTGTGCCGGGAGAGCAAACCTGGCTGGATAAGGGATTTGAATTGGTTGACTCTTTGCTGAGTTGGTGTGAGGCTAATGAAATGTACCTGATTCTCGACCTTCATGCTGCTCCGGGCGGACAAGGCTATAACGCAGCCATTTGTGATTATGACCCATCCAAACCTTCACTATGGGAAAGCGAGGAAAACCGGATAAAAACCGTCGCTTTATGGGGTAAGCTGGCCGAAAGGTACAGTGATGAACCATGGATGGGCGGCTATGATTTAATTAATGAACCAAACTGGGACCTGCCCGGCAATGTTATGCTAAGAGAATTATATGAAGACATTACTGCTGCCATCAGGGCTGTTGACAACAACCATATCATTTTTATTGAAGGCAACTGGTTTGCCAATGATTTCACAGGCTTAACACCTCCCTGGGATGATAATATGGTCTATAGTCCTCACAAATACTGGGATTGGAATGATGACCCCGCTTCAATACAATGGGTATTAGATCTGCGCGATGAACAGAACGTTCCTCTATGGTTTGGGGAAACCGGAGAGAACTCGAATGTTTGGTTTACAGAAGCCGTAACCCTTTTTGAAAACCATGATATAGGCTGGGCGTGGTGGCCTATGAAAAGAATCGAGAATATTGTAGCCCCTTATTCCATCCCTTTTACAGATGGTTACAAACAAATACTGGACTATTGGCGCGGCCAGGCACCTCAACCAACAGTTGATGAAGCTTTTGCGGCAATGATGGAGCTGGCCCTGAACTCAAACAGCATGAATTGCTCTTATAACAAAGGTGTTCATGATGCCAAAATCCGTCAGCCACATACAAATGAAATAATACCATTTAACTTGCCTCATGCACTACCAGGAATCTTGTATATGCCTGATTATGATTTGGGTAAAATCGGATATGCCTATTGGGATACTGATTATGCTAATTACGCGCAATCTACCGGTTATTTTACGCCATGGAATTCGGGCTGGGCATATCGAAATGATGGCGTTGATATCGAAGCCAATGAAGATCCCATAAACAGCAATGGGTTTCATATTGGTTATGTAGCCAGAGGCGAATGGATGAAATACACCATTCAGGTTGAGGGGTCAGGTTCTTATACTGCTGTTCCAAGAGTGGCTTCACAAGAAAGTGGTGGGAAATTCCATCTGAAATTAAATGATGAGGCTATTACAAGTCAACAAACCGTTAGCGCAACAGGCGGATGGACAAATTTTCAAAATATGGAAATAACCGGGGTTCTTTTAAATGAGGGAGAGCATGTCCTGTCTTTTCATATTGATGATGACACACCATTTAATATAAGCAGTATTGAGTTTATCAAAACCGGTGAAATCGAAGATATAACGTTCTATTGCTTAAACGGTGAAACCGGTGAAGATGAAAGATCTGTAAGGTTGTTCGTTAATCATCCAATTAACCCTGAGTCCATCGATGAGACCGGAAGCGAATTCCAGGTTAAGGTAAACGACGAGGTTCAACCTATTGTATCGCTTACTGTGGATGAAGCACATAGCAGGACCTTGATTTTGGAACTGGAACATTCGGTTTTATACACCGATGACATTACTGTGAGTTACACAGGTACAACTATTGCATCAGCTACAGGGAAAATTTTTGAGCAATTTGAGGATTTACAGATCATAAATTCTTTACCCAGGCGCTCTGCTCTGCCTGCCACCATACATGCCGAAGATTGGCATTACCGGTATGGTTTTGGCATTGAAGAAACCTCAGATACCGGTGGAGGCTACAATTTAGGTTATACCAATACAGGCGATTTTGCCGATTACCTTATTGCTGTAAATGAAGCAAAACAATTCAACCTAAGCGTTCGGGTTGCATCCACAAATGCCAATGGTGTACTGCGTTTCATACTCATTGACGAGTTGAATGAAGAACAAGATGATTTGGTTATTGCGGAACTCAGCATCCCCAATACAGGCGGGTGGCAATCGTGGACAACCATTTCCGAAACAGTTGATCTTCCCAAAGGACATTACAAGCTAAGAATATACGTTGTTTCGCCTGAATTTAATGTAAATTGGTTTAAGTTTGAATTGGGAACTGGTATCGAAGGGGATTCTCAGGGGATGAATACAAGGCCATCAATCTATCCAAACCCGGTCAGTGGTGATGAATTATTTATTCACTTTGATCATCTTTCGGATTTGAATTATCATGCCGAAATCTACTCCATTTCCGGAAAAATCCTTTACTCAGAAAAGATTTCCGGCAGCAATAGCCCGGTTAAAATCAATATTGCGAATACGCCAAAGGGTGTGGCCATCTTAAGGTTGCAAAGCAATTACAAAACCTATAACTATAAAATCATCAGGAGGTAAGATAGTTATTTTTGTTATGTGAACTACCCGGGGCAATTAAAAACGTCGAAAATACTTATACATGATGTCCTATTTTAAATATAGTCTGATTTTTATCTTCTTATTATTTTATGCTGATGTCATTCATTCTCAAGATATCGCAATAAATGAAATTATGGCATCTAATGCCACCACACTCGCTGATGAGGATGGCGATTATGAAGACTGGATAGAACTTTATAACTATGGAAATGAAGCCATAAACCTTGGTGGTTATGGGTTATCAGACGATTATGATAACCCATACCGATGGGTTTTCCCCGCAGTAATTATAGAGCCCGGCGAATACCTTATTGTCTGGGCCTCAGGCAAAGACAGAAAGGCTGAGGAGGTCATGGTGAATGGGTTAATCAGGGAAATATTTACAGGCATTGAAGGTCCTAACATAAATGACCTTACAAATCATCCTGATTATCTTGACAATCCATGTGAAACGCATATTGTCACTACCGGTTTTGAAGCTCCTGTTAATATAGGTGATCATTATGGACAACGTATGCATGGGTATATAAAGCCTCCCGAAACAGGGGAATATATATTTTGGATCGCCAGTGATGACAATGGCAGTTTAAACCTCAGCAGTGACCAAAACCCTGACAACACAGTTGAAATTGCAAGTGTTCCGGGATGGACACAACCAAGGGAATGGGATAAATACCCAGAACAAGAATCAGCCCCCATAACGCTTGAAGAAGGCAACTATTATTATATAAAGGCCCTGATGAAAGAACATGAAGGCGATGATAATCTTGCTGTACGATGGCAACTGCCTGATGGGACAATTGAAGAACCTATTCCAAACGCCCGGTTATTCCGCGACCAGGAAGAACTGCACACCAACTTTAGAATCAGCAGCGAGGGGGAAGAAATAATATTAACCCATCCGAATGCAACAAGAATTGATGAACATCCGCCCACGCCAATTCCAACTGATATTTCATATGGCAGAAAACCCGATGGCACAGGAATATGGTACTACTTCGACCAACCTACACCCGGAAGCAGCAATACAACACAATCCTATACAGGCATATTGTCACCACCATTGTTCTCAACTGCAGGAGGATTTTATAACGAAGAATTCGATCTTGAACTTTTTCATCAGGAGGATAATGTAACTATTGTATACACACTTGATGGTTCAGAACCGTGTATAAACAATCTTGAAGGAACAGTTTTTGAATATAAAAACAATTATGCATATCATCCTCACGAACCCTTCGGAGAGCTGGAAGAAAAAGAATTTATATCAAAGATATTTAATGATTATATACACATTATTGATCGATCTGATGAGCCAAACAGGCTGGCAAACTTTTCTTCTACAATCCATGAACCATATTATATACCGGATGAGCCTATTTATAAAGGCACAATAGTTAGAGCACGTGCATACAAAGAAGGAAAAATTCCAAGCCGTCCCTCAGCAAACACATATTTTATAAATCCTGAAAATCGTGAACAGTTTAAGCTGCCAGTGATCTCTGTGGGAATACAGGAAAATCATTTGTTTTGTTATTATGACGGTATATATACACCAGGTGAAGATGCCGATCAATGGCGTCTTGATAACCCCAACAGCTCATTTAGCTGGGTATATCCCGGAAACTTCAACCGCCGTGGCGTTGAATGGGAATACCCTGGCAACATTGAATTTTTTGACAAGAAACACCAACAGCAACTCAACCAAAATTTTGGAATAAGAATTCACGGGGGTGCAACGCGTTCATTTCCTATGAAATCCCTGCGTTTATATGCAAGAAATAAATATTCCAATTCGCTTTTTGAACATCCTTTTTTTGACAGCCGTCCTCATTCAGAATATAAACGGCTCATATTACGAAACTCCGGAAATGATTTCCCCACAGATGTTTGGGCACCAGGACATTCATCACGCACGATGTTTCGCGATGCAGCTATTCAGGCAATTGTGAAACATATGAACTTTACAACGCAGGCCTTTACACCTTCCGTGCTTTTTTTGAACAGCGAATATTGGGGCATTCAAAACATCAGGGAAAGATACGACAAACATTTTCTTGGCCGCGTATTTGGCGTTGATCCTGAAAATATTGATCTTCTGACTCAAAGAAATACGGTTAAAGAAGGTAATAATATACACTACAACGAAACGATAGACTTTATTGAAACACATGGATTGGAAGACGATGAAAACTATCAGTATATTCAAACCCGCATAGATACGGAAAACTATATAGACTACCAGATAGCCCAGATTTTTTCCAACAATACCGATTGGCCAGGCAATAACATTGACTTTTGGAGGTACCGAACGGAAGAATATACCCCTGATGCACCTTACGGGCATGATGGCAGATGGCGTTGGCTTATGTTTGATGTGGACTTTGGATTTGGCTTATACGACAGTTATCAAATGAATACGATCGAGTTTGCAACAAGTGAACATCAAATGACATGGGCAAACCCCCCGTGGTCTACTTTTTTATTAAGAAGTTTTCTGGAAAACGAACAGTTTACCCAGCAGTTTCTGACCCGCTTTGCAGATCAATTAAACACTGCCTTTCTCCCCGAAAGAATGATAAATATTATCATGGAACATAAAGACATGCTGGCTCCGGAAATTGAAGAACATTTTGCCCGATGGGGTTATCCAGATGCTTATAATCAATGGCAACAGCATGTGGATGTGATGACTGATTTTTCAAATCACCGTCCGGGACATCAATGGGAGCACATTAGTAATTATTTTAATCTGGATGGTTTCATCAATGTAAGCCTCAATGTACCTGATCAAAGCCAGGGGCATATCAGAATAAACACCATAGAAATTGAGCCAGGAACCCCGGGTGTAGATGAATCATCCTATCCATGGACAGGCCAATACTATAAAGATATTCCTGTTGAACTGGAAGCCATTGCTGCATCCGGATATGCATTTTCTCACTGGGAAGGTTCATCAAATGCTGATTCAACCATTATTGTAATATCTGGCAATGAAGACCATAGCCTCACGGCACATTTCGAAAAATCTTACGAACGGGAATTGATGCATTATTGGGTTTTCGACACGTCATTAGAAAATAACACACCGCTTGAAGAAATAGACAACACATACCATGCACTAGTTCCTGCAACGGTTTATTTTCACTCGGCTTTGGACGGATATCCTTTCTATCCGGGCCATCCCGACTGGCGAACTGCATCTATGGAGCGACGAAATATGCCCACCACCCTGAATTACCGCCCCGAAGGAAATGACAACACTGCGTATGAGGATGCAAATATGAGGGGATTGCAGATCAGAGAGCCTTTTTCAGGCGATGCAGGCGAAAACACCTTAATCTTTCATCTGCCTTCAAACGGATATGAAAACCTTGTGTTTAAATTTGCAGCAATTGATGAAGGAGCAGCAGACTCGATTATCGTGGATTATTCCGTAAACGATCACTGGACTGCCTCCGGACTGGAAACTACAGAATTTGGACTTGAACAGGAATACAGCCTCATCGAAATCAATTTTAGTGATATTGAAGAAGCCAACGACAATTCCGGTTTTAAAATACGGTTGAGATTCATAGAAAATGGAAGCGTAACAGACGACATCGCCAGGGTTACATTCAATAATATTAGCCTTGAAGGCAGCAGGCTTGATCATATCATTGAGCCCCCTCAAATAGTGGGTCCTTTATCATTAAAAAAGGCTATTGAAAAAGGTGATCAGATTACTATAGACCTGCACGATGTTTTTGAAAGCCCCGAAGGAGAACCGCTAACCTATAGCGCCAGCAGCTCACGACCTGAATTTGTTGAAGCAACCCTCCATGATCATATTATTGAACTAACACCACTCAAAAAAGGGGATGCACAAATCACAATCATCGCCAATGATGATATTAATCCTGATGTGGAACATAACTTCCGGGTGTTGGTTTACCCGGAGGCATTCAATCTTAATGAGGACAACTATGAATTTTCTTATTGGGATGAGAACAGTCCTGAACTCACATATCCCGATAACATGTTGTTTTTACAATCCGATACTGACGATCCGGGCTTAAGGCATCCTTTACTATATCCATATTATATTGAACATGATGACTACCACGCAAATGACAGCGAAACCATTGGGTATCCCTACAACAATACCGGACGTTCAAGAATAAATGGTTTGAACGGAGAGGGTATTTCTTTTATTAATACCGGCAGAGGAAGAGACCTTGGCGGGGCATTACTGGCAATTAATACAACCGGCACAGATCATGTTAATGTAAAATGGACCGGTGGAACAATGCTTCAAAATAACAGGGTTTACGGCATTCAGTTGCAATATCGCATTGGTAAGGAAGGTGAGTTTAGTGATTTGATATATTATAACCAAATGTCTCAATATTTAACCAGACATAGTGGTCATAACAAAGTGCTTCCTACCATAAAACTCCCCGAAACATTAATGAATCAAGAGTATGTTCAGTTGCTTTGGAGGTATTACCATATTGCAGGCAACGATGGCCCAAGAGCTCAGCTACGCCTTGATGATATTACTATCGGAAGCAACTTCACCTCAGACGAGGCGTTTATCGAATCCTTTGATTTTAAAGATGATGTATTGGATGACTTGGTTTTTGATGACGTATCATTTGACATAAGTGCAACAGTTTCTGATATAGCTGATATCACTGCACTCACTCCAATAATTACCATTTCTGACAGAGCCCTTATAAGACCAAGACCAGGAGTGGATGGCAGTTATGCACCAATGGATTTCAGCGAACCAGTAGAATTTAAAGTAATTTCAGAAAGCGGCCTGGTTGAAAACTCCTACACCGTGACTGTAGAGAATGGAGTATATGTAAACGAACCAAAAACAGCCCATATAAACATATTTCCAAACCCTGCCAGCAATGTTATAAACATCTCTGCTGACGATATGATAAAAAGAGTAAATATTATTGATATAACCGGGAGAATTATTCACACGCACAATGAAAAAAATAGTGAAGTTCTCATTCCGGTTCACCACTTCAATAGTGGTATTTATTTTTTACAATTATTTATCAAAGAAGATGTGTATAACAAGAAGATTCAAATAATAAATTGATCCATCAAAAACGCCTTTAGCCAGCAGTAAATGAATGTTTGTAAACGGTAAGTTACAATGTTGTAATCGGCAAATGGCAATGTACATATTCTAGCAAATAAATAAAGTAGGAGGAAAACTACTTTATTTTCCTCCTACTTTATTAGGGTTTGAGTAAGTCCTGGAACAGCAGGCCCGCTATTTCACGATAATTTTTTGGGTTACGCGTTCACCTTTGTTTTCCACACTAATGAAGTATATACCCACTGGCAGTGAGCTCACATCCAGGCTGATCTTATCCGATTCGGCTATTCTGCTATGTACAACACTACCCATTGTATTTATGAGGGTAATAGCAGCACCTTTGTTGGTTTTAACGTTTAACCTGTCAGAAGCCGGGTTTGGATACACATTGAATGAAGCTGCATCCAGATCGGATATACTTGTATCATCATCATCATCATCAGGTGGCAGAAGTACGGCATCTATCACATGTACGACACCGTTCTCGGCCAGCAGATCGGCCACAACGACTTGCGCGTCGTTGATGAATACACCCTCTTCGTTGATGGTAACCAGCACATCCTCACCCAGCATGGTGGTTATCTCTTGCCCATCTTCCAGGTCTGTTGAGAGTGCAGAAGCTGCTACCACATGGTAGAGCAAAATGTCGGTAAGGGCACCTTCCGGGTCATCCAAAAGGTCGTCTAACACGCCATCGGGCAGTGCGGCAAAAGCATCATCGGTTGGCGCAAATACAGTAAAGGGACCTTCCCCGCTGAGTGCATCAACCAGGTCGGCGGCCACAACTGCAGTGGCCAGCGTTTCGTGCAAGTGGCTGCCTGTAATAATGTCTACAACCGTGGCAGGAAGCTCATCAAGGATAATTTCAACGTTTGAAATTGAATAACCATTATTATCAAGTCCGCCTTCAAAACCAAGCTTCATTGCATCAAATGTTGCACCTGTAAACTCCATTGAAAAACTTTGCTCCTCAGCAGTAAGATCTATGACACCCTCACCTTCTAAGTCAGGGTCCAGTAAGTTGTGAAAGCTGCCTCCATCTTCACCAAAAAACACATGTATTTGTTTATCAGCTTCTGCTTTAGCATCGAACATTAAAGTATAACTCGCACCGGGTAGTATGCCACCAATCTGACTGGCGGTAAACTCCTGGTTAAATTGTACATGCCAGAATTCCGATCCGGGCGTGTTTTCTATATCATGAATGTTTGCCCATCCTTCTTCTATGGTAAGATCAGCAATTATCCCTTCCCAGTCAGCATACCATAAAAACCAGTCATTGATGAGCGCGGAAGCTGTGACACCTTCCCAGTCAGCCACCCATACAAACCAGGTGTCTTCGAAATCTCCTGGTACAAAATGGCCGTTATTAATAATATTTTCACCGGCATCTTCACCCTCTTCTACTTTTTTCAATATAGAAACATGACCAATTGAATAGCTATTATCATCTAGACCGCCCTCAAAACCAAGCTTCATTGCATCAAAAGTTCCCGCTACAAACTCAAACGTAAAACTTTGCTCCTCTGTGGTAAGGTCTATCACATTGCCATCTTCCTGATCAGGGTCCAGTAGATTGTGAAAACTGCCACCGTCTTCCCCAAAAAACACGGCTACTTGTTTGTCATCACCGGCTTTTGCATAAAAGGTCAACTCATAAGTTTCATCTGCTTCTAAATTGTCAATCTGATCCTGAGTAAGGGCTTGATTGAACTGCACATGCCAATACTCCGCACCTGTTGTATTGGCGATCTCATGGATACTTACCCAGCCTGGTTCTACCCTGGGCTCCGTAAAATCACCATTTCTGATGAGGTTTTCCTGCGCCGCCACACTCAAGCTTAAAGCGCCGCATAGCAAAAATGTTGCAAAAAATTGTAATAGTTTTTTCATAGCTCAGATAATTTAAGTTGGTAAAATGATTTTGAATAATATTAGAAAAATATTAGGATGCGTTGCTATTTTATTTAATAACCATCATTCATTTCCAAAAAGTTAATTGTTTTTTCAAAAAAATCATGCCATTACAAAGCAACAATATTAGTGAATAAAAAACAATTAAATAATTACATCACTACTACATCATTTTTAAGTTTTGATCAAATCTAAATACATCATTCTTACTTTCAATATCCTTTTTTATAATATAGTTAAACTTTAATTTGGTTAGTTCAAAAAAATACAGGATTTTTGAAGCTGATTTACAGTATGATCCTTTACACCTTACCACATACATCGCCCACGTCGAAGATCCAGATTGTTTCGGAACAAAGGATGTTGGCACGCAGGGGGGGTGATTATATAGAAGCCCGAAGCTGGAAGGTGGAAGGAAGAAGAAAAGTAAAATAAATAGAGAGGGGAAGCTTAAATACAAACATAAAAAGTAACACATGAAAAAACTACTAACTGGGGTTATAATATTCGCAATTGCTGCTTTGCTTGTCAACGCGCAGGATTATGAATTA
>PWLR01000251.1 GCA_003558435.1 Nitriliruptoraceae bacterium | reverse complement strand
GGTCATCGATCCGGTGCTCAGCTGCGCCACCCGGGGGTTGGAGCGGTGCCCGGAGTGCGCGGTGGGGAACACGGGCCGTTGCCAGCAGATCACGGTCGGCCACCTCTCCCCCGGACTGCAGACCGGGTACTGCCAGGATGTCGGCGGGGGTTGGTCACAGCAGCTGATCGCCCATCGATCGCAGCTCTACCCGGTACCCGACACGCTGCCCGACGAGCGCGCCGTGCTGATCGAACCGCTGGCCTGTGCGGTCCACGCGGCGCTGCGTGCCGAGGTGTCCACCGACGACGACGTCCTGGTCGCCGGCTCCGGCACCGTCGGACTGCTCACCGTGCTCGCGCTGCAGGCCTTCGCCGCCCCCAGCCGCATCATCGTCACCGCCAAACATCCTCGGCAGGCCGAGCTCGCCCGGCGGTTCGGGGCCGACACGGTCACCTCGCCCGAGAAGGCCACCAGCACGATCAGGCGCAACACCCGCGCGTTGCGGCTGCATCCGGAGCTCGGGTCCGACTTCCTGCTCGGCGGGGTCGACGTCGCGATCGACTGCGCGGGCTCCGCCAGCTCGATCGACCTGGCGCTGCGCTCGGTGCGGGCGGGAGGCCGGGTCGTGCTCGCGGGGATGCCCGCGTCCGGGGTCGATCTGTCCCCCGCCTGGTTCCGTGAACTGCACGTCGTCGGCGCCTACGCCTCCGGCCGGGAACCCCTGGCACGTGACGCGAGCAGCTTCGAGCTCGCCATGGAGCTGGCCGCGTCCGCGCCGCTGGACGAACTCGGGGTCGTCACCTATCCGCTTCAGCGGTGGCGCCAGGCCATCGACCACGCCCTCGACGCCGGCCGCCTCGGTAGCGCCAAGGTCGCCTTCGACCTGACCGCCGAGCGCGCGGCCCGGGCGCCGACGACCGACACCCCTGCCGCAATCGCCAGATGAGGAGGCCGCGTGCCACGCCCCGGAGTTGTCGTCGAGGTCGACGAACGCACCCCACCGATGCTGGTCCACCACGGTGAACAGCTGCGGTTCGAATCGTTCCCCCTCGGGACCCGAGCCATCTATCCCCCCGACGTCCTACCCGGGTTGCCCGATCCGGACGCCGCCATCGCCCACGCTCTGGAGACCCCCCTCGGTCACCCGCCCCTGCGTGAGCTGCTGTTCGCCGGGATGCGCCTGACCATCGCCTTCGATGACATCTCGTTGCCGCTCCCGACGATGCGGCCGCCCGACATCCGCCAGCGGGTGATCGAACAGGTCCTGACCCTGGCGGCCCAGGCGGGCGTCGACGATGTCGAGCTGATCGCGGCCAACGCCCTGCACCGCCGGATGACCGCGGCGGAGATCCGCCACATCGTCGGTGACCGGGTGTTCCGTTCGTTCTGGCCCGATCACCTCATCAACCACGATGCCGAGGACGTCGCGGGCATGAAGTTCATCGGCCAGACCGAGCACGGCGAGGACATCGAGATCAACCGGCGCGCGGCGGAGTCCGACCTGCTGGTCTACGTCAACATCAACCTCGTGACCATGGACGGCGGGCACAAGTCGGTCCCGGTCGGTCTGGCCTCCTACCGCAGCCTGCGACCGCATCACAACGTCAGCACGATGTTGCGCTCGACGAGCTACATGGACCCGGGCCACTCCGCCCTCCACGGCTCAGCCGAGCGGATGGGGCGCCGGCTCGCGCAGGACCTCACCATCTTCACCGTCGAGACCACGGTGAACAACGCCGCCTTCCCCAAGCAGCTGGGCTTCTACACCACGCGCGAATGGGAGTGGTCGGTGCGTGACCAGGCGTCGGCGTTCACCACCAAACGCGCCCTCGACCGGATGCCGGCCAAGGTGCGGCGGCGGGCGTTGCACGCGAGCCGGGCCCCGTTCGAGTTGACCGGCGTGCACGCCGGGGAGACCGAGGCCGTCCACGAGCGCACCCTCGCGGGTGTCCATCGTCAGCAACTGGTCGAGGTGCAGGGACAGACCGACGTGCTGGTCACCGGCGTGCCCTACGTCGGCCCCTACAACGTCAACTCCACGATGAACCCGATCCTGGCGATGTGCATGGGACTCGGCTACTTCTTCAACATGTACAAGAACCGCCCGCTGGTGCGCCGCGGAGGGGTGATGATCCTGTTCCACCCGCTCACCCCCGAGTTCAACCCGGTCCACCACCCGTCCTACATCGACTTCTTCGACCAGGTACTGGCCGACACCACCGACGCGGCGCTCATCGAGCAGAAGTACGAGCAGAGCTACGCCACCGATCCCTGGTACGTACACCTCTACCGCTCGTCACATGCCTACCACGGGGTCCACCCCTTCTACATGTGGTACTGGGGCGCCCATGGCATGGATCACCTCGGCGACGTCATCTGGGTCGGTGCCGACCCGAAGACCGCACGGCACATGGGCTTCCGCGCCGCGGGAACGCTGACCGACGCGCTCGAGATGGCCAGCGACACCGTCGGACGCGATCCGTCCATCAGCTACCTGCACGCACCGCCGTTGACCCTCGCGGAGGTGCACTGATGCCAGGGTTCGTACAGGAGTTTCGTGCCGTGGCCCGCGGTGGGCGGTGGGGACGACGGCCACTGCCTCCGGCCGGGGTCGCGGACACCAGCGTCGAACCCACGAACTGGCAGTTCCCGACCACCTGGTCGCGGTCACGGCCGGCGAGGGTCGTCCGCCACGGCCTGCAGGGGGGCATCCTCGCTCCACTGTTGCACTCCCAGCTGAACATCACGCTCGAGGGCCGCGAGGTGGTGCGCGAGGCAGCGGCGACCCCGCTCATCCTGGCGCCCAACCACACCTCGCACCTCGACGCCCCGTTGATACTCAGCATGCTGCCGCCCGAGGTCCGCAGGGACACGATCACCATCGCCGCGTCGGACTACTTCTTCGATGCCTGGTGGCGGGCGTCACTGACCGCGTTGGTCTTCAATGCCGTCCCCATCGACCGCACCGTGGGTGATCGTCGTGAGCTGCCGGGCGATCTGCTCGCGGAGGGCAACCACCTGCTCGTCTTCCCCGAGGGCACCCGGTCCCACGACGGTCACGCCGGACGCTTCCGGCACGGGGTGGCCAAGCTGTCGCTCGACACCGGTGCCCCGATCGTGCCCATCGCCGTGCGCGGATCGTGGCGGGCCATGCCCCGCGGTCAGGCCTGGCCGTCACCAGGCCGGCCGCAGGTCAGCTTGAGCTTCGGCACCCCGCTGCGGCCCCGGGTGGACGAGCCGACCTCCGTTCTGACACGTCGCCTCGAAGCCGCCATCGCCGTGCTGATCGATGAGCAGCGGACCGACTGGTGGTCGGCGATGAAGACCGCCCACCGAGGCGACACCCCGAGCCTGCACGGTCCCCCGATCGCGGACTGGCGACGGAAGTGGGAGCTGCTCGAACCGGCTTCCGACGGCCGGCGCCAGCACGTCTGGGCCCGAAAGCGTGCCTCATGAACCAGCTGCGGACCCTCGAAGGGATCATCGCCGAGCTGGGCAGCGTGGTGGTCGGCCTCTCGGGCGGCGTGGACTCGAGCCTGCTCGGCGCCGTGTGCCATCGTGTCCTCGGTGAGCGTGCGGTCGCGGTGGTGGCCAGATCACCATCGCTGCCGGCGCGTGAACTCGGCGAGGCAGCCGCCATCGCCGACGGCATCGGCATCGACCTCGAGGTGGTGGACACGGCCGAGGTCGCCGACCCCCGTTACGCCGCCAATCCCCGCAACCGGTGCATGTTCTGCAAGGACCACCAGTTCGAGGCCATGCGAGCGGTCGCCGACCGGCGCGGTCTCGCCCACCTCGTACACGGCGAGGTTCTCGACGACCTGGATGGCCACCGGCCAGGGCGGGCATCGGCCGAACGCTTCGGCGTTCGCTCGCCGTTGCGCGAGGCAGGTCTCGACAAGGCGCGCGTGCGGGCGCTGGCCCACCAGTTGGACCTGCCGGTCTGGGACAAGCCGGCCTTCGCGTGCATGGCCTCGCGGATACCGACCGGCCACGAGATCACCCCCGCCAAGCTCGCACAGGTCGAACGGGCCGAACAGCACCTGTTCGAACTCGGCTTCCGCGCGTTCCGTGTCCGCCACCACGGCGAGGTGGCCCGGATCGAGTTGGACCCGTCGGATCACGACGCTGCCCTGGAGCAGGCGGTGTCGATCACCGCGACGTTGCGCGAGATCGGCTTCGACCAGGTGACACTCGACCCCGGTGGGCTGGGGGCCCCACGCCCGGGCCAGGCGCTACCGCTACTGGCCGGGCACCTCGCCCACCCGGTGCGGGACACGTCGTGACCGACACCGGCGCGCCAGGAGACGCCGACGCCCTGCAGGAGAGCGACAGCGTGCAGGAGAGCGACAGCGTGCAGGAGAGCGACGGCGTGCGGGGGCCGACCGTTCGCGCGGACGTCGATCGCGTGGCCAGGACGGGTGAGCCGGAGATCGTCTACGCCGCCGGCAAGTCGGCGGACCAGACCGTGACGGCCGTCACCGCGCTGATGCGCGGTGGCGTCCGACCGGTGATCGTCAGCCGGGCGGGCCCCGAACACGTCGACGCCGTGCTGACCGCCCACCCGGACGCGACCCACCACCTCGACGCCAGGATGCTGGTCATCGGGGCGCAGCGGGCCGGGGCACAGGCCGACGGCATCGTGGTGGTCACCGCCGGGACCAGTGACCTCGGTGTCGCCGCCGAGTGTGTCTGCACGTTGCGGGCGCTCGGACATCGACCGACGTTGCTGGCCGACGTCGGCGTCGCCGGGCTGCACCGGGTGCTGGAGGTCCGCGAGATCCTGGCCGCGGCACGGGTGGTGGTCGTGGTCGCCGGGATGGAAGCGGCACTCGGGCCGGTGGTCGCCGGGCTGGTGCGCGCGCCGGTGATCGCGGTACCCACCAGCGTGGGCTACGGCGCCGCGCAGGGCGGCTTGACGGCCATGCACGGCCTGCTCGCATCGTGTGCGCCGGGTATCGGTGTGGTCAACATCGACAACGGGCTGGGGGCGGCACTGCTGGCCCGACGGATCCTCGTGGGCGCGACCGTCGCGTGAGGTTGGCCCATGTGCTGTGCGAGGACGACGGCATCACCGCCGAACTGTGGCTGGGGGCGCTGGTCGATGCCGGAGCACCGGCCGACCGGATCCAGGCCGCCCTGGACGCCTCCGGGGCGGCGGCCCGGCTGGTGGCCGAACGGTGCGACGCGCGAGAGGTCACCGCCACACGCATCCGGCTCGAGACCGACGCGTCCGCGCCGAGGGTCGACACGGTCGCGGTGTTGCAGGAGCGGATCACCGCCGCCGGGCTCGGTGAGCGGGCGCACGACCGGGTCCGGGCCGTGGCCGACGCGCTCGCGGGCTCGGAAGCCCCGGTCCACGGCGTCGCCCCCGAGGCGGTCCGCTTCCACGAACTCGGCCGGCCGCACACCGTGGCACGCCTGATCGCCGGCGCGGTCGCCCTGGAACTGCTCGAGATCGACGAGGTGACCTGCTCGCCCGTCGCGCTCGGAAGTGGGGTCCTGCACATCGCCCACGGCCGCTTCCCCGTCCCGCCCCCGGCTGTCCTGGCGCTACTGCACGGGTTCACCGTCCAGGGCGGGAGCCGGACCGGCGAGCTGACGACCCCGTCCGGCGCCGCGGTACTGGCGGGACTGGCGCGCCCCAGCGATGCCATACCGATGATGCGACTGGAGCGTCACGGGCGGGGGGTGATCGGCTCGGGCGACCGGGAACGCCTGCTGACGGTGATGATCGGTACCGCCTCCTAGCGACCCGGACGCAACCGCAGGGCGAGCGCGTCGGGTCCCCCACCGTGACACGCATCATCCGGCCTGGGCCGGTTCAGGAACCACCGTCCACGAGGGTCTCGGCCAGCCGTTCGATGTCGCCGGCCCGGTCGGCCACCAGACCGTCGGCGAGTGCCTGCAAGGCGCGCAGGTTGGCCGGACTGGTGTCATCGATGTCGTCGCTGACATCATCGAGCCGAGCATCGAAACGCACGTGCTCGGCCACCTCGCGGGTCACGCGTGCGAGCTGCCCGGCCTGGAAGTCCACGGTGCTGCTGACCCCGTCGAACACGATATCGATCAGCGGTCGCGCCCACTGCAACAGCCCCCACGAACGGATGCGGCGGTGCGGCAACGGTCGGGTCAGATCACCCGTCCCGAGCGAGAGGCTCAACACATCCAACGAGCCATAGGCTGCCATCGCCTCGACGATCCCGACCATGGCCGGGTTGTTGGCATACACCCCACCGTCGATCAGCGACCACGGTGAACCGTCCGCACCCGTCACCAGGGCAGGTGAGAAGAACGTCGGCGCCGCGGTGGACGCGCGGGCGGCGTCGCGCATCGCGAAGTCGGCCTCGTCGTCCGTCCGGGCACGCCGACTCCGGAGCAGGAACGGTTCACGGAGCTCGGTCTCGTAGGCCGTGACGACGACGTCGCCGAGCGCCTCGGACAGCCGCGCCCCACCGAAGTAGCGCTCGAGCACGTCCTCGATCCCGGTGGCCGGGTACTTCGCGTTGGTGACACCGTTGCCGCTACGCACGCGGTAGGCCAGCGACCGCGAGAAGATGTTCGGGCCCTCGTCGAGATAGAGGGTCCGCAGCTCCTCCGCGGAGTAGCGCGGGCCACCGTCAGGACCGGGCACGTGGAGTCCCAGGCTGAGCACCGCACCGGTCGAGGTCCCGACGACGAGGTCGAACAGTTCGTGGGTCGGTCGTCCCGCGACCCGCTCGAGTTCCTGCAGGACCGTCGCGGGCATCAGGCCACGGATACCGCCACCGTCGATGGCCAGCAGGCGGAAAGGCACGGCGGGTGTCCTCGGTCGGTGGCAGAGGCCGAAGCATGGGGGCCATCACGGCGCCGTGCGAGCGTTCGGCGTGGCCGAACGACCCCTTCCGTGTGGCCACCTCGTTGACGGGCCGGACTAGCGTCGGCCTCGACTGCGCCGGAGCGGACACGCAGGCTGGCACGTCGGCCAACCGGTCCGGGCGGGGAGTGGCGCCAGGTGGACGCGGCACGTGAACAGTGGGGGACCCGACTCGGGTTCCTGCTCGCTGCCGTCGGTTCGGCCGTCGGGCTCGGCAACATCTGGCGGTTCCCGTACGTCGCATGGGAGAACGGCGGCGGCGCGTTCTTCGTGCCCTACCTGTTCGCGCTGCTGACGGCCGGGATCCCCCTGTTGGTGCTCGAATATGCGATCGGTCACCGCTTCCGCGGCAGCGCTCCGCTGTCCCTGCGGCGGCTGCATCCCCGCGCCGAGTGGATCGGGTGGTGGCAGGTCGCCGTCTGCTTCCTGATCGCCAGCTACTACGCGGTCGTGATCGCGTGGGCCGCCGGCTACGCCTGGTTCTCCGTCGGGACCCAGTGGGGCGAGGACCCGGAAGCCTTCTTCTTCGAGTCCTACCTCGGCGTCACCGAACCGGGCACCCTCGGAGGCGTGCGTCTGGGTGTCCTGCTCCCGCTCGTACTGGTGTGGGGCCTCACACTCGCCGTGCTCTCCGGAGGCATCCGACGCGGGATCGAACGTGCGAACCGCGTACTCATCCCCCTGCTGCTGCTGATGTTCCTGGTCATCGTGATCCGGGCGGTGACGTTGGAGGGCTCCGCGGTCGGCTTGGAGGCCTTGTTCGAGCCGGACTGGTCATCGATCGGCGACGCATCCGTATGGGTGGCGGCCTACGGGCAGATCTTCTTCTCGCTGTCGATCGGGTTCGCGATCATGATCACCTACGCGAGCTACCTGCCCCGGGACGGGGACCTGACCGGCAACGCCTTCATCGCCGGATTCTCCAACGCATCGTTCGAACTGTTGGCCGGGATCGGGGTGTTCGCCGCGATCGGATTCCTGGCCACCACCCGCGACATCGGCGTCGACGAGGTCGCTCGTGACGGCATCGGACTGGCGTTCGTGATCTTCCCGGAGATCATCTCGCAGCTCCCCGGACCATCCGGGCTGTACGGCGTGCTGTTCTTCGGCTCACTGGTGCTGGCCGGGATCTCCTCACTGATCTCGATCACCCAGACCTACATCGCGGCGTTGCAGGAGAAGTTCGAGTTGCGCCGGCGCACCGCGGTCGGGGTCGCCGGTGGAGGGACCGCGCTCGTGTCGGTGGTCTACGCCACGGGCGGCGGCATCAACACCCTCGACGTCGTCGATCGGTTCATCAACAACTTCGGCGTCGCCGCGGTCGGGCTCGTGGAGGTGGTCGTGATCGCCTGGCTGATCCGTGAGCTGCCGAGGTTG
>PWLR01000053.1 GCA_003558435.1 Nitriliruptoraceae bacterium | reverse complement strand
CCAGCTTGCGGGCATGGGCCCGGAGGTGCGCCACGACGGCGGCGGTGCCCTGTCCGTGGCCGAGCCCCGGGCCCGCCGCGACGACGTCGATGCCGGCGAGCTCCGGAAGTGCGTACACCGCGTCGGCCGCCAGTGCACCGTGCTCGTCGGCCGTCACGCCCTGCACCATCACCCCGGCGTCGGCCCGGGAGGCCACCTCGATGCGGACCGGCTCCGGGGTCGCGATCGTCACCAACCCCGCCCCGGCCCGGAGCGCTCCGTCGGCGGCCAATGCCGCCGCGCCGCCGGTGCCGACCGCTCCGGCGACCACCAGCACCACGCCGCGCGAGCGCTTCTCCGCGTCGGCCGTGAGGGACCCGGGAGCCGCGCCCGCCGGGGTCAGCGCGACCCACCTCGGTGCCCGGTCGGGCGCGTCGGCGGCGGCCGTGTCGGTGGTGGTGTCGGCGGTGTCGGCGGTATCGGTGTCGGTGGCGTCGGGAGCGTCGATGTCGGCGGTCGTGGCCTCCGGGGTCGTCCACGGGTCGTAGCGCTCACCGAGCCCGCCGAGCAGCACCCGCCCGGCGTGGGCCGCCCCCGGATGCAGCAGCAGGCCACGCTTGACCCCACCGAACGTGACCGTCACGTCGGCACGGACCGCCCCGTCCGGTGCCTTGCCATCGTCGCCGTCGACCCCCGACGGGATGTCGCAGGCGACCACGATCGTGCCGCGCTGGTGCGCGCGCAACAGCGCGTCGGCCGCCTCGCCGGCGGGACCACGCGGAGCGCCCGACACCCCGGTGCCGAGCAGACAGTCGACGGCGACCTCGCACCAGGCGAGCGCGGCATCGAGGTCATCGGTCCCGGCCGAGGTCCGGCCCCGGCGGCGCCACGCTGCCCGGTTCGCCTCCGTCTCGGCGGACACCTCGACGTCCACACCGTCGGGGGCGATCACCCAGGCCCGGGCGCCGTGCTCACGTTCGAGGCGTCGCGCCGCCGCCCAGCCATCCCCACCGTTGTTGCCCTTGCCGACCAGTACCGCCACCCGCAGGCCGTACCCGCGGCCGCCCGCCGCGACCACCCCCCGTGCGAGGTGCCCAGCCGCACGGTCCATCAGCGCGGCCCAGGTGTCCCCCGCTGCGACCGCGGCCTGGTCGCCGGCCCGCGCCGAGGCTGCGTCCAACAGGGGGATCTGCAGCGTCTCGGTCACGATCTCCTCACACGGCCGGCATCGCACCGAGGCTAGTGGTGCGCCAGCTGGCCACCCCCGCCACCCGGCCTCGGCCCCAGCTCCGCCGGGCCGACCGGCCGCCCCTCACCCGGCCGCCTCCCGATCAGCGCCAGGCCACCTACGCAGCGCCAGGCCACCTCCACAGCGCCGGGAACCCCCGGATCCGGGGGTTCCCGGGACCACACGCGGCCCCGCCACCCCGAACCCGGCGCCGCACCTCCCGACCAGCGCAGGAACCCCCGGATCTGGGGGTTTCCGTGGGTCTTGCGAGGCCGCCCGTCCGGGATCGACCGCGGCCGGAACCGCAACCCGCGACCGCAGCCCGCGCCCGCGGCCGCAACCGCGCTACTCGACGGTGACGGTCTTGGCGAGGTTGCGGGGCTGGTCGACGTCCTCGCCGCGCAGGGTGGCGACGTGGTAGCTGAACAGCTGCAGCGGGATCACCGACAGCACCGGACCGGCCAGCTCGTGCGGCGGTTCCGGCAGCGTCAGCACGTGATCGGCGTGCTCCTTGAGGTCCGCGGTCGAGCCGTCGGTCCCGATCGCCAGGATCGACGCCCCGCGCGCCTTGACCTCCTGGATGTTGGAGACCATCTTGGCGAACACGTGCCCGGCGGGGGCCAGCGCGATCACCAGGGTGCCGGGCTCGATCAGGGCGATCGGACCGTGCTTCATCTCACCGGCGGGGAACGCCTCGGCGTGGAGGTAGCTGATCTCCTTGAGCTTCAGCGCCCCCTCCATCGCGATCGGTAGCCCCGCATGGCGACCGATGAACATCGTGTAGTCGACGTCGTGGTAGCGCTGCGCGAGCTCGCGGATCTCTTGGTCGAGGTTGAGCGCCTGGGTGATGGCGTCGGGGATCTGCTGCAGCCGGGTGAGGATGTCGGCGGTCTCCGTGGCGTACATCCGCCCCCGGACCTGCGCGAGGTAGAGCCCGAGCAGCAGGGTGCCGACGATCTGGGTCGTGAACGCCTTGGTGGAGGCGACCGCGACCTCCGGGCCCGCGTGGGTGTAGATCACGCCGTCGGCCTCGCGGGCCAGGGTGGAACCGACCACGTTGACGATGCTGATCACCGGCGCACGCTGGTCGCGGGCGTGGCTGGCCGCCGCGATCGTGTCGACGGTCTCGCCCGATTGGCTCAGCGCGATCACCAGCGTGTGCGGGTCCACGATCGGGTCGCGGTAACGGAACTCGCTGGCCACCTCGACGTCGACGGGGATGCCGGCCCAGTGCTCGATGGCGAGCTTGCCGACCATGCCCGCGTGCAGCGAGGTACCGCAGGCCACGATGAACACCTTGTCGATACGGGCGAGTTCGCGCTCGTCGATGCGCAGCTCGTCGAGGTGCAGGCGCGGCGGCTCGCCCGGGCTCGGGGAGGTGTGACGGTCGAGCAACGTGTCGTGGACGGCCTGGGGTTGCTCGTGGATCTCCTTGAGCATGAAGTGCTCGTAGCCCTTCTTCTCGGCCGCGTCGAGGTCCCAGTCCACGGTGTAGCGGTGGGGTTCGGCCTCGTTGCCGTCGACGTCGAAGACCTCGACGCCTTCCGGGGAGATGCGGGCGATCTGGCCGTCGAGCAGCGCCGCGACATCCCGGGTGTGGTCGATCAGCGCCGCGACGTCGGAGGCGCAGTAGCCGACCCCGTCGGCGTGCGCGACGATCAGCGGGGCCTCGTGCTTGGCGACCACGATGGTGGTGGGATCGTCGACGGCGACGAAGCAGATCGAGTAGGCGCCGCGTAGCTGCGCGACGACGCGACGGACCGCCAACAGCAGGTCGGGGGCGTCCTGGGCGTCCAACTCGCGGGCGACGAGGTGGGCGGTCACTTCGGTGTCGGTGTCGGAGGCGAAGCGCACGTCACCGAGGCCGGCCTTCAGCGCCTGGTAGTTCTCGATGATGCCGTTGTGCACCACCGCGACGCGCCCCGAGGGGTCGAGGTGCGGGTGGGAGTTGCGGTCGTTGGGTGCCCCGTGGGTGGCCCACCGGGTGTGGCCGATGCCCGTCGAGGTGGTCATCGGCTGGCTGTCGAGCGCGCGGGTGAGGTTCTCGAGCTTCCCGGCACGCTTGGTCACCCGCAGGTCCCGGCCGTCGTTGGTCACCAGGCCCGCGGAGTCGTACCCGCGGTACTCGAGCCGCTTCAGACCGGCGAGGATGCCTTGAACGGCGTCCTCCCTACCGGTGATGCCGATGATGCCGCACACGAGCGCGCCTTCTGCCAGGGAGCAACGGTCGCGAGAGCCTAGCGTCGGGCCGATCGTGACCGTCCTTGGTCGACTGGTCACACCGTCACCGCAGCCATGCCCCGCGAGGTCCCGGGACTCGGGGGCGGCGCAGCTCGCGCCCCGGTCACGCGGACCCGAACGTCTCCAGGATCGCCCACAGGTTCTCGGCCATGCGTTCGGGCCGCACCTTGTACCAAGCGCCGCCGAGCACCAGGTGGTCGACGTGGTCCTCGATCGCGCCGATGCGGTCGCGCACCTCGGCCGGCGTGCCCGCGATGGCGTAGCGCTCGACCGCCTCGTCGGGCACGGCGGCGACCAGCGCGTCGATGTCCTGGCCGGTGTCCTTCCACACCGCGCGGAGCTGATCGGTCAGCTGCCCGTCGCCGTAGGAGTCGAACACGCCCTGGTAGTTGGGGGTCGTGCCGTAGAAGGCGATCTGTTGTTTGGCATCGCGGATCGCGACCTCGCGGTCGTCGGCGATGCACAGGATCACGCCCTGGCAGATCCGGAACTCGCTGCGGTCGCGCCCGGCCTCGGCCAGCGCCGCGTCGACCCGGGGGATCACGTCGTCGGTGAGGTAGCGGTCCGAGGTGAACGGGTGCCCGAGCAGACCGTCGGCGTGGCTCGCCGCGGCCTTGGTCATCAGCGGACCGACCGCCGCGACGTAGACCCGCGGCAGCTTGCGGTCGTGGGCGCGACCTCTGCCGCCGAGGCCCGGGCGCAGCACGCGGTAGATCTCCCCGTCGAAGGTGACGTCCTCACCGCGTTCCATGCGCCAGACGGTCTGCATGGCCTGGACGTACTCGGCCATGCGTTTCGCGGGCCGGTCGAACTCGGCGGAGAACCGCTCCTCGATGATGCGCTTGACCTGGCTGCCGAGCCCGACCACGAACCGGTCGCCCGTCAGTTCGTTGAGGTCCCAGGCCTGCATCTCGGTGATCGTCGGCGAGCGCGGGAACGCCAGCGTGATGTTGGTGCCGACGTCGATGCGCTGTGTGGCCTGGGCGATGACCGAGGCCTGGATGATCGATTCCTGGGTGGTCTCGGCCACCCAGGCGGCATCGAAACCCTTCGCCTCGACCTGTTTCGCCAGCTCCCCGAGGAAGGCGTACGGCCCCCCGAGCGCGACGCCTCTGCTAGCCACAGCATGCCTCCCAGCACGACGGAGCGGGAAGGTAGCCGGTCGTCCGTATCCCCGAGGCGCACCGACGGGCGGCCGGGGCCCGGATCAGTCCCAGGCCGGCCCGCCGTCCGGATCGATCAGCCGGTGTCCGCGGTCGAGCCCCCGGATGCGCGCCATCTCGTCGTCGGTCAGCTCGAAGTCGAACACCTCCGCGTTGGAGCGGATCCGCTCCGGGGTCCCGGACTTGGGGATGGCGACCGTCGCCGGCTTCTGCAACAGCCAGCGCAGCGTCACCTGGGCGGCGGAGACCCCGTGCGCCTCGCCGATCTCCATCAGCGTGTCGTGGTCCGCGACCTCCCCCTGAGCCAGCGGCGAGTAGGCGGTGAGGAACCCGCCCCGTTCGTGCAGGACGGTCTCGATCGGGTCCACCGCCAGGAACGGGTGGTGCTCGACCTGGTCGGTGACGATCGGTGCGAGGTCGAAGGCGCGCGCCAGCATCACCGACGGGAAGTTCGAGACCCCGATGGCGCGGGTCTTGCCGGCGTCCTTCACCTCGGTCATGGCGGTGAGGGTCTCCTCCAGTGGTGCGACGTGCTCCGCCGGCCAGTGCAGCAGGAGCAGATCCACGTGGTCGAGCCCCAGGTCCTTCAGGCTGTGCCCGGTCGTGGTGTGCACGTCGGAGGCGGCGGCGTTGGAGGGCTTCAGCTTGGTGGTCACGAACACCTCGCCGCGGTCGACGTCACTGTCGGCGATCGCCTGGCCGACCTGGGCTTCGTTGCCGTAGCCCTGGGCCGTGTCGATGTGCCGGTAGCCGGCGTCGAGCGCGACCCGGACGGCGTCGTAGGCGTCCTGGTCCGTGAGCTGGAAGGTGCCGAAGCCGAGGCGCGGGACCTCGAGGTCGTCGGCGATCTGGATGGTGGTCGTGGAGATGGTCATGCGCGACTCCGCAGGTGGGTTGCCCCGAACCTAGGAGACGACCGCGCCCACCTCGCCCCGCCACACCGACCGATGGACGGCCCCCGCGGCGCGGACCCGCCAGCCGGTGACGGCCGGTCAGACGGTCAGGTGGTCGCGCACGGCGTCGGCGATGTTGTCCACGGCCTGCTGGGCGTCGGCGTGTTCGGTCGCCTCGGCCATCACGCGCACCAGCGCCTCCGTGCCCGAGGGCCGCAGCAGCACGCGACCGTCGCTACCGAGCCGCTGCTCTTCCCGGCGCACGGCGTCCCAGACCGGCTCCGAGTCGCCGAGGTCGTCCTTGTTCACCCCGGCGACGTTGACCAGCACCTGCGGGAGCCGGGTCATGATCTGGCTGAGTTCCTTGAGGGTCGCGCCGGTCGTGCGCACGACCGACAGCAGCCGCACCGCCGAGAGCACGCCGTCGCCGGTGGTGGCGCGGTCGAGGTCGATGAGGTGCCCGGACTGTTCGCCCCCGAGGTTCAAGCCCCGCTCGAGCATCGCTTCGAGCACGTAGCGGTCGCCGACCGCGGTCTCGACCACCTCGATACCGAGCTCGTGCATCGCGTGCTTGAAGCCGAGGTTGGTCATCACCGTGGTCGCGACGGCGTCCTGCTTCAAGGTCCCGAGGTGGTGCATGCGCCGGGCCAGGACCGCGAGGATCACGTCACCGTCGACCTCGCCGCCCTCGTGGGTCGAGGCGATGAGCCGGTCGGCGTCACCGTCGTGGCTGATGCCGGCATCCGCACCGTGGGCGACCACGGCATCGCAGACCACTTGCGGGTAGGTCGAGCCGCACGCCTCGTTGATGTTGGCGCCGTCGGGCTTGCAGTGGACGGGGATGACCTCCGCCCCCAGCTGCCGGTAGACCTGCGGCGCCACGTTCGACGCGGCACCGTTCGCGCCGTCGACCACCACGCGCAGACCCGACAGGTCGACGTCGGCGGTCGCGGCGATGTGCTCGATGTAGCGCGCGACCGCCGCCGGGTCGGTCAGGCGGCGACCGATCTTGGTTCCACGCGGCCGACGGCCGGCCTGCTCGTCGACCAGTGCCTCGAGCCGGTCCTCCTCGGCGTCCGTGAGCTTGTACCCATCAGGACCGAAGAACTTGATCCCGTTGTCCCCGATGGGGTTGTGGGAGGCGGAGATCATGGCCCCGGCGGCGGCCGAGGAATGGTCGGTGAGGTAGGCGACCGCGGGGGTCGGCAGCACCCCGACACCCACGGCATCCCCACCGGCCGAGGTGATCCCGGCCACCAACGCCGACTCGAGCATCTCGCCGGACCAGCGCGGGTCACGTCCCACCACGATCGAGGGTCGCTTCTCGCCCTCGTCGGCCAGGACCGTCACGAGCGCCCGCCCGAGAGCGACGGCCAGCTCCGGGGTCAACACCTCGTTGGCCACGCCGCGTACGCCGTCGGTGCCGAAGATCCTGCCCACGTGTTTCCTCCTGAATGCCGGGACACCGGGCCCCTGGACCGCCAGGGCGCGAGATCGAACCCGGGCCCGCCGAACAGCCTAGGACGGTGGGATGCCACGTCGGGCGGGACCGGACCCGGACGCGCGACCAGCCACACACAGCGTTCTTTTCAGCACGTTGAGCGAATACCGCCTCGCGTCGCCGTGCCCCAGCTCCTGCACCCAGCCCCGTGCGGAACACACGAACGCCGCCCCGAGGGGCGGCGTCCATGAGGTGCGGGTCGGTGACCGGTACTCACCGCTTGCTGAACTGCGGTGCCCGACGGGCCTTCTTGAGGCCGTACTTCTTGCGCTCGACCTTACGGGCGTCACGGGTGAGCAGACCGGCCTTCTTGAGCGGGTCGCGCCATGCGGGGTCGTAGTCGGTCAGCGCCCGGGCGATCGACAGACGCAGTGCGCCGGCCTGACCGGTCGTGCCGCCACCGTGCAGGCGAGCTGCGACGTCCCACTGGCCCTCCTGCTCGAGCACGCCGAAGGGCTCCATCACGTGGGCCCGCAGCTTCTCGGTCCGGAAGTAGTCCTCGAGCGGCCGCCCGTTGAGGGTGAACTGGCCCGAGCCCTTGGTCACGCGTGCACGCGCGACCGCCGACTTGCGCCGTCCGGTGAAGATCTTGTCCGCCATCGAGAGCGCCTTCAGACGTGAGCGGGCAGCGGCTGGGGCTGCTGCGCTGCGTGGGGGTGGTCGGTGCCGGCGTAGACCTTGAGCTTCTTGCCCATGGCGTTGCCGAGCTTGCCCTTCGGGAGCATGCCGTGGACCGCTTTCTCCACGATCGCGACGGGCTTCTTGTCGAGCATCGCGGCGAACGGGACGGACTTGATGCCGCCCGGGAACCCGGAGTGCGAGTGGTAGAGCTTCTGCTCCGACTTCGCGCCCGTGATGACGATCTTCTCCGCATTGATCACGATGACGTGGTCGCCCATGTCCATGTGCGGGGTGTAGGTCGGCTTGTGCTTGCCGCGCAGGACGGTGGCGATACGCGTGGCGAGCCGACCGAGGGTCTGGCCCTCGGCATCGACGACGAACCACTCGCGCGTGATGTCTTTCGCGCTCGGGCTGTAGGTGGGCATGTTGGCTTCCTCGGTGGCCTCGTGGGGATGGCCGCGTCCTCGTGGGGTCCACCGGCGCCGCCCCGTCGGGGTGACCACACACCGGGGACCGGGGCGGTTCGACGTGGGCGTCGTGCGGCGGGATCGCCGGGTCACGTTCGCCTGTGGCTTCCAGATCCGGCTGGCAGGCCTATGGGCCATCCAGCGAGGTCCGGCAACGTGAGTGCGGCGACGTAAGCGCGCGGCCCACTCGGGGCCGCGTGGGAAGTAGCGTACCCCGCCCCCGACCCGAGGGTCAACCGCGCCCCGGACCGGGCCCACGCACGACCTCGCGCCGGGCCCCGCGCCGGGCCCCGCGACAGGCCTCAGTCGGCGCCACCTCGGCGGCCGGATGCCGGCGGGGCCGCCGGGTAGCGGCGGCCGTAGCCGACCCGCTCCAGGGTCAGACCGTGGGCCGGAGCGACCCTGGCCGCCAGCGAGCGGTCCTGCGCCAGCAGGACCTCACCGATCCAGTCGGGCGACTCCTTGCCGAGACCCACCTCGACCAGGCAGCCCACGATCGCGCGGACCATCTGATGACAGAAGGCCGGACCTGCCAGCCGAACATGGATCGTCCCCGGTTGCGGTCGGGTCAGGGTCACCTCGTCGAGGCGACGAACGGTGGTCCTACGTTGGCGATTGCGGCAGAAGGCCGCGTAATCGTGCTCGCCGAGCAGCAACTTCGCCCCGGCGCGCATGGCCGGCACCCCCAGCGGCTCACCGACGTGCCAACGGTCGTGACGCCGGATCGGGTCGACCACCTCGCCGTCGACCAGTCGGTAGCGGTACCCGCGTTCGGTGGCCGAGAAGCGCGCGCTGAAGTCGTCCCCGACCTCGCGGACCTGCCAGATGGTGATGGCGTCGCCGACCATCCGGTCCAACCGGAAGCGCAGGACCTCGAGGTCGTGCGTGGCCCTCGCCACCCGCGGATGCGCCCGGTCGAGGTCCACGTGCACCACCTGCGCGATCGCGTGGACACCACGGTCGGTGCGACCGGCGCACACGCTCGCCACCGGCTGGCCCGTGATACGCGTCAGGGCACCCTCGAGGGTGCCCTGCACGGTGAGACGATCCGGCTGGCGAGCGAACCCGGCCCACGGCTCACCGTCGTAGGCGAGGTCGATCCGCAGGCGAACGCTCGTCACGCCGGCGGCTCAGGCCTTGTCGTCGTTGGCGTCGTCCGCCGCGTCGTTGGACACGTCGTCGGCGGTCGCGTCCTCGACCTCGGAGTCCTCGCCGGAGGATCCGGCCGCCGCGTCCGCGGTGGTCGAACCACCGGTCGCCTCGGCCACGGCCTCGGCGACCTGCGCGTCGTCGTCGACGTCGAAGTCCGCTTCCGGCTCGTCGTCCTCGACCTCGGTGTCCTCGAGCAACGCGGTACCGGTGCCGGCGGTCGCGGCTTCACCGGTCTTCTTCGCGCGCCGTCCGAACAGCCCACGCGAGCGGCCGGCCTTGGACTCCTCGATGACTTCCTCGCCCGAGGTGTCACCACGGTCCACCAGCTCGATGAACACCATGGGGGCGTTGTCGCCCTTGCGGGGTCCGAGCTTCAGGATCCGGGTGTAGCCGCCGTCCCGGTCGGCGAACCGCGGGGCGACGTCCTCGATGAGGTAGGCCACGACGTCGCGGTCGTGGAGCTCGGCCAGCAGCTGGCGCCGCGCGGGGAGATCACCCTTCTTGGCCTTGGTGATCAGCTTCTCCGCGTACGGACGCAGCGCCTTGGCCTTGGCCTCGGTCGTGGTGATCCGGCCGTGGCGGTAGAGCTCCCGCGCCAGGTTGGACAGCAGGTGCTTCTGGTGCGAGGCGTTCCCGCCGAGACGGGGACCACGTTTGGGGGTCGGCATATCGTCGTTCTCCTAACGCGCACTACGGCGCGGGCATCACCGAGATTCGGGGCGGCCGGGCGAGCATGCTCGCCCGGCCGCGATCGCGCTATTCCTTGAGGGCCACGCCGAGCTCGGCGAGCTTCTCCTTGACCTCGTCGACCGACTTGGAGCCGAAGTTGCGGATCTCCAGCAGCTCCTGCTCGGTCTTGTCCATCAGTTCGCCGACCGTCGCGACACCTTCGCGCTTCAGGCAGTTGTACGAACGCACCGACAGGTCGAGGTCCTCGATCGCCTGCGCCTTGATCGGGTCCTGGCCGATGTTGGCCAGGGCCTCCTCCGGCGAGACCACGATGCCACCGGGGCCCGACGCCTCGAACTCGGAGAACTGCTCGAACAGGGCCTTGAGCGTCTCGCCCGAGGACGACAGCGCCTGGCCGGGGGTGAGCGAACCGTCGGTCTCGACATCGAGGATGAGCTCGTCGTAGTTCGTCATCTGCTCGACGCGGGTCGGCTCGACCCGGTAGGCGACCCGACGGATCGGGCTGAACACCGAGTCGACCGCGATCACGCCGATGGGGTCGCTGCTGCGCTTGTTGCCGTCGGCGGTGCGGTAGCCGCGGCCCCGCTCGACGGTCAGGTACATCTCGAGGTGACCGCTGCCGTTGAGGGTGGCGATGTGCAGGTCCTCGTTGACGACCTCGACCTGCGAGGGCGCGAAGATGTTCTCCGCGGTCAACACACCCGGGCCGTCACCACCGAGGAAGATCTCGACCTGTTCGTCGGATTCCGAGCGGACCACCAGGTCCTTGATGTTGAGGATGATGTCGGTGACATCCTCCTTGACACCCTCGATCGCCGAGAACTCGTGCAGCACGGACCCACCCTCGGGACCGGCGGCCTGCGCGGAGGTGAACCGGATACGGGTCACCGCGGCGCCCGGCACGGAGCTCAGCAGCGTGCGACGCAGCGAGTTGCCGATGGTGTAACCGAAGCCGGGCTCGAGCGGCTCGATGCGGAAGCGGGAACGGATCCCCTCCTCGATCACCTCTTCGGTGAGGCGGGGGCGGTAGGCGATGAACGGCGATCCGCCCTGGGTCTCGCCCAGGTCGATCACGCCGTCTTCGTCGTAGAAACCGAAATCGGACATCGGTGCTCCTCATCATCTTCGGTGGGGACATCCCCCCACCACGCACCGCCCTCGTTCCCGGGGCCATCGGCGGTGCGAGCGTCGACCACGCTCCGAGACCCGGGTCGGGCGCGTGGGCCGCGGACGGTTGCGTCGCGGCGGGTGTGGGTCGTGCCTGGTCTGGTCGTGCGGCCGCCCCGTCAGGGCACGGCCGGTGCTGCCTACTTCGAGTAGAGCTCGACGATCATCTGTTCCTGCACCGGCGCGTCGATCTGGGTGCGCACGGGCACGTCGACGACCGTGACCTTGAAGTCACTGGCGTCGGTCTGCAGCCAGCCCGGCACGTCGCGCGAACCGAAGACCTCGAGCGAGCCGAGCACGGCCTGCGACTCACGGGCGCGGCTGCGGATCTCGATCACGTCGCCGGGCTTGACCCGGTAGGACGGGATGTTGGTCGCCCGGTTGTTGACCATCACGTGCTTGTGGCTGGCGAGCTGGCGGGACTCGGCGCGCGTGCGCCCCCACCCGGCCCGGTAGAGCACGTTGTCGAGCCGCAGCTCGAGCAGCACGAGCAGGTTCACACCGGTCAGGCCGTCCTTGCGGGTGGCCTCCTCGTAGTACCGACGGAACTGCTTCTCGAGCACGCCGTAGTAGTAGCGCGCCTTCTGCTTCTCGCGGAGCTGGAGGAGGTACTCCGACTCCTTGATCCGCCCGCGGCCGTGCTGGCCCGGCGGGTAGGGACGCTTCTCGAAGTTCTTGTCGTTGCCCTTGAGGTCGACGCCGAGGCGGCGCGACTTCTTGGTCATGGGGCCGGTGTAGCGAGCCATGCAGGTGTCCTCTCTCGGTCACCCCCTGGCAGGGGTGCCACGGGAACGTCGGTTGTTCGACGTTCCTGGCCGCCCCGGGGTCGGGACGGCCAGCTTCGTGCTGGTGGAACTCAGGTACGGCGACGCTTCGGCGGACGGCAGCCGTTGTGCGGCACCGGCGTGATGTCCTTGATGGACAGCACCTCGATACCCGCGGCCGCCAGGGTCCGGATCGCGGTCTCGCGACCGGCGCCGGGACCCTTGCAGAGCACGTCGACCTTGCGCACACCGTTCTCGATGGCGGTCTTGGTGGCCTGCTCGGCCGCGAGCTGCGCGGCGAACGGCGTGGACTTGCGCGAGCCCTTGAAGCCCGCGTTGCCACCCGTCGACCAGGCGATCACGTTGCCCTGGAGGTCGGTGAAGGTGATGGTCGTGTTGTTGAACGTGGCCTTGATGTGGGCCTGCGCGTGCATGACATTCTTGCGCTCGCGCTTGCGGCTCCGTTGCTTCTTCTGCGCCATGAGAGGCTCCTCCTACTTCCGCGCCGGCTTGCGACCGGCGGCGGCCGCTCGCTTGGGACCCTTACGGCTTCGCGCATTGGTGTGCGTGCGCTGGCCACGGACAGGCAGACCCAGACGGTGCCGGATGCCCTGATACGAGCCGATCTCGATCTTGCGCTTGATGTCGTTGGCCACCTCGCGACGCAGATCACCTTCGACGCGGAACGCGTTCTCGATGTGCTGGCGGAGCCGGACCACCTCCTCGTCGGAGAGGTCCCGGACGCGGGTGCTCGGATCCACGTCGGTGGCGGCGACGGTCTGTTCCGCACGGGTGCGGCCGACGCCGTAGATGTAGGTGAGTGCGACGACCACACGCTTCTCGCGTGGGATGTCGACGCCTGCGATTCTTGCCATGAGTCGACCTCCGTCAGCCTTGACGCTGTTTGTGGCGTGGGTTCTCGCAGATCACCCGGACGCTTCCGCGCCGGCGGATGATCTTGCACTTGTCGCACATCTTCTTGACAGAAGGATGGACCTTCACTGCCAGTCTCCTTGCGGCTGCTCCGACGACCCGGGTGGTCGTCAGCGGTACGGGAGCTGCCTCCCGCGTACCAGGGCCACGCCCACCGGATCCGCGAGGCGACTCGCGGGAGGTGGGTGGCGCACCGTTCCCGCCGGGCGGACCACGATGGTGGTCGGCGCCTGACAGGTCGGTGGTGGCCAGCCTCGACGTCACACGGGTGCGTGCGCCGGATGCAGCGTCCGAGGGCTCCGCGCGGGGCGGGCCTCGATGGACGCGTTGTGGGTCGTGGTCGAGCGACGGGTGTTCCGGCCGCGTGGCAGCGGGCCGGTCCGTCGCGGACCCCGGGTGCTCGTGGTTCGGGAACGTGCGGGTCGTGCTGTGCGCGTGGCGCGGGCCTACTTGTAGCGGTAGGTGATCCGACCGCGCGACAGGTCGTAGGGCGAGAGCTCCACGACCACCTTGTCGCCGGGCAGGATCCGGATGTAGTGCATCCGCATCTTGCCGCTGATGTGGGCGAGGACGTTGTGGCCGTTCTCCAGCTCCACGCGGAACTGCGTGTTCGGGAGGGCCTCGGTTACGACGCCCTCCACCTGGATGGATTCTTCCTTCTCTGCCACACCGCCTCCGGGCTCGTGATGCTTGACCGGCGGACCTCCACCGGCTCGTGGTTCTCGCGCCCGCACACGTCGAGGTTCGAGGTGACGGACGGAGGTTCGTGCGATACCGCGGCGCTCGTCGGCGCGCCAGAGGGAACCTGGATCGCGAGCCGCGCACACGGCCAACATACGAACGCCCTGCCACGCGGCAGGGCGGTCGCTTGCAGGGTAACCAGCCCGCACGGCTCAGGGCAACCCGGAGGCAACCACCGCACGTGCGGCGTACCGCTCCGCTCGCTGACGCGGCCGGCCCCGGGCGGCGGTCAGTAGGTCGGGATCGGGTCCTGATCGAGGTAGACCGGCTCGTCGGAGCGGGCGGTCAGCACCCTCGGCCCGTCGGGCGTGATGGCGATGGTGTGCTCCCAGTGGGCCGATACCTGCCCGTCCGCGGTCACCACGGTCCAGCCGTCGTCGAGCTGGCGGGTCTCGCGCCCCCCGAGGTTGAACATCGGTTCGACCGCGAGGACCCACCCCTTGGTGAGCTTGAGGCCGCGGCCGGCGGTGCCGTAGTTGGGTACCGAGGGATCCTCGTGGAGCGCACGGCCGATGCCGTGGCCCACGTACTCGCGCACCACGCCGTAGCCGTGCGGCTGCGCGACCGCCTCGACGGCCGCGCCGATGTCGCCCAGCCGGTTGCCGTCGCGGACCTGCTCGAGGCCCCGCCACATCGCGTTACGGGTCTCGCTGACCAGTCGACGGATCTCCGGGGTCGTGGCCTGCGGCCCGCCGACGATCAGCGTGGTCGCCGAATCGCCGTGGAACCCCTCGACGATGGCGCCACAATCGATCGAGATCAGGTCGCCCTCGTCCAGTACGACGTCCTTCGAGGGGATCCCGTGCACGATCTGATGGTCCTTCGAGGTGCACAGCGTCGCCGGGAACCCCCGGTAGCCCTTGAACGAGGGCACCGCGCCGGCGCCGACGATCACGTCCTCGGCGATGCGGTCGAGGTCGAGGGTGGTCATCCCCGGCTTGAGGGCATCCATCAGCGCTTCGTGCGCCCGGGCCACGAGCGCGCCGGCGCGTGCCATCTTCTCGATCTCGTCACGGCTCTTCTTGATGATCATGGCGGTTCCGAGCGAGGTGGGCGGTGCGGGAACGAGGCGTGGGCGGTGCGGGAACGAGGCGTGGCACTACGGTTCGGCGCCCACCGCGGCGTGTGCCACGAGGGTACGACACCGGACACCACGGTCGTCACCGGTCGTGACCGGCCGTCACCGGTCACGCTGCCCGGCGCCACATCGAACCGGTCAGACGGTGGCGGGCCCGCCGTACTCGCGCAGGATCGCATCCGCACTGGCGAACACCTCGTCGGGTGAACCGGTCGCCTCGACGTCGCGCAGCAGGCCGCGCTCCCAGTAGAAGTGCTCGAGCGGCTCGGTCTGCGAGGCGTAGACCTCCAACCGGTTGAGCACGACGTCCTCGGTGTCGTCGTCGCGCTGCTGCAGCTCCCCACCACAGTCGTCGCACCGGCCGGCCTCGGTCGGCGGGTCGAAACGCAGGTGGAAGATGCGACCGCACTGCGAGCAGGTGCGACGGCCGGTGAGGCGTTCGACGACCTCGGCCTTGGCCACGGCCAGACGCAGGACCACATCCAACGGAGTCTCGCGACCCACGAGCAGCTCTTCGAGCGCCACCGCCTGGGGCACGGTGCGGGGGAAACCGTCGAACAGGAAACCCTCGTCGGCGTCCGGCTCGGTCAGCCGGTCGCCGACCATGCCGATGATGACCTCGTCGGGGACCAGGTCCCCCGCGTCCATGAACCGTTTGGCCTCGAGCCCGAGTGGTGTGCCCGCGCGCACGTTGGCGCGGAGGATGTCACCGGTCGAGATGTGCGGGATGCCGAAGACCTCGGCGATGCGGACGGCCTGGGTGCCCTTGCCGGCCCCCGGAGGCCCGAGGAGGATGACGCGCACGCTGGTTCCTTTACGTCGAGGTGACCGGCGGGCTCTCCCCCGGGTCGACCGACACTAGGCGCGTTCACACGCACGTCGCATCCCGGCGAACGTAGCGCTAGCGGAGGAACCCCTCGTAATTGCGCTGCATGAGCTGGCTCTCGATCTGCTGCATGGTCTGCAGCGCGACACCCACCATGATCAGCAGGCTGACCCCACCGAGCGGGAAGGCGCCGATGTTGAACACCGCCAACAGGATGAACGGGATCACGGCCACCGTGGCGAGGTAGATCGAGCCCGGCAGGGTGATGCGTGTGAGCACCTTGTCGAGGTACTCGGCCGTCTGGCGTCCCGGGCGGATACCCGGGATGAACCCGCCGTAGCGCTTCATGTTGTCGGCGACCTCGACGGGATTGAACGTGATCGCGCTGTAGAAGTAGGCGAAGAAGATCGTCAGCGCCGCGAACACCGAGATGAACACGGGGTTGTCGGCCTGGACCAGGTACTGGTCGGTCCAGTTGACGAACGCCTGGCTGCCGGAGACCGATGCGGCCAGCCCCGGCAGGTACATCAGCGACGAGGCGAAGATGACGGGGATCACGCCCGACTGGTTCACCTTGAGCGGGATGTAGGTCGACTGTCCGCCGTAGGAGCGACGGCCGACCTGACGGCGGGCGTACTGCACCGGGATGCGGCGCTGGCCCATCTCGATGAACACCACGGCCACGGTGAGCACCATGCCCATGAGCAGCACACCGGCCACCAGACCCCAACCCCCGGCGACCCCACCGGAGGCCTCGACCTGCACGATGCGCAGCTGGGACGGGAACTGGCTGATGATCGAGACGTAGATCAGCAGCGACATCCCGTTGCCGACCCCGCGGGCGGTGATCAACTCACCGAGCCACATGATCAGCGAGGTTCCCGCGGTCAGGGTGATGACCGCGATCAGGATCGTGCCCGTACCCGCGCCCGGCATCACGTTGGCGTCGAAGGCGACGCCGTTGCGGGCGAGACTCACCAGGGCCGTCGACTGCATCAGGGCCAGACCGACCGTGACGTAGCGCGTGTACTGGGTGATCTTCTTACGGCCCTGCTCACCCTCACGCTGGAGGGTCTCGAGCTTCGGGATGACGACCGCGAGCAGCTGCATGATGATGCTGGCGGTGATGTAGGGCATGATCCCGAGCGCGAATATCGCCATCTGCTGCAGTGCGCCCCCGGCGAACACGTTGATGATCCCGACGAGCGCACCCGCCTGACCGCCACCGGTCGCCACACGCAGGATGTCGACGTCGACCCCGGGGACCGGGATCCACGCGCCGAGGCGGTAGACGGCGAGGATCCCCAGCGTGAAGAGCAGCTTCTTCCGCAGGTCGGGGATCTTGAACGCGTTGACGAACGCTCGGAGCATGGGGTCCTCGGGGCGTCGCGAATCGGGTGGTCCACCGCCTGGCGCGGTCGATCCTCCCCGAATGGTCCACGGCTAGAACCGTGGCCTTGGATGCTAGCGGGTCAGGGTGTCACTCCCCCAGCACGTTCGTGCGCGGACCGCCGGCCGATCACGCGGCGCCCCGAAGGGGCACCGCGAGTCGGGCGCGGCGGTCCGGTCGATCGTGATGAAGGTCGTGCGTTGCTCGGATGGCGTGTCAGGCGACGGTGCCGCCCGCGGCCGTGAGCTTCTCGCGGGCCGTGCCGGTGACCGCGTCCACGTCCACGGTGTAGGACTTGGTGACCTCACCGTGACCGAGGATCTTGACCGGACGCTTCTTCTTGACGAGGCCCTTGGCGGTCAGACTCGCCACGGTGATCTCGTCCCCGGCCTCGAAGGCATCGTCGAGTCGACCGACGTTGATCACGGCGAACACGACCTTGTTCGGGTTGTTGAAACCCGGACGCTTCGGCTGGCGACGCACGAGCGGGACCTGGCCACCCTCGAAGTTCTCGGGGACGGTCCCGCGAGCGCCGGTGCCCTTGGTCCCGCGACCGGCGGTCTTGCCACCACGGCCACGGTCACCACGGGCGACACGCTTCTTGTCCTTGTTGGAGCCCTCGGGGGGCTTGAGGTGATGCAGCTTGATGGTCATGCCTGAGCACCTTCCTCGGCCACGACCTCGAACTCGACGAGGTGCGGCACCTTGCGCAGCATGCCACGGATCTCCGGGCGGTCAGGCTGCTGAACGGTGTGACGGATGCGCTTGAGGCCCAGCGAGCGAACGGTGTCGCGCTGGTCCTGGGTGCGCCCGATGACGGAACGGATCTGGGTGATGCGCAGCTGCTGTTCGGCCATCACTGACCACCTGCCCGCATGGTCTCGATCATCTTCTTGGGGGCCACGTCCTCGATCGCCTTGTCACGCAGGGCGGCGATCGTGTGTGCGGAGCGCTGGTCCTTCAGACCCTGCACCGTCGCGTGGACCACGTTGATCGGGTTGGCCGTGCCGAGCGACTTCGCCAGCAGGTCGGCGATACCGGCGGCCTCGATGACCGCGCGGACCGGACCACCGGCGATGACCCCGGTACCGGGCGCCGCGGGCTTGAGCATGACGCGACCGGCACCGGCGCGACCGACGACGGGGTGCACGATGGTCGAACCGACCATGGGGACCTTGAAGAAGTTCTTCTTCGCTTCCTCTACGCCCTTCTGGATCGCCGACTGCACCTCCTTCGCCTTGCCGTGGCCGACACCGACCATGCCCTTGCCGTCGCCCACGACCACGAGGGCCGTGAACTGGAACCGACGTCCACCCTTCACGACCTTCGAGACGCGGTTGATCGCGACGACGCGCTCGTCGTACTGCTCGCGGTCTTGACCGCGACCGCCGCCCTGGCCGCGACCTCCGCGACCCGGACCGCCGCCTCCTCCTGCACGGTTGTTGGCTGCCATGTCCTACTCCTCAACTGGTGCGTACCTCTTCGGGCACGCGACCTTCAGAACTCGAGCCCGGCCTCGCGCGCACCCTCGGCGAGGGCGGCGACACGTCCGGCGTAGCGGTTCCCGCCGCGATCGAACACGCAGGTGGTGATCCCGGCGGCGGTCGCACGCTTGCCGACGAGTTCGCCGACCTGCTTGGCCGCACCGGTCTTGCCGTCGTCACCGGCGTCGACGTCGGACTCCCGGGAGGAGGCCTGCGCGAGCGTGTGACCCGCGACGTCGTCGATCAGCTGGGCGTAGATGTGGGTGTTGCTGCGGTAGACGGACAGGCGCGGCTTGGTGGCCGTGCCCGACACGCTCTTGCGGATCCGCAGGTGGCGCTTGTTGCGCGCAACACGCTTCTTGCTCGCGTTCATCGGTCGTCTCCTCGTCGTCTTCCGTCCCTACCGGAAGCGCCGGTGGGCGCTGCCGCTGGACGGACCACGAGCCCGTACCTAGGTGGGTCGGGCGGCGGCGACCGCATCGGGCGGTCACCGCTGGATCGTTGGTGGTCGTCGGGCGCCGGGTCCGACACGTGGTGTGCCGCTCCGGTGGTGCGGTGCGTGGTGCAGGCGTGCTCGGGGCACCGCCGACGCATCAGCGTCCGGCGGCCTTCCCGGCCTTGCGGCGCACGATCTCACCCTCGTACTTGATGCCCTTGCCCTTGTAGGGCTCGGGCGGACGGACCTTACGGATGTTGGCGGCGACCTGACCCACGAGCACCTTGTCGATGCCACTGACCGTGATGCGCGTGGCCTGCGGGATCTGGAAGCTGATGCCGTCGGGAGCCTCGATCACCACGGGGTGCGAGTAGCCGACCTGCAGCTCGACGTCCGAACCCTTGGCGGCGGCGCGGTAACCGACGCCGACCAGCTCGAGGTTCTTGGAGTAGCCGTCGGTGACGCCCACGATCATGTTGTGGATGAGCGAGCGGACCAGGCCGTGGCGCGAACGTTCGGTGCGCGAGTCGCCGTTGCGGGTCACGAGGACCGCTCCGTCGTCGTCGATACCGAGCGTGACGCCTTCCGGCATCGTACGGGCCAGTTCGCCCTTGGGGCCCTTGACCGAGACGTTGAGACCGTCGAGTTCGACGGTGACGTTCTCGGGTACGGGCACGGGCAGTTTGCCGATGCGTGACATAGGGGTTCCTCTCCTACCAGACGTACGCGAGGACCTCGCCGCCGCGGCCGTCCTTGCGGGCGGTGCGGTCGGTCATGAGGCCGGCGTTGGTGGACAGGATGGCGACACCGAGCCCACCGAGCACCCGGGGGATCTCGTCGCGCTTGACGTACACGCGGAAGCCCGGCTTCGAGATGCGACGCAGGCCGGTGATGACCCGCTCGCGGCTCTGGCCGTACTTCATCGTCACGGTGAGGGTCGGCTGCGGCACCGTCTCCTCCAACGACCAGCCCGTGATGTATCCCTCCTGCTCGAGGACCTTGGCGATGTTCACCTTGATCTTCGAGGAGGGCATGGACGTGCTGTCGTGGTAGGCGAGCGATGCGTTGCGGATGCGTGTGAGCATGTCCGCCACGGGATCGGTCATCGTCATGTGATCTGTACTCCTCGGGGTTCCAGGGACGTCACGCCCTGCACTTCCCAGTCATCGAACGTTCGTGGTCGGTGGTTACCAGCTGGCCTTGCGCACGCCCGGCAGCTCGCCGGCGTGCGCCATCTGCCGGAAGCAGACGCGGCACAGACGGAACCGCTGGTACACCGCACGCGGCCGGCCGCACCGGTCGCATCGGGTGTAGTTCTGGACGCCGTACTTGGCGCCACGCTTGACCTGCGCGATCTTGGACTTCTTCGCCATGTTGACTCAACCCTCCATCGGGCCTTCAGGCCGGCGGCTTCGCCGGGGGGTGGCTGTCAGCTCTCTTCGGCACGGATGAACGGGAAGCCGTAGGCACTCAGTAGCGCGCGCCCCTGCTCGTCGTTCTCGGCGGTGGTCACGATCGTGACGTCCATCCCGCGTACCGCGTCGATGGAGTCGTAGTCGACCTCGGGGAACACGAGCTGTTCCACGAGACCGAAGGTGTAGTTGCCGTTGCCGTCGAAGGCGGTCGCCTTCAGGCCACGGAAGTCGCGGATGCGCGGGAGCGCCACCGACAGCAACCGGTCGAAGAACTCCCACGCCCGGTCACCGCGGATGGTGACCTTCACACCGATCGGCATGCCCTCACGCAACTTGAACCCGGCGATCGACTTGCGGGCCCGGTTCACGCGGGGCTTCTGGCCCGTGATGGTGGTCAGGTCACGGATCGCGCCTTCGAGCGCCTTCGCGTCGTTGACGGCCTCGCCGAGACCGACGTTGACGACGATCTTCTCGAGGGTCGGGATGCGCATGACGTTGTCGAGCCCCAGTTCGTCCTTGAGCTGGGACCGGATCTCGTCGCGGTAGCGCTGCTTGAGACGCGGCATCGTGGGTGCGGCGACCGTTGGGGTCTCGCTCATCTTGGGTGTTCTCCTCGCCGTGGCGACTCGCCCTCACCTGCAGCCGACGTCGTGTCGGGCTGTGGGTGGGCACCGATCCCGTGCATCCGGGCGGGCCGATCGGCGTCGTGGTGTGGGTGGTGATGGTGGTGCGGGTCAGGCGTGGTGCGGGTCGCGGACGATCAGAACGTGCCCTCGCACCGCTTGCACGCGCGGACCTTGGAACGACGGTCGCCCTCGGTCTCGTAGACGAAGCCGACCCGGGTGGCCTTCCCGCAGGAGGGGCAGACGGGCATCACGTTCGACAGGTGGATGGGGGCCTCGGTCTCGATGATGCAGCCCTCCTGGCCGCCACCACGCTGCGACTGGATCCGCTCGTGCTTCTTGACGTAGTTGACACCCTCGACCAGGACCTTGTCGCGGTCCTCGTAGAGCTTGACGACGCGCCCACGCTTGGGGTTGTCGCTGGTGCCCTTGTCCTTGCCGGTGATGACCTCGACGAGGTCGTCTTTCCTGATGCGTCGCATCACAGCACCTCCGGTGCGAGCGAGATGATCCGCATGAACTTGCTGTCACGCAGCTCGCGAGCCACGGGACCGAAGATGCGGGTGCCGCGCGGACGACCGTCCGGCTGGACGATCACGCAGGCGTTGTCGTCGAAGCGGACGTAGGAACCGTCGTCGCGACGACGCTCCTTGGCGGTGCGCACGACCACACAGCGGACGACCTCGCCCTTCTTGACGTTCGACTGGGGGATGGCGTTCTTGACGGTGCCGATGAACACGTCACCGACGGACGCGTAGCGACGGCCGGACCCGCCGAGCACGCGGATGCACAGCACCTCGCGAGCTCCGGAGTTGTCCGCGACCTTGAGCCGCGATTCGGTCTGGATCATCGTTCTCTCTTCTGGTTGAAGCACCACATGGTGCCGCGGTGGCGACCCGTCACGTGACGGCGTCTAGCGTCCGTGCGACGTGCTGCCCTACTTGGCGCGTTCGACGATCTCCGCCAGACGCCAGCGCTTGAGCTTCGACATCGGACGGGTCTCGACGATCCGCACCGTGTCGCCGAGGTTGGCGTCGTTGGTCTCGTCGTGGACGTGGTACTTCTTGCTCTGGGTCATCGTCTTGCCGTAGAGCGGGTGGGTGGTGCGCCGCTCGATACGGACGATGATGGTCTTGTCCTGCACGTCGGAGGTGACGGTTCCCGTCCGCTCCTTGCGCATGGAACGCTCTTCGATGGTGTCTGCCATGATCTACGCCTTGTTCTCGCGGCTGGCCGCGATCTCGCGCTCACGCAGGACGGTCAGCACGCGAGCTACCTCGCGCTTCACCTGCTTGATGCGCCGGGGGTCGTCGAGCTGGCCCGTGACGATCTGGAAGCGGAGGTTGAACAGCTCCTCCTTGCCTTCGTCGAGCTTCTGACGTAGCTCGTCGTCGGGGAGCTCGCGGAGCTCGGTCGCGGTCATCATTCGCCGCCCTCCTCACGTGTCACGAACTTCGTCTTCACCGGCAACTTGTGCGACGCCTTGCGCATGGCCTCGCGAGCGAGGTCCTCGTCGACGCCGGACAGCTCGAACATGATGCGCCCCGGCTTGACCGCGGCGACCCAGTGCTCGGGCGAGCCCTTCCCGGAACCCATGCGGGTCTCGAGGGGCTTCTTGGTGATCGACCGGTCCGGGAAGATGGTGATCCGGACCTTGCCGCCACGCTTGATGGCACGCGTGATGGTCACACGGGCCGACTCGATCTGCCGTGCCGTGATCCAACCGGGCGAGGTCGCCATCAGGCCGTAGTCACCCACATAGACCTGGGTGTGGCCCTTCGACAGCCCCTTCAGCGGACGCGGACGGTGCTGCTTGCGGTGCTTGACGCGCTTGGGAGCCAGCATCAGCTCTGCCCTTCCTTCCCAGCCTCGCCGTCGACCTGGGCCGACGGGTCGCCCTCGACGGGCGCGGCTGTGTCGTCGGCGCGCTCCACCTCGGCGACCTTCGGAGACGGCTTGGTGCCGGGCTCCTCGGACGGGGTGGCAACGGCGTCTTCGGGGGTGCCCGCGTCGGTCACGTCGGGCTCGACCACGTCGGAGGGCTTCATGGCACCCGACTGCGGCGGGGCCGCTTCCGTGGTGGCCGGCTCGCCGGTCGTCTTCGGGGTGTCACCGGGTTCGGTGACGGCGGTCGGCTGCGGTGCGCCGGCGCCCGAGGTGTCCGCCGGGACGTCCTCCGCGGGTGCGGCTGCACCCGTCGAGACCGCCGGCTTGGCCTGCTGCTTGGAGCCGACGCCGGTGACCTTCTTGGCGACGCTGGCCGCCTTGCGGGCGGACTTGCGGCGCGGACGGTCGTCCACGGGACGGCCCTCGGAGAGCGCCTTGGCACGCTCCATCGCGCGGGCGGCCTCGGCCTCCTCGCCCGAACCGATCTGATCGCCGGTGTAGACCCAGACCTTCACGCCGATGCGTCCGAAGGTCGTGCGGGCCTCGTCGAAGCCGTAGTCGACCTTGGCGCGCAGGGTGTGCAGCGGGACGCGGCCTTCGCGGTACCACTCGGTGCGGCTCATCTCCGCACCACCGAGGCGGCCACCGACCTGGATGCGGATGCCCTTGGCGCCCGCCTTCATGGCCGACTGGACCGCACGACGCATGGCGCGACGGAACGACACGCGCCCGCGCAGCTGCTCGGCGACGTTGAACGCCACCACCTGTGCGTCGAGCTCCGGGTTCTTGATCTCGATGATGTTGAGCTTGACCTTCTTGCTGGTCAGCTTCTCGAGATCGGCCCGGATCGCGTCGGCCTCGGACCCACGCCGACCGATGACGATGCCGGGGCGTGCGGCCTGGACCGACACCTCGACGTTGTCACGGGTGCGGGTGATGTCGATACGGCTGATGCCGGCGTGACGGACCCGTTCACGGACGTAACGACGGACCTTGTCGTCCTCGTGGAGGTACGCGGCGTACTCCTTCTTGTCCGCGATCCACTTGGACTTCCAGTCCGTGGTGACACCCAGGCGGAAGCCGTAGGGGTTGACCTTCTGACCCATGTCTAGTTCTCCTCCGCGGGCGTGACGACCACGGTGATGTGGCTCGTCCGTTTCCGGATGCGGTACGCACGACCCAGAGCGCGGGGCTGGTAGCGCTTGAGCGTCGGACCTTCGTCGGCGAACGCGTTGTCCACGATCAGTTCATCGGGATCGAGATCGTCGTTGTTCTCCGCGTTCGCGACCGCCGAGTTCAGGACCTTCATCAGCGGCTCGGCCGCGCCCTTGTCCGCGAACGTCAGGATGCGACGGGCTTCGTGCACCGGCGCACCGACGATGAGTCGGGTGAGCTGGCGCACCTTGTTGGGGCTGACGCGCACGTACTTGGCGGTCGCCTTGACCTTGGTCTTCTGCATGTCAGCTCCTACCGGCGCTTCTGGGCTTGCTTCTCACCGGCACCGCTCCACTTGATGGCGCGGGTCGGTGCGAACTCGCCGAGCTTGTGCCCGACCATGGACTCGGTGACGTACACCGGGACGTGCTTGCGACCGTCGTGGACCGCCAGGGTGTGACCGACCATCTCCGGGAAGATGGTGGACCTCCGTGACCAGGTCTTGATGACGCGCTTGGTGCCGGCTTCGTTCTGGGCGTCCACCTTCTTCATGAGGTGGTCGTCGATGAAGGGGCCCTTCTTCAGACTGCGTGGCATGTCAGCGCCTCCTCTTACCGCGACGTCGGATGATGTACTGATCGGATGTGTTCTTGGGCTTGCGGGTCCGACGTTCCGGGTTACCCCAGGGGTCGACCGGGTGTCGGCCACCGGAGGACTTGCCTTCACCACCACCGAGGGGGTGGTCGACCGGGTTCATGGCGACACCGCGGGTCTGTGGTCGCTTGCCCTTCCAGCGGCTGCGACCGGCCTTGCCCCAGTTGATGAGCTCGTGCTCCTCGTTGCCGACCGCACCGATGGTGGCCCGGCAGCGGGAGTCGATCAACCGGATCTCGCCGGAGGGGAGCCGCACGGCGGCCATCTTGCCTTCCTTGGCGAGCAGCTGGATCGCGGAGCCGGCCGAGCGGCCGAACTTCGCCCCACCGCCGGGGCGGATCTCGACACCGTGGATCGTGGTACCGACCGGGATGTTGCGCAGCGGCAACGCGTTCCCGATCTTGATGTCGGCTTCGGGACCCGACTCGACGACCGCACCGACCCGCAGGTTCTTCGGGGCGAGGATGTAGCGCTTCGCACCGTCGTGGTAGTGCAGCAGGGCGATCCGTGCCGAACGGTTGGGGTCGTACTCGACCGCGGCGACGGACGCGGGCACGCCGTCCTTGTCGCGACGGAAATCGATGACGCGGTACTTGCGCTTGTGTCCGCCACCACGGTGACGGCTGGTGATGCGTCCGTGAACGTTGCGGCCCGCCTTCTTCGGCAGGGGCGCGAGCAGGGACTTCTCCGGCGACGACTTCGTGATGGTCGCGAAGTCGCTCACCGACGCTCCACGTCGCGCGGACGTGGTCGGCTTGTACTTACGGAGGGCCATGATGTTGCCTCTTCGGGGAGGAGGGCGGGTCGAGGTCAGGCGGTGTTACAGCCCGGCGTCGAACAGCTCGATCTCGTCGCCCGGGGCGACGGTGACGATGGCGCGCTTGGTGTCCGGACGCTTCCCGACGACCAACCCGCGGCGCTTGCGCTTGCCGGGGCGGTTCATCGTGTTCACGCTGAGCACCTTCACGTCGAAGATGGTCTGGATCGCCTGCTTGATCTCGGTCTTGTTGGACCGCTTGTCGACGACGAACGTGTACTTGTTCTCGTCGAGCAGGCCGTAGGTCTTCTCGGAGATGACCGGGCGGACGATGATGTCGCGGGGATCCTTCATCAGGCCACCTCCTCCTTCTGCGGTTCGGGCTGGGGTTCGGGCGTGCTGGTGCGACGACCGGTCCCGATGAGCTCGAGTGCGGCCTCGTCGATGATCACGACATCGCTGTCGAGCACGTCGTAGGTGTTGAGCTGGTCGACCACCAGGGTGTGGACCCGGGGCAGGTTGCGGAACGAGCGGACGGTCGGCTGGTCCCAGTCGGCCAGGACCACCAGCGCCTTGCCCTCGACACCGAGGGCGGAGAGGGCGGCGACGGCGTCCTTGGTGCGGGGCACCTCGAAGGCCAGGTCGCGAACGACCGTGACCGCCTGGTTGTTGGCGCGGTCGGTCAGCGCGGAGCGCAGTGCCGAACGCTTCAGCTTCTTGTTGACCCGGACCGACCAGTCCTTGGGGACGCGTCCGTGGGACACGCCACCGCCGACCCAGATCGGGGAGCGGCTCGAGCCGTGACGCGCCCGACCGGTGCCCTTCTGGCGCCATGGCTTGGCGCCACCACCGCGGACCTCACCCCGGGTCTTGGTCTTGTGGGTGCCCTGGCGTGCCGCGGCGAGCTGTGCGGTCACCACCTGGTGCATCACCGAGATGTTGACGTTGCCTTCGAACCAGTTGGCAGGCAGCTCGACCGAATCGAGGTTCGTGCCGGCCAGGTCCTTGACGTCGATGCTGACCATCAGGCCTCACCACCCTTGCTCTTGGACTTGACGGCTGTGCGGATGAAGACGACCTGACCGTCGGAGCCCGGCAGCGCGCCCTTGACCAGGATCAACTGGTGCTCGGTGTCGATGTCCACGACCTCGAGGTTCTGCACGGTCACCTGCGCCCCGCCCATACGTCCGGCCATCTTCATGCCCTTGAACGTGCGACCGGGAGTGGAGGCGTTACCGACCGAGCCCGGGTGACGGTTCTTCTTCTTCACACCGTGACCGTCGCCCATGCCGTGGAAGTTGTGACGCTTCATGACCCCGGCGTAGCCCTTGCCCTTGCTGGTGCCGGTGACGTCGATCGCGTCGCCCTTGGCGAAGGTCTCGACGGTGACCGACGAGCCGAGCTCGGGGAGCTCGTCACCGTCGGACAGGCGCAGCTCGGCGAGGACCTTGGCGGTCTCGATGCCGGCCTTGCCGAGGTGGCCCGCTTCGGGCTTGTTGACGTGCTTCTTCGCGCCGTAGGCCAGTTGGACCGCGGCGTAGCCGTCGATCGCGGTGGTCTTGACCTGCGCGACCGTGTTGGCCTCGGCTTGGACGACGGTGACGGGCACGACGCGGTTCTCGTCGTCGAACACCTGCGTCATGCCGAGCTTGGTTCCGAGGATGCCCTTGGAAGCCATCGTCTCTCACTCCTCTCGCGTCCACCCCGTGGGGGACGCTCGCCCGTCGTGCGCCGCGCGCAGCGGACGAGCTCGTGCCTGGTGTGCCTGGGAAGCCCTAGAGCTTGATCTCGATGTCCACGCCGGCCGGCAGCGAGAGGCCCATCAACTTGTCGATGGTCTTCTGCGTCGGCTGGTGGATGTCGATCAAACGCTTGTGGGTACGCATCTCGAAGTGCTCCCGCGAGTCCTTGTACTTGTGGGGGCTCTTGATCACACACCAGACGTTGCGTTCGGTGGGCAGTGGGACCGGCCCGGTGACGTGCGCCCCCGTGGCCTCGACCGTGTCCACGATCTCTCGCGCGGAACGGTCCAGGACCTCGTGGTCGTATGCCTTGAGGCGGATCCGGATCTTCTGGTCAGCAGCCATGGTCTCGTCTCTACTTCAGGATCTTGACGACGCGGCCAGCACCAACGGTGCGGCCACCCTCACGGATCGCGAACTTCAACCCCTCGGTCATCGCGATCGGCTGGATCAACTCCACGTTCATCTCCGTGTTG
>PWLR01000052.1 GCA_003558435.1 Nitriliruptoraceae bacterium | reverse complement strand
GGCGCATGGCCTCCACGCCGAGGGTGCCCACCGCCGCACCGATCCGGGCGTCGACGCGTGCATCGCGCCCACCGGCCGGGTCGGCGTCCTCGACGAGCTCACCGCCCGCCCCGGCGCCGTGCTCCGCGCCACCGCCGTCGAGCGCTGCCTCGACGTCGCCTTCGGGCACTCGGGTGAACAGCTCGTCGCCGTAGCGCTCGCGCAGCTGCGCGGCGATCTCGCCGATGGCGGCGCCGCGGTAGTGGTCCTCGGTGAGTTCCTCACCCAGCGCGCTGAGCACCACCGACTCGCCGAAGCGGCGGATCTGCTCACCGGCGTCGTTGACGTAGTACTCGCGCACGACGGTGTTGCCGGTGGCCTCGAGCAGCTCCGCGATCGCATCGCCGGTGGCGGCCCAGCGGCCGGCGCCGACGTGCAACGGACCGGTCGGGTTGGCGGAGACGAACTCGACGTTGACGGTCTCGCGCTCGGCCGGGGGCCGGGTGCTGCGGCCGTAGGCGGCGCCCTCGTCCACCACCCTGCGGATCAGGGCCTGGTGGTAGCTGTGCGCGAAACGGAAGTTGACGAACCCCGGCCCCGCGATCGACACCTCCTCGACCACGTCGGGGACCTCGAGGTGCTCGACGATCAGCTGGGCGATCTCGCGGGGGTTGCGCTTCGCGGGCTTGGCGAGCCGCAGGGCGGCGGTCGTCGCCCAGTCGCCGTGGTCGGGTTGCTTGGGCTTCTCGAGTTCCGGGTCCGCCTCGGGGAGGCCGGCGGCCTGCACGGCGGCGCGGACACGCTCGGCCAGATCGGCGAGGACGGGGTCGAACAGCTCGGGGCGGGCCATGGGCGGTCCAGGTCTGGAGGAGGCAGGCGAGTGCACGAAGCGCGCGCGAGGCGCCGTGCGGCTGAGGCGACAGGGTAGGCCCGTGCGGAGCGGCGCGTCGACGGCCGGCCGAGCGCTCAGGTGCGGGCGCGGGCCACCAGCCCTTCGACCAGCTCGACCAGCTCCAGCGGGTCGAAGGGTTTGGTGACGTAGGCGTCCGCGCCGGCATCGAGGCCGCGCATGCGATCGGCGCTCAACGCCCTGGCCGTCAGCAGCACCACGGGCGTGGCGCCGATGGCCGGATCCGCCCGCACCGTCGAGCAGACCTCGAGCCCGTTCGGCGCCGGCATCATCACGTCGAGCAGGACCGCGTCCGGGTGGTCGCGGCGCAGGATCGCCAGCGCGCCGTCGCCGTCATCCGCCTCGAGGACCTCGTGGCCTTCCAGCTCGAAGTTCAGCCGCAACAGTTCACGGACCACCGCGTCGTCGTCGACCACCAGGATCCTGGCCATCGCGTGACCTCCTCGGGTGGTGAGCGGCGTCGAGCTGCGTCGGACCGGGCGCCGCTCTCACGATGTGACTGAACGTAGCCGTCGGTTCGCGCAGCGTCAGCTGTGGTGCGCGCAGGAGCCACGTCGGGCGCCAGGACCACACATCCCCCACCCCGCCACCGATCGGGTCGACCGGCGCAGGTCGCTCACGGCGAGCACCTGGGTGGCTCTGATACCGTTCCGGGTCGCGCCCCCGCCCGCCGGGGTGCGTCGCACGCCCCCGTAGCTCAGTGGATAGAGCACCGGCCTCCGGAGCCGGAAGCGTAGGTTCGATTCCTACCGGGGGTACCACGGGTCGGTCCACCGATCGTCCAGGATCGGTGGAACTGCCGGCTGGGACCGTCTGGTCTGGCCGCCGGGTGGGGATAGCGGCGCAGCCGTGTGTTCGCCGGTGGCTGCCCCGGGGTGACGCTCAGGGGCCGACACTCAGGGGCCGACGCTCAGGTGGCGTCGAGCACGGCGCAGGTCAGCTCGTGCTTGTTCTGTGACAGGTGGAACAGCTGCGCGCCGGGCAGGGCGGCGAACCGGGCGGCCGCCTCGTGATCGGTCGCGCCCTGGAACTTGATGGTGCAGACCAGGTTGCGGACCCGGCCGGAGTCGAGCCAGCGCCCCACCAGCTCCAGCAGCCGATCCGGGTAGGCGATGATGTCGCTGCACCACCAGTCGATCGGGCCGACCTCCGCCGGGTCGAGGCCGAACGCGGAGGCTCGCTGGAAGGTCACGTTCTCGAGCCGGTCGACCTCGGCGGCCAGTGGTGCCCGGTCGACGGCGATGACCTCGGCGCCGGTGCGGGCCAGCAGCCAGCTCCAACCACCGGGTGCCGCACCGAGATCCAGGCAGCGCTCGCCCGGTCCCGGCTGGCGACGCAGCCGGGCGAAGGTCTCCCACAGCTTCAGGTACGCCCGGCTCGGCGGCCCGTGACGGTCCTCGACCAACCGCGGCACACCGTTGGGGAAGGGGCTCGAGCAGTCGCCGGCGGCGAGCACCAGGTCACGCTCCAGCAACGTCCACGAACCGAGCGGCGCATCGGGTGCGAGCTCGCCGAGCTCGAGGGGTCGCGCCGCGACGTGCGGGAGCTTGTCGGCGATCAGCTGCGCCCGACCATGGTGCTCGGGGGCGTACAACGCCCAGTTGCGCTGGCGGCGCCGTAGCTGCTTCGCGGCGTCCCCGATCGAGCTCACCGCGATCCGCTCCGCGTCCCACCAGATGTTGGCCGCCCAGGCGGCGTGGACCGGTCGGCTCTCGCTGATGCGGAGCCGACCGTGGTGCAGACCCACGGCGACGCCGGCCCGGGCGAGCTCCTCGTCGAGTTCCCGTTCGAAGCCCTCGGCGGCCAGGTACGCGGTGGTCATCCCGGCCTCCTCGGTGTCGGGCCGCCGGTCCCGGGCCGCGGTGTCCGATGCGGTTCAGCCCTGCTTGGGACCGACCCACACCTGCTGGGCGTTGACGAACTCGTGGATGCCGTGGGGCCCGAGTTCGCGGCCGAACCCGGAGCGTTTGACCCCGCCGCTCGGCAGTCGCGGATCGGTCTTGACGATGCCGTTGACCGCGACCTGTCCGGCGACGATCTCGCGCGCCATGGCCTCACCGCGCTCGGCGGAGCTCCAGACGCTGGCGGCCAGCCCGTAGGGCGTGTCGTTGGCCATCGTCAGCGCGTCTTCCGCGGAAGACGCCTTCAACACCACCGCCACGGGACCGAACGTCTCCTCGCGGCAGGCGGTCATGTCCGGCGTCACGTCGGTCAGCAGGGTGACGGGATAGAAGAACCCGTCACCCTCGGGGATCTCACCGCCCAGCCGGCAGCTCGCCCCCGCCGCGACCGTCTCCTCGACCTGCCGGTGCAGGTTCTCGCGCAGGTCGTCCCGCGCGATCGGGCCGACCTGGGTCGCTTCCTCGCGTGGGTCACCGAGGCGGAGCGCGGCCAGGCGTTCGTGCAGCATCTCGACGAAACGGTCGTGCACCTCGTCCTCGACGATGATCCGCTTCGCCGCGATGCACGACTGGCCGGCGTTGATGATCCGCGACAGGGTCACCACGTCGGCGGCCTGCTCGAGGTCGGCGTCGGCCAGCACGATGCACGGGTCGGACCCGCCGAGCTCCAACACCGCGGGCTTGATCTCCGAACCGGCGATGGCCGCGACCGCCGAACCGCCGCGCTCGGAGCCGGTGAACGACACGGCCTGGATACGGGGGTCGCGGATGGCGGGCTCCACGTCGGCGGTCTCGACCAGCAGGGCCTCGACGATGCCCGCCGGCGCACCCACCTCGTCGTCGAACAGCGCGGCGATGGCTTGTGCACAGCCCGGAACGCGCGGATCGTGCTTGAGCACGCAGGTGTTGCCGGCCATCAGCGCCGGAGCCAGGAAACGGAACGCGAGCCAGAACGGCGCGTTCCAGGGCAGGATGCCCAGGACCGGCCCGAGCGGCAGGTACTGCACGTAGCTCGTGGTCGCGTCGGAGGCCAGCGTCTGGTCGGCGAGATAGGCCTCCGCGTGCTCGGCGTAGTGTTCGGCCGCCCAGGCCGCCTTGTCGACCTCACCGCGCGCCTCGGTGATGGGCTTGCCCATCTCCTCGGTCATCAACAACGCGAGGCGTTCGCGGTCCTCGCGCATCCGCGCCGCGACCGCCTGCAGGACGCGGCCGCGTTCGGCGAAGCCCGCCCGTCGCCAGCCGTCGTAGGCATCGTGCGCCCGGCCGATGATCGCCGAGGTCTCGTCGCGGTCGACGGTCGGCACCTCACGAACGAGCGTGGCCGTGGTCGGGTCGATGACGGTGAGCATGAGATCGGTCCTCACGTGGTCGCGGAGATGGACGGTCGGGGATCAGCGTGCGGGCAGCGGCGGTTCGGATTCCAGCGGGCGTCAGTCGGTCCCGTCACCGTCGGCTGCGAGGTCGGCCTCGACCGCGGCGCCGGGCTCGAGGCGAGCCGCGGGATCGTGGCCGTCCCCCGTGGCCACGCTGGCGGCCCGCTCACGGGCCCGTGCCGGCGAGCCCACGACGATCACCTCGTCGTTGACGGTGAAGTCGCGATCGAGGGTGAAGAAGGACTCGGATCCGTCCGCGGTGACCCGGAGCGTGTCGGAGATGCCCACGGTCTTGTCACCGTCGACCCCCCACATCCACGGGATCACGTGGAAGGTCATGCCCTCCTCGAGCACGGTGAAGTCGCCGGCGTTGAGGCTCAGGATGTAGCCCTCGTCCCAACTGGGCGGGAAGGCGATCCCGATCGAGTAGCCGGACCGGGTCACCAGCGCCGCGCCGACATCGTTGTCGGTGATGACGTTGCGCACGAGGGTGTCGGCGTCGGAGACGGTCAACCCCGGGCGCATCACCCGTTGCAGTTCGTCGAGCGCCAGCTTCATGCGGTACTGGGACTTCTCCATCGAGGCGGTCAGCTCGCCGACGACCGCGGTGCGCATCATGGCGGTGTGGTAGCGGCGGTAGCAGCCGCCGACCTCGAGGAAGACGTGCTCGCCCGGTTGCACGGTGCGGCCCTCCCAGGTGGCGTGACCGATCATCGAGCGTGGGCCACTGGCGACGTAGGGCAGCACCGCCGGCGGTTCGCCGCCGGCGCGGAACATCGCCGCGGTGATCTCCGCGGCGATGTCGTTCTCGGTCACGCCCGCCTGGCAGGCGGCGAGGCCCGCCGCCATCCCGGCCTCGGTGGCGTGCGCCGCCTTGCGCATCACGTCGATCTCGACCGGCGACTTGCGCCGACGGCCTTCCTCCACGATCCCGAAACAGTCCATCAGCGTCCCGAACGAGAAGCTGTTGCGGACCCGATCCTGTTGGTAGGCGGGGAAGAAGTAGCTGTTGCGTTCGTAGCCGACGTGGTTCATGGGCAGCCCCGAACTCTTCAGGGAACCGACCAACTGCTGGATGGCATCACCGTTGTCGGGGTACGGCAACGTCTTCTCCACCCAGGTGCGGTGGATGACGTTGGACTCCTCCATCGCGCGGGTGATCATGAACGGTTCGTCGGCGAGCGGCACCACCAGCGCCTGGAAGAACGAGTACCCGGTCGTCTGGTAGTCGGTGAGATACATCAGGTTCTCAGGGTCGGTGATGACCACCGCATCGAGCAGCCGCTGCTCCATGCGCTCCCGTAGCTCCCGGATCCGACGCTCGTACTCCTCGGCCGGGAACGTCATGTCGTCCCGGGCCCTCATGCCGATTCGAGCGCGGTCGCCAGCGACTTCTCGAGGATGTCGAGCCCCTCGTGGAGGTCGTCCTCCGGGATCGTCAGCGGCGGGATGAGCTTGATGACCTTGCCGCCGCTGCCGCACGGGCCGATCAGCAGCCCGTTGTGGAACGCCACGTTCTGCAGCTTCTTGCCGAGCGCACCGTCGTTCAGGTCGATGCCCTGCATCATGCCCCGCCCACGGACCTCCCAGCCGTGCTGGTGGTGGGTGTCGGCGATCGACTGCAGGCGCTCGCGCATGACCTCACCGTAGACCTTGACCTGGTCCATGAGCGTGTCGTCGGTGAAGTACGACAGCGCCTCGGCCCCGGCCACGAACGACAGGCCCTGGCCGCGGAAGGTCCCGGTGTGCTCACCGGGCGACCAGTGCTGGTCGTGTTCGGGCTTGTTGAGGTTCATCGCCAGCGGCGTGCCGAACCCGCCGATGCCCTTGGCGAGCGTGACGATGTCGGGATCGAGCCCCATGCCGTCGAAGCTGAAGTACGAGCCGGTCCGCCCGCAGCCGGCCTGGATGTCGTCGATGATGAACAGCGCGCCGACGTCCTTGGCCAACTGCTGCACCGCGTGCAGCCACGCCTCGCTGGCGACCTGCACGCCACCTTCGGCCTGGATCACCTCGACCATGAACGCCGCCGGCGGCAGCAAGCCGCTGGAGCCGTCCTCGAGCGCGGCGCGGTAGGCGTCGAGCGCCTCGATGCCGCCGCCCGGCGCGGTCTCGAAGGGCAGCCGGTCGACGTTGAGCAGTGGCACCCCGGCAGCGCCGCGGAACGCCTGGTTGGCGGTGAGCGCCAGCGCGCCGAGCGTCATGCCGTGGAAACCGTGGCTGAAGCCGACCACGTTGTGGCGACCCGTGACCCGACGGGCGAGCTTGAGCGAGGCCTCCACGGCGTTGGTGCCCGTCGGCCCCATGAACTGCATCTTGTGGTCCATGCCGCGTGGCTCGAGCACGATCTCGGCGAAGCGGGAGACGAACTCGCGCTTGCTGGTGGTGTAGGTGTCGAGGCTGTGGGCCACCCCGTCGCGCTCGAGGAACGCGATCATGGCGCGCTTCATGCGCTCGTTGTTGTGCCCGAAATTCAGGACCCCGGCACCGGCGAAGAAGTCGATGTAGCTGGTGCCGGCCTCATCGACCTGGCGCGCATTGGACGCGGTGTCGAACACGGTCGGATAGGCACGGCAGTACCCGCGGATCTCGGATTCCCACTGTTCGAACGGGCTCATGTCCATGGTGCGTCCTCCTGGTGTTGCCGTTGTCTTCCCTGCGGTTGCCTGCGGTTGCCTGCGTTACGGTCGTTGCCACGGCGATGGTGTCACTGCTGCGCGAGCAGTTCCAGGTCACCGTCGGGGAGGGGCGCACCCGCGAGCCGCGCGTACACCGCCACCATGTGCTCGATCAGACGGTCGTTGAAGTCGTAGCGGGCACTATGGCACGGTTCGTGGTGCCCACGCCCATCGTCGGCACCCACCAATGCGAACGCGCCCGGAACCCGTTCCAGGTAGTAGCTGAAGTCCTCGGAGGCCATCACCGGGACCGGGGTGGCACCACTGTGCCAGTCGGCGCCGAGTCGGGCTCGCAACCCCTCGCGCAGTTCCGCTGCCGGCCCCGGGTGGTTGACCGTGGCCCCATACCGCGGCGAGGGCGTGGTGACGGCCTTCACCCCGTGGGCCCGCGCGGTCTGCTCCGCCACCTCCGCGATGAGCCCGAAGACCACATCGCGCTGCACGGTGTCCGCGACCCGGATGCTGCCGGACAGCTCGGCACGGTCCGGGGTGACGGTGGCCGCGCTCGGGGCCATGATCGAGGTCACCGCGACCACGGCGGCCTGTTGGGCGGGCAGGCGCCGCGCCACGATCTGCTGCAGCGCGACCGTGATCGCCGCCGCGGCCAGGACCGGGTCGCGGGTGGCCTCCGGCTGACTCGCGTGGCCACCCTCACCGACCACCTCGATGGCGAAGGTCCCGTTGGCGGACATGACGGCGCCGTCCGGGCACACCGCGTGACCGAACGGGATCGCCGGCCAGTTGTGCCACCCGAAGATCACCTCGACCGGACCGCCGTGGTCCGGACCGCCGTCGAGTGCGCCGTCCTCGATCATGTACCTGGCGCCGTGACCGCCCTCTTCCGCGGGCTGGAACAGCAACGAGACCGGACCCGGCAGTGACCCCTCGTGTCGGCGCAACCACCAGGCCGCCCCGAGCAGCGTCGCCGTGTGACCGTCGTGACCGCAGGCGTGCATGACCCCGTCGTGGAGCGAGCTCCACTCGGCCCCGGTCGCCTCGGCCACCGGCATCGCATCGATGTCGGCGCGCAGTGCGACGTGCCGCCCCGGCGCCTGCGGCGCCAGCGTCGCCACGGTCCCGGTGTCCGCGCAGACCCGCCAGGGGATGCCGACGAGATCGAGTTGATCACGGACGGTGCGCGCGGTCTGCGCCTCGGTCCACGCGACCTCCGGACGCCGGTGAAGCTCCCGACGCAGCGCGATCGCCGCGTCGACGAGCGACGGCCAAGCTTCTGCCACGCGATCTCCTCTATGCACGCCGGCCCGTGCCTTCCCTCGGCTGGGCCGGGGCGGTGACGGCATCGCGGATCCGGTGGCCACGACGGCCGGTAGCGGTGCGCTCCAACGTAGTGGCCATGACCGCCTCGGGGCTGCTGAAGTGCGCTCGGGTGACCGTGACCGTTCGCCGTGGTTCGCCGCGTTGCGCACGCTCGGCACGGAGGGGAGCCGTCCACACCCCTACCCTGTCCACCCGGTACGGATC
>PWLR01000266.1 GCA_003558435.1 Nitriliruptoraceae bacterium | reverse complement strand
CGGGACCAAGAACCTCACCTCGCCGTCCATGGGCTTCGTCCAGGAGGACGACGACTCCATGTACGACAAGATGAAGAAGCAGGTGGACGAGGAACTGAAGAAGCACTTCCGACCGGAGTTCCTCAACCGCATCGACGACACGATCGTCTTCCACCCGCTGTCCCACGACGAGATCAAGACCATCGTCGACCTGATGATCACCCGCGTGAAGGGCCAGTTGCGGTCCAAGGGGCTCGATCTCGAGCTCACCGACCGCATCAAGGGTTGGCTCGCCGAGAAGGGCTACGACCCGCAGCTCGGTGCGCGGCCGCTGCGCCGCACCATCCAGCGCGAGCTGGAGGACAAGCTCTCCGAGCGCATCCTGTTCGGCGAGTTCAAGGCGAACCAGTTGATCGTGGCGGACGTGGACGAGGAGACGGACTCCGTCACCTTCCGCTCCGTCGACTCGCCGGAGGCACCCGACATGCCGCCGGTGGAGCTCGCCGGAGGCGGGTCCGACCGTCCCAACGAGGGCGAGAACCACGAGTCCAACGAGGACTGACCCCCCCACGGGTTCGAGCACATCGGCGGAGGCGGGCCCACGGGCCCGCCTCCGGTGACGTTCGCGGTCTCCCGTGGTGGCGCCCCGGCGCCGGTCTCCAGCCCGGGCCGAGCCCCGGATGCGACCCCGTCCGCCCGGGGGATCGCAAGCTACGCTCAGGCGGACGCTCCGAGGAGGCCGCATGGCGCACGATCTGATCGACTCCACGGAGATGTACCTCCGCACGGTCCTGGAGCTCGAGGAGGAAGGGATCCCCGCGTTGCGGGCGCGCCTGTCGGAGCGTCTCGGGCTGTCCGCTCCGTCGATCTCGGAAGGGGTCGCCCGGCTGGAGGACCAAGGTCTACTGCTGCTGACCGCGGACCGTACGGTGGCACTGACCGAGCAGGGGCGGGACAAGGCCGAACACGTCATGCGCAAGCACCGGCTCGCCGAGCGGCTGCTCGTCGACGTGCTCGGTCTGGAGCACGAGTACGTCCACGAAGAGGCGTGCCGGTGGGAGCACGTGATCTCCGACCGGGTCGAACGTCGCCTGGTCGAGTTCCTCGGCAACCCCACGACGAGCCCCTACGGCAACCCGATCCCGGGCGCCGGGCATGCCCCCGAGACCATCGTCGCGCTCGCCGACGCGGCCGAGGGGGCGAAGGTGGTCCTGCACTCGATCTCGGAGCGGCTCCAGGCCGACCCGGCCGTGATGCATGTCCTGCACGAACACGGGATGATCGCCGGGGAGACCGTCGAGGTGGCCCATACCGACGACGGCGTGACCCTGCAGTTGGACGAACACGTGCTGGCGCTGTCCCCGGACAGCGCGAAGCTCGTCTACGTGGTGCCGGCCGAGGCCTGACCCGGCCCCGACCGGTCACCGAACCGAAGGGGTCAGCTGGTCGGGTCCTGGTCGACCTGCCCCCTCCAGGCGCCGGTCTCCGCGCCGCGCTCCTCGATGAACGTCTTGAACTGCTCCAGGTCGTTCTCGACCTTCTTGTCGATGATGTTGAGCGCGTCGCCGACCTTCTCCTTCCAGTCGGTGGGCTCGATGTCCATCTGCAGGGTCACCCGGGTCTTGCCCTCGTCGATGCGGTGGAAGGTCACGACCCCGGCCTGCTTGGTCTCACCACGGCTCTTCCAGGCGACCCGCTGATCGGGCTGCTGTTCGGTGATATCGGCCTCGAAGGTCCGCTCCTGGCCCGCCATCTTCACGTGCCAGCGTGTGGTGGTGTCGTCGAGCTGTTCGATGCGCTCGACATCCTCCATGAACTGGGGGAAGTCCTCGAACTGGGTCCACTGGTCGTAGGCGGTGCGGACCGGGACATCGACGTCGATGGCCTTCTCGATGGTGCTCATGTGCCTGCTCCTCGTGGTGGTCGTGAACGGTGCGGGCTCGGACGGTGCACCGTTCGTCATGTCGCACCGTCACATGGCGACGGCACCGATGACGGGCCCGGGTGGCTCCCACCGGCCAGGGGTCCGTTCGGAGGCTGTCGAGAGCTCATCCACCGTCCGGACAGCCTCGAAGGGCGTCCCGGCGAGGGCCTCTCCGGGAGCAGGCGCTCGTGCGGCTCATCCACGGTGCTGCCACGGAGCTGTGCCTGGTGGTTCGTCGGATGCGCCACCCGGTAGCCTCGTCGGCTCGCCGGGGCCACCGCGTCCTGGCAGCGATCCCCTGCCCCGTCATCGATCGGCGCACCACGTGACCACCCAGACGGGCGCTACACCGGTGCGCACCCGCCGGTTCGCCACCCGGCTGCTGGCCTGGACCGAGACCAACCGGCGTGACCTGCCCTGGCGCAACACGCGCGATCCGTGGGCCGTGCTGGTCGCGGAACTGATGTTGCAGCAGACCCAGGTGGCACGGGTCGTGCCCCGCTACGACGCGTTCCTCGCCGACTTCCCCACGCCGGCGCGGGCCGCCGCCGCACCCGTGAGCGCGATCGTGACCGCCTGGGAGGGCCTGGGTTACAACCGGCGCGCGGTCAACCTGCACCGCACGGCTCAACTGGTGGTGTCGCAGCACGGGGGGCGGCTTCCTGATCGGCTCGGTGAGCTGATGGCACTGCCCGGCATCGGGCCCTACACCGCCCGCGCGGTGCTGGCGTTCGCCTTCGAGCGCGATCACGGGGTGCTCGACACCAACGCGGCCCGGGTGCTGGCCCGGGCGGTCGCCGGACGGTCGCTCCGGCCGCGGGAGGCCCAGGACCTCGCCGACGAGCAGGTGCCGCTCGGCCGCGGATGGGACTGGAACCAGGCGATCCTGGACCTCGGTGCCACGATCTGTGTGAAGCGTTCCCCGCGGTGTCATGAGTGTCCCGTCTCGCAGGCGTGTGCCTGGGCGTCGAGCGGCTTCCCCGACCCCGATCCGGCGACCGGGACGGCCGGGGCATCCACGCCACAGAGCACCTTCCTCGGGTCCGACCGCCAAGGCCGCGGCCGGCTGGTGCAGGCGTTGCGGACCGGTCCGTTGCCGGTCGAACGTGTCCCGGACGCTGCGGGCTGGCCAGACGACCCGGGTCGCGCGCGACGCATCGCGGACCGGTTGGTCGGTGACGGACTGGCGGAGTACGTCGACGGCCAGCTCGCACTGCCGGTCTGAGATGAACCTCGCCGGCATGCTGCAGGAGGAACTCGAACGCACCGGTGCCGCCTCGGTGCGGGATCTGGTCAAGGTCGTGCGCGCCGCCGGGGGCAGCGGGGTCTCGCGCGCCGCCATCGAACGGTTGCTGGCTTCGGACCCACGGTTCGTGGCCGATGGTGACCCGAGCAAGGCGCGGTGGGCCCTGGACGCCGAGGGGGCCGCCGACGGTGGCGACGAGCTGGCCCACGTCCCACCGTCGGGTGCCGCCACCCGCGCCGAGGTCGACGGCATGGAGTTGCGCGACTGGCAAGCGGCGGCCCTCGCGGCATGGTCGAGCACCTGCCGCGGGGTGGTCGAGGCGGTCACCGGCACCGGCAAGACCCGACTGGCCATGGCGGCGATCCGTTCGGTGATCGACGCGGGTGGCCGGGCGCTGGTGCTGGTCCCGACCCTCGAGCTACAGGAGCAGTGGGCGCGGGAGTTGCGCACGCTGCTGCCCGGCGTCGCGGTCGGGCGCCTGGGCGGCGGTCAGGCCGACGACCTGTTCGCCAAGCAGGTCGTGGTCTCGACGCCCCACTCGGCCGCGGCCGTCCCGGTCGATCTGCCGCCCGAGACGATCGGCTTGTTGGTCGCCGACGAAGCCCATCGCTACGGCGCCCCGACCTGGGGTGCGGCGCTGTCGGAGGCGTTCGGGATGCGTCTGGCGCTGACCGCGACCTACGAACGCGCGGATGAGGGGGTCGCCGAGGTCCTGGCGCCCTACTTCGGTGAGATCGTCTACCGCTACCGCTACGACCGCGCGGTCGCCGACGGCACGATCGCCCCGTTCCGGATCGCCCTCGCGGCAGTGGCGCTGAGCGAGCGGGAGACCGATGCACACACGGCCGCGGATGTCCGGGTCCGGCAACTACACCGCGAACTGGTGCACGGTCTGAAGATGCCCCGCGAGCCGCGTGCGTTGTTCGCTGCGGTCGCCGCCGTGGTCGCGGAGGGCGAGGGCGCCGGGCGCGACGGCCGCCAGATCCGCGCCTGTCGCGAGTACCTCGTGCGCGTACGCGAGCGGCGCGAGGTCGCCGCCTCCGCGGCCGGCAAGCTCGTCGTCTGCCGAGAGGTCGCGTCCGCCCTGGTCGACCGACGCACGCTGGTGTTCACCGACACCGTGGAGCAGGCCGACGACGCGGTCGCGGCCCTGCGCGCGGGCGGCCTCCATGCGGAGACCGTGCATGGCGGTCTCACCGACGACAAGCGTCGGATCCGCCTGGCCCAGTTCCGGAACGGATCGATCCCCGCCCTGGTCGCACCGCGGGTCCTCGACGAGGGGGTCGATGTCCCGGACGCCGACGTGGCCCTGGTGCTGGCGGCGTTCCGCACCCGGCGCCACCTGATCCAGCGGCTGGGACGGGTCCTGCGCCTCAAGCCCGACGGCCGGGAGGCGCAGCTGATCCTGGTCCACGCGGTCGGCACCGCGGAGGACCCGGAGCGCGGCGGTCACGGAGGCTTCCTCGACGAGGTCCGGGGTGTCGCCAGCAGCATCGATCGCTTGGACCTCGAGGCGGACCCGGGTGCGCTGAGGGGGTGGCTGGACACCGAGGACCGGCCGCTGCCGGGCGGTGTTCGTTCGACCGCGCGGTGATCGTGGAACTCCCGCGCATGTCCGTTAGGCTGCGCGGAGGACGCGCGGTCAGGGTCTCGGCGCCGCGCGCAGACCTGATGAGCCGGGCGCGACCTCCCGGAGGCCCCCGTGGCCGAACTTCCCCGCGACCAGGGCCTCCGTGAGGTCCTCACGATGCTGGCCCCGGGAACACCGTTGCGGGAGGGCATCGAACGCATCATCCGCGCGGGTCGCGGTGCGCTGATGGTGGTCGGTTGGAGCCCCGAGGTCGAGCCTCTGGTTTCCGGCGGGTTCGTCATCGACATCGGCGCGACCAGCCAGCGGATCGCGGAGCTGGCCAAGATGGACGGGGCGTTGGTCCTGGACGCGGACGCCGCCCGGGTGCTGCGTGCCAACGTGCACCTCGTCCCCGACCCGGGCATCCCCACCAGCGAGACCGGGACCCGGCACCGTTCCGCCGAGCGGACGGCCAAGGAGACCGGCCTGCCGATCATCGCGGTCTCCGAATCGATGGGCATGGTCAACCTCTACTACGGCGGCAGCAAGCACGTCGTCGAAGAGGTGGCGGCACTGCTGTTCCGTGCGAACCAGGCCCTGTCGACCCTGGAGCGCTACCGGTCGCGGCTCGACGAGGTCGCCGCGACCCTCTCGGCCCGCGAGGTCGAGGACACCGTCAGCGTCCGGGATGCGGTCCTCACCCTGCAGCGCGCCGAGATGCTTCGGCGGATCGCCCACGAGGTGGCCGACCACGTGGCCGAACTCGGCTCCGAGGGACGGCTCATCCAGCTCCAGCTCGACGAACTGGTCGCCACCGTCGCCGACGAGCGGGAACTGGTGGTGCGCGACTACCTCGGTGACCGACGCCGCAAGCTCACCAAGGTGCTGGCCGACATCGCGACCCTGTCCACCGACGCGCTGTTGGACCCGGAGCAGGTCGCCTCGGTGCTGTCGTACTCCGAGGACGAACTGGATCGGTCGGTGACCCCCAAGGGCTACCGCCTGCTGTCGCGGATCCCGCGGCTGCCCTCAGCGGTCGTGGAGCGCCTGGTCGAGCACTTCGGGACGCTTCCCGCGATCATGGAGGCATCGATCACGGAACTCGATGATGTCGAAGGGGTCGGCGAATCCCGCGCGCGTCACATCCAAGAGGGGCTGCGCCGGTTGGCCGAGGCGACGCTACTGGACCGTTACGTCTAGCTCGAGACATCAGGGACACGAGTTCCCTTTTCGCTCTGAGAGCGTCGGAACCCCCTCCCACCGGCAGTTTCGGTCTTTTCGCCGGTCGACGCGAGGGGGGTCGTGTGCTATCGTTCGGCGGGTTACCGGGTCGGGAACCGCTCTGTGATGGGCGGCTCCGCCTTCGCCCCCGGCAGCCGTGTCCGTCCATCCTCTCGGACACATGAGCGACCGAGGAGTGCCAGCGTTCGTCCCACGTCGGCCCCTCGCGCCCCCGGCTCTTCGGTAGAAGCTGATCGAACTGGCCGGATCCACCGCGACGACTGACCCCGAGACCACCTCTCCCGGGTCGCCTTCCCGGGTCCAAGCCAGGAGTAACAACCTATGGCCTACAGCGTTGGTGACACCGTCATCTACCCCCACCACGGTGCTGCGGTGATCGAGCGCAAGGAGGAACGCGACCTCAAGGGCGAGTCTCGCGAGTACCTCGTGCTGCGGCTCACGTATGGGGACCTGACGCTGATGGTGCCGGCGGACTCCTGCGAAGAGGTCGGCATCCGCAACGTGGTCTCGAAGAAGGAGGTCGAGCGGGTGCTCGATGTCCTGCGCGAGCCCGAGGGCAAGGCGGCCGGCAACTGGTCGCGACGCTTCAAGGCCAACTACGAGAAGCTGCGCTCGGGTGACATCTACCAGGTCGCCGAGGTCGTCCGGAACCTCGCCACGCGCGAGAAGGACAAGGGTCTGTCCGCCGGCGAGAAGCGTATGCTCACCAAGGCCAAGCAGATCCTGCTGTCCGAGCTGGCCGTGGCGATCAAGAAGGACGAGGAGAAGGCCGAGCAGCTGGTCGAGGAGACCCTCGAGCTCGCGCACGGCTGATCACCGTCACCGACACTTCCGCCGCCCGGCTTCGGCCGGGCGGTGTCGTCTGGCCGGTGTCGTCCGGCCGGTGTCGGCCGGGCGGTGTCGTCCGGGCGGCGTCATCCGGGCAGGGAACGCTCGGGCGGGGACGCTGGGGTCGGGAGGGCGGTGGCCGACGGGACCGTACTGAGGGGTGACGCCGTGGGCGGAGCAGGGAGCATCGACCATGGCGTCTGATTCGCGTGGCCGTCAGGTCGTGACCGAGCTGATCCGGCTGGGCATCGTGCTGTCGCTGACCGCCGGGGGCTTCGCGCTCGGCGCGGTGGCGGACGAAGCGCTCGGGCTGGAAGAGCCGGAGACGACCCGCCTGGTCACCTCGGTGTTGGGAGCGTTGTTCGGCTACCTGCTCGGCGGCTGGTTGGGTCGCGCCGTGGTGCGCGGCGTCGACGCCGCCGCGGGACGCCTGGAGCAGGTGCCCGCGGTGCAGCTGGTGGCCACGGCCCTCGGGGCCTCGCTCGGGGCGTTCTCGGGTCTGGCGCTGTTGCTGCCGGTGCTACTGCTGCCGTTCCAGGCGATCACCGTGCCGTTCACGCTGCTGGTGCTGGTGACGCTCGCCTACGCGGGTGGACGGCTCGGCGCGGCCCGCGGGGCGGAACTCGGTCGCTTCGTCGGGGTCCGCGGACGGCTGGAAGTACGGACACCCTCGCGAGGCGTCGGGGTGAAGGTCGTCGACAGTTCCGCACTGATCGACGGCCGTATCGCCGAGATCGCCCGGGTCGGCTTCCTCGGGGGGACCCTGGTGGTCCCGAGGTTCGTGCTGGCCGAGGTCGGGCGCATCGCGGACTCGGAGGCCGAGCACCGGCGCAAGCTCGGGCGCCGTGGTCTGGCGACCCTGCAGGTGCTGCAGGACGAGGGCCTGGTCGCGGTCGAGATCGACGAGGACGAGGTGCCGGGGGTCGCGGAGGTCGACGCGAAGCTGGCCGCGTTGTGTCGCGACCGGCACGCGGATCTGATCACCGGCGATGCGGCGCTGGCGCGGACCGCGGAGCTCAGCGGCATCCGCGTGCTCAACCCGCACGCGTTGGCCGACGCGGTCCGGTCGCCGGTGCTGCCGGGCGATCAGCTGGCGCTCGCTATCGTGCGTGAGGGCAAGGAGCCCGGTCAGGGCATCGGATACCTGCAGGATGGCACGATGGTGGTCGTCGACGGCGCGCTCGAGCAGGTGGGTGCCGACGTGACGGTGGACGTCACCTCGATCGTGCAGAGCCGGACCGGCCGGCTGCTGTTCGCGTCACCGACCGGATCGGGTGATCGGCGATGACCGACGAACACGGCACCCATGACGCCGGGAGCGCCGAGAGCATAGGTGTGGTCGTGGTCGCCGCGGGCGCCGGGACCCGACTGGGCTCGCCGGGCCCCAAGGCGCTCGTCGAGGTGGCCGGCCGCTCGCTGTTGGCCCATGCGCTGGCCGCGCTGGCGGCGGCCGGCCTGCCCGCGGCGACGGTCGTCTACCAGGCCGGTCACCGACCCGCGTTCGCGGCTGCGTGCGCGCAGCTCCCGGTGGCCGGGTTCGTGGTAGGGGGGGAATCACGCACGGCCAGCGTCCGCGCCGGGATCGCCGCACTGCCCGCGTCGGTACGTACCGTGGTCATCCACGATGCGGCGCGGCCGTTGATGCCCCCCGAGGTGATCCGGACCACGCTCGAGGCGGTGCTGGGGGGCGGCGATGTCGTGGCCGCCGCACCGTGCCTGCCCGTGTCCGACACGCTCAAACGCGTCAGCGGGGACACGGTCGTGGCGACCATCGACCGCGACGGACTGGTGGGTGTGCAGACCCCGCAGGTGTTCCCCCGCTGGGTGCTTCAGGATGCGCTGGCCACCGCGGACGAAGCCACGGACGATCTCGCGTTGGTGGAGGCACAGGTGGCCGCCGGCAGGCTGCAGGGACGTGTGGCTGTGGTCCTCGGCTCCGCGTGGGGCCGCAAGGTGACCTTCTTGAGCGACCTCGCCCTCGTCGAAGCCCTGGCGCTCGCGCGACCACCGGCCGGCGGCTCGGAGGGGGCGTCGAGCACTGCTGGAGGGGCCCATGAGCGGCATGAGTGACGCGACCGGGCTGCGGGTGGGGAGCGGCCTGGACGTGCACCCCTTCGATGATGGCGACGCCCGCCGACCGCTCGTGCTGTGCGGGGTCACGATCCCCGGTGCGCCCGGCCTGGCCGGCCATTCGGATGCCGACGTCGGTGCGCACGCGGTCGCGGACGCGCTGCTGGGCGCCGCGGCTCTGGGCGACCTCGGGAGCCGGTTCGGGGTCGATCGGGCCGAGACCGCCGGGGCGGACTCGCTCGCGCTGCTGGCGGTCGTGGTCGCCGACGTGACCGCCGCCGGCTGGCGGGTCGGCAACCTCGATCTGACGCTGGTGGCGCAGCGCCCCCGGCTGGCCGAGCACCGCGAGTCGATGCGCACCAACCTGGCCGGGGTCTGCCACCTCGACGTCGCCGCCGTGTCGGTGAAGTTCACCACCACCGATCGGTTGGGCACCATCGGCCGGGGCGAGGGGATCGCCGGATGGTGCTCCTGTCTGTTGATCGCCGACCGCGGGTAGGCTCTCCTGCCGTCCCCGGTGCTGGTTCCACCCGCCCTTCGAACACGTTGAGTCGCCCATGTCGCTCGTCCTGTACGACACCCTCCAGCGCGCCAAGCGCCCCTTCGAGCCACGCGAGGAGGGCAAGGCGAGCCTGTACGTCTGCGGCCCGACCGTGCAGTCGGACGCGCACATCGGGCACGGTCGTGCGGCGGTCGTGTTCGACGTGCTGCGTCGCTACCTCGCCGCCAGTGGCTACGAGGTCCGGTTCGTCCAGAACGTGACCGACATCGACGACAAGATCATCATGCGGGCCCGGCGCGAGAAGACCGAGCCGTCGATCATCGCGACGCGCTACACCCGCCTGTGGAACCGGTCGATGGACGCCCTGAACGTCCTGGCCCCCGACGTGCAGCCGCTGGCGACCGGGCACCTGATCGAGATGCAGCAGCTGATCGCCGCGCTCATCGACCAGGGCAAGGCCTACGCGGCCGACGGTGACGTGTTCTTCCGGGTCCGGACCTTCGAGGGTTACGGCAAGCTCTCGGGCCGCAAGGTCGAGGACATGCAGCAGGGCGAGGACGTGGTCGGCTCCGACCACAAGGAGGATCCGCTCGACTTCGCGATGTGGAAGGCGGCCAAGCCGGGCGAGCCGTCCTGGCCCTCGCCGTGGGGCGAGGGTCGTCCCGGGTGGCACATCGAGTGCTCGGCGATGGCGGCCAAGCACCTCGGCCACGGGTTCGACATCCACGGCGGCGGGCTCGACCTGGTCTTCCCCCACCACGAGAACGAGATCGCCCAGCACGAGGCCGCCCACGACGACACCTTCGCCCGCTACTGGGTGCACAACGGCATGGTGCGCATGGGCGAGGAGAAGATGTCGAAGTCGATCGGCAACGTCGTCTCGCTGGAGGAGGCCGTCGATGGGTGGGGCGTCGGGCCGCTGCGGCTCTGGTACCTCTCCGCCCAACACCGCACGCCGCTGACGTTCGACTCCGAGCGGCTGCGGGACGCGACGACGGTCCACCACCGGTTCACCACGTTCCTGCGCTCGGCGCGTCGCGCGACCCACGGGGTCGACCCGGACACCGCGTCGGTGGGCCCCCACCTCGAGGCGTTCCGCGCTGCCATGGACGACGATCTCAACGCGCCCGCAGCGGTCGCCGCGCTCCACGAGATGGTGACGGCCGGCAACGAACTGCTGCCCAGCGCGGAGGCCGGCAAGCCGGAGGCCTCCGCCGCGGTCGCGGCGAGCGCCGACGCGTTGGTCCACCTCGGTGACGAGGTGCTCGGTCTGGCCATCGAGGCCTCGCTCGAGGATGCGGCGGGACTCGAGAGCCAGCTCTCGACGTTGGTCGAGAGCCTGCTGCAGCAGCGTCAGGAGGCCAGGGCCGCCAAGGACTTCGCGACCTCGGATGCGATCCGGGACCAGCTGGCGGCGGCGGGCGTGGTCGTCGAGGACCGACCCGACGGCCCGCGCTGGTACGCCGCCGCCTCGACGCTGGCGGACGCGTGAGTCCCGGCGGACGCGGCGGTTCCGGCAAGGCCCGGTCGGGCGGTTCCGGCAAGGCCCGCTCGGGCGGTTCCGGTGCGAGCTCGGGCAGGGGTGGTGCGCGCGGCGGTGGCGGTGGCCGTGGCCGGGGCGACGACGACCGGACCGGTGGCCGCGGCGGTAGCGGTGGCCGCTCCTCGGGTGGCGGCTCCGGTGGCCGCTCCTCGGGTGGCCGCGAGGCTGGTGGCCGCGAGGGTGGTTCGGAGCCACGGCGAGGCGGGCCCGCCGGGCGCCGAGGCATCCTGGAGGACCGCATCGTCGGTGGGTTGCACCCGGTCCGGGAACTGCTCCGTTCCGCGCACGACGTGACCCGCGTGCTGATCGCCGTCTCGCGCGACCCGGTGCTGGTGCTCGACGAGATCGAGGCGTTGGCCGCCGAGCGTGGCGTCACCGTCGAGCGCCACGACCGGCCGGTGCTGGATGCGCTGACCGACGGCCTGGTCCACCAGGGCGTCGTCGCGCTCGCGCCGCCCGTGCCGGTCGCGACGCTGGACGAGGTGCTGGCCGCCGCGGAACGGGCCGGTGAGCAGGTACTGCTCGTGGCGCTCGACGGCGTCACCGACCCGCACAACCTCGGCTCCATCGCGCGCACCGCGGAGGCCGTGGGCGCCCACGGCCTGCTGGTGCCCGAACGCCGCGCCGCCGGGATCACCCCGAGCGCGGAGAAGGCCGCCGCCGGCGCGCTCGCCCACCTGCCGGTGGTCCCCGTCACCAACCTCGCCCGCACCCTGCGGCAGTTGCACGACGCGGGCGTGTGGTCCCTCGGCCTCGACGGTGACGCCGAGGTGGCGATCGCCGACCACCCCCTGGCATCGGAGCCGTGCGTGCTGGTGGTCGGCGCGGAGGGCAGTGGGCTGGCGCGGCTGACGCGTGACCGTTGCGACGCCCTGGTCCGGCTGCCCATGCGCGGTCAGGTGGGCTCGCTCAACGCGTCGGTCGCTGCCGCGGTGGCGCTCTACACCCTGCTCGACCGCCGGCGCTGAGCGGGGCACCGCGGTGCCGCCTCCACGCCTCGAGCCCGGTGTCGCACCCTGCAGCCGGTGTCGCGCCGGGAGCCCGGTGTCGCGGCAGGGGCCCAGCGGTGACGGTCTGAGGCGACCGTGAGCGTCTGGCGCGACCTCGGGAGCCTGCGCCGGTAGCGTTCGCAGCCGTCCCGGGCGCATCGGCGTCCGACGACCTCGACCTCGAAGGACATCTCCGTGCAGCCAGCCGACCTCGGCCACCTGATCACCCCCGGCGACCCTCAGCTGCACCCCGATGGGCAACGGGTCGCCTACGTGCTCACCGAGGTCGACCTCGACGAGGACCGCTACGTGCGCTCGGTCCACCTCTGGGACGGCGAGGCATCCCGGAGCTTCACCCACGGCCCGTCCGACGGCAGCCCACGGTGGTCTCCCGACGGCGAGCACCTCGCTCTGGTGCGCACCGGCGAGACCGACGGCGCCAAGCCACAGCTCCACGTCATGCCGGCCGACGGCGGCGAGGCCGCGGCTCGCACCGACTTCCCGCTGGGTATCGCCGGACTGGCGTGGTCGCCGGACTCGGCCCGGGTCGTGGTGGTCGGCACGGAATGGACGGAGGTGTTGGCGGACCTCGACGACGACGAGCGTGCCCGCCGCCCCCGGCGCATCACCGAACTTCCCTTCCGCAGCGACACGGAACGCAGCACCGGCGGGTGGGTCGGCGATCGACGACAGCGCCTGTGGCTGGTGGACCCCGCCGGGCAGACGGACCCGGCGCTGTTGGTCGCGAACGACCGCGACCAGCGTTCCCCGGCCTGGCGACCCGATGGGCGCCGGATCGCCTACCTGTCGGACCCGATCGAGCGCGACGAGTTCACCCCGTGGAGCCAGCCCTTCGAGGTGCCGGTCGACGGTGGCGAGCCCGTCGCGGTCGGTCCGCCCGGGATGTGGTCGTGGGTCGGCTACGCACCCGACGGCGCGCTCCACCTCGCCGGTCTGCAGAGCCCCTGGGACTGGCCCGGCGCCAACCGGGTGTGGCGCTGCGAACCGGACGGTGACACCTTCTCGCTCACCGACCTGACCGGCCACCTCGACCGGGACGTGCTGCCCGCTGCACCCGGCGTCGCCCCGGCCGGTCCCCGGTTCGTCGACGACGGCTTCCTGACCGCGTTGGAGGACCGGGGGACCACCCGGGTCGTCCACGTCCACGCCGACGGCGGGGTCACCGACGTGATCGGCGGCGAGCGCAACGTCACGGGCTTCACCGTGCGCGACGACGCTTCGGCGGTCACGTTCACGGCCACCGACCCGCGCACGCCGGGGGAGCTGCACTGGTCGCAGGACGGCGAGGAACGCCGGCTGACCGACCTGGCCGAGGCGTTCCGCACGACGGTCGAGGTGCGGGAGACCGAGCGGTTCGCCTTCGAGCGCGACGGCACCGAGCTGGACGTCTGGTCGGTCGCGCCCGCCGGGATGGCCACGGCGGACCCCGCGAGTGTCCCGCTGCTGCTGAACATCCACGGTGGCCCGACCTCGCAGTACGGCGACCACTTCTTCGACGAGTTCCAGGTCTTCGCCGCCGCGGGCTACCTCGTGGTGGGTTCGAACCCGCGCGGCTCGTCCGGCCGTGGCACCGACTGGGCGCGTGCGGTCGTCGGGGCATGGGGTGTGGGCGACAGCATCGACGTGCTGGACCTCGAGGCGGTCATCGACGCGGCGCTCGCGCGTTACCCGCAGGCGGACCCGGAACGCATCGGGATCATGGGCGGCTCCTACGGCGGCTACGCCGTCGGGCGCATGCTGCCGCGTTCGCAGCGTTACCGCTCCGCGATCGTCGAGCGGGGCCTGCTGCAGTGGGAGTCGTTCTCCGGCACCTCGGACATCGGGCCGTTCTTCGACCGCATGTTCCTGGGGGAGTCGCTGGGGGTCGACAGCGCGATCCACCGGTTGGCGAGCCCCGTGCACACCGCCGGGTCGATCGTCACCCCGACCCTGGTGCTGCACAGCCAGGCCGACTGGCGCTGCCCGGTGGGTCAGGGTGAGGAGTTCTTCGTGGCGCTGCGACGCGCCGGCGTCGAGACCGAGATGGTCCAGTTCCCCAACGAGGGCCACGAGCTGTCACGCTCCGGCGCCCCCAAGCACCGGGTCGAACGCTTCGAGGTGATGCTCGACTGGCACGGACGATTCCTGCAGGCCTGACGGGGCGCGGGGCGGCTCAGTGGCCGCGGAACGCTTCTTCCAGCCACCACGATCCGCGCGGACCGGCGACCTTGGCATCGATCAGCAGCGGTCGGTCGCGGGATCCGGTGACCCATCGGTGCACCGCGTCGAGGTCGCCGGAGCCCCGCACGGTCACCGCCTCGTAGCCGAAGCCGCGCGCGATCGCGGCGTGATCGGTCGGGGGGAAGGTGACCGTGTCGAGCACGGCACCGTCACCGAAGTGGTGCACCTCGGCGCCGTAGCCGCCGTCGTCGTAGACCACGACGACCATCGGGAGGCCGAGGCGGACCACGGTCTCCAGTTCGCTGGCCGCCATCAACACGCCGCCGTCGCCGGTCGCCACGATCGGCAACCGGTCGGGCTGGGCGAGGGCGGCGCCGATCCCGGTGGCCAGCCCGAGGCCGACGGACTGGAACGCCTGGGTGAAGCAGAACCCGTCCTGGTCCGGCACGTCCAGGAACATGCTGGGATAACCCATGAAGTTGCCGGAATCCACCGCCACCACGCGTTCGGTCGGCAGCAGGTCATCCAAGGCGATGGTGAGCGTGCGTGGATCGATGCACCCGTCGCCGCCCCAGTCGTCGTAGGGTTCGTCGCGCCACGCAGTCCCGGCAGCGAGTCGCGTGCCGATCTCCGGTCGGCGGTACCGGGCCCGGTGCCCGCCGGCGGTGGCCGCGAGCCGTTCGGTCACGGCCGCGGCGGTCAGGGCGCTGTCGCCGACCACACCCAGGTCGATGGGTCGCTGCGAGGCCAGCGCCGACGGTTCGAGATCGACCTGGACCAGGGCCGCTCCGGGTCCGAGCAACCGCCCGTGGCGGGTCGTCCACATGTTCAGCACGGAGCCGAACGCCACGATCAGGTCCGCGTCGCCGATCAGTTCCGCTGCCGTCGGGGTGGAGAAGCCGCCGGAGATGTCGAGGTCCCACGCGTCCCCACGGAACAGTCCCTTCGCCACCGCCGAGGTGGCCAGCAGCGCGCCGGCCGCCTCGCCGAGGGCGCGCAGTTGGGGGCCGGCTGCGCGAGCCCCACGTCCGGCGATCAGGACCGGTCGTTCGCTGGTGAGGATCCGTTCGGTCAGTTCGGCCACGGCGGCCGGGGACGGGGCGGGAAGGCTCGGCGCGGGCGTGAGCGACGCCTCCGGCGCGGTTCGTCCGCCCGCGTCGGCCACCTCGGCGGCCTGGATGTCCAGCGGGAGGTTGAGCAGCACGGTCCGCCGTTGGTGGCGTGCCGTGCGGTAGGCCGCGTCGGTCTCCGCGGCGGCGCTGGCAGCGCCCGTCACCCGCATCGGCACGGCCCCGACCGCGCGGGCGAGCGCGGCCTGGTCGATGCGGAAGTTCGAGTTCGTCGCTCCCGCAGCGGTCTCGGCGGCCAGCACGACCAGCGGGCTCCGGCTCTTGGCCGCCTCGGTGATCCCCGTCATGGCGTTGGTCAGCCCGCATCCCTGGTGCAGGCTGAGCGCCGCGACCGACCCGCTCATACGGGCGAAGGCGTCGGCCATGGTGGCCGCGCCCCCTTCGTGGCGCGCCGCGACGTAACGCGCCCCGGCGGCGACCATCGCGTTGGTGACATGGAAGTTGCCGCTGCCGACCACCCCGAAGACGCGTTCGACGCCGTGTTCGACCAGACGGCGCCCGACCAGGTCGGCGACCCGCTTGCTCACGCGTCCCGCTCGACCAGCGCCAGCACCCGGGCGGGGCTCCCGGAGCCGCCCACGATCGGCAGCGGCGAGGCGATCACGACCGCACCGGTCGCGGGGAGCCGGGCCACGTTCTGCAGCTGGGTCAGGCCGTACTTGCCGGTGGCCGCCAGGAACGCATGACAGGGGAACATCGGATCGAACCCGGGGGCCGCACCGGCGTCGGTGCCGACGGTCTCGACGCCGAGACCGAGCAGCGAGGTCTCCTCCGCGAGCCACTTCGCGCACCCCGCGGAGATGCCGGGGGTGTGCGGCCCGGCCTCGTCGGCGTTGGCGTAGGCCTGCGCATCGTGGCTGCGGGCGTCCCAGCCGGTGCGGTACAGCAGCCAGCCCCCGTCGGGCAACGCGCCGTGCTCGGCCTCCCAGGCCTGCACGTGCTCGATCTCCAGCAGGAAGTCCGGGTCGTCAGCGGCATCCTGCGCCCGGTCGATCACGACCGCCGGTCCCATCAGCCGTTCCGGCAGGACCTGGGAGACATCCTCGTGGTCCTTGCCGGTCACCCAGTGCACCGGGGCATCGAAGTGGGTGCCGGTGTGCTCACCGGTCACGATGTTGTTCCAGTACCAGGCCGGGCCGCGATCGTCGTAGCGGCTGATCTCCTGCAGTTGGAACGGGTTGGTCTGGCCGAACTGTGCGGGGAGTTCCAGGATCGGGGTGCCGGCGTGCAGCGGCGAGGTGAGATCCACGACCTGGATGCGCCCATCGTGCAACGCCGTCACGAGCTCACTCAGGATGGCCATCGCGCTTCCTCCGGTGGGTGCGGTGGACGTCCCGATCGGAGGCGCCCGGCGTCACGCGACCTGCGCGAGCAGGTCGTCCGCGGCTGCCGGAACCTACGGGAGCCCGACGACGAGCGTCAAGGACCACGACCCCGATTCGTCCGAGCTCCGGAACGCCGCGCACCCCAGGCGGAACTGCCCCGCCGTCCCGTCTCAACCGTCGAGGATCCAGTCGCTGGCGGCCTGCGTGTGGATCGCCGTCGTCGCGTAGTAGGGCACCTCGACGTCGGCAGGGGTGACCAGGAGTTCGATCTCCGTACATCCGGCGATGATCGCTCCGGCACCGCGGGCGATGAGCCCGGCGATGACCTCCAGGTAGATCTCGCGACTGGCGTCGTGGAGGTGTCCGTGGACGAGTTCGTCGTAGATGATGCGGTGCACGCGTTCACGTTGGGGGTGTGGAGGCACCAGGACCTCCAGGCCGCGGTCCTGGAGGCGCCCGGTGTAGAACGACTGTTCCATGGTGAAGCGGGTACCGAGCAGGCCGACCCGCCCGATGCCATCGGCCTGGATCCGTGCGGCGGTCGCGTCGGCGATGTGCAGCAACGGGATGTCGACGGCGGTCTCGATCGCGTCCGCCACGCGGTGCATCGTGTTGGTGCACAGCATCAGGCCTTCGGCGCCGGCAGTTCGCAGGGCCACCGCCGCCTCGACGAGCAGCCCTCCGGCGGCTTCCCAGTCCCCGGCGCTCTGGAGCCGCTCGATCTCCGCGAAGTCCACCGACCAGATGATCAGCGGGGCCGAGTGCAACCCACCGAGCCGGGACTGCACGTTCTCGTTGAGGAGGCGGTAGGCCGCGAGCGTCGAGGGCCACGCCATGCCGCCCAGCAGGCCCAAGCGTCTCACGGGAGCTCCTTCTTCGGCAGGCGATCGGGCGAGGGGCCCTGGGCGAGCCGGATCGCGAGGACGGCGTTGCGCCGGCCCCGCAGCCCCCATGCGACCGACCGTGTTCCCACACCCGGACTCGCTCCGGGGCTCGATGAGAACGCGGTCGGTCCGCAGAGAGGTGGTGACACGACCCCTACGAGCGCGTGCAGCCCTTCTGGCTGCTCAGGGCTGCAGGGGTACCTACCACACGGATCGTTGCGCCCGAACGATCCACTGGCTCCGGTCGTGCGATCGCCGTCGCGCCTGTGCTGTTGACCGCGCAGGGACCGGCGACGCGGGGAGGCCGGTGCAGGACGAGTGGGACATCGGATCCTTCGAGGATGACGACGGAGGGGAGCCAGTCCGTGACCGGCTCGAGAGTAAGCAGCTGTCGGGTCCGCGGTATCGCGCTGCCATCGCTGCTATCGAAGCGGTTCTGGCCGCACGCGGTACACCGGTGTGCGAGACCGAATGGGGCAGCAAACGCGGGACAGGGTCTCTACGCGTTCCGGGTGCGCCACGCCGCCGAACAGATCGAGCCGATGTTCGGCGGGACCGAGGCCGTCAGCGAGGGCGGTCCGGTCCAGGGAGGGGCGAGATCCTCCTGCGTGTCTCCTTCGTGACCGAAGGCCACGAGATGGTCTTGCTGCTCGCTCTGCAGGCGTGCTGCGCTCCTCGACGCCACGCACGTCGTCGCTGAACTTGGTGCCCATCGGTCATCTCCCGGGTAGGGGTCAGAACCCCTGCTGCACCGGACCCGTCCTGCCCCGGCTCGTCCTGCGGGCGCAACACGCTTGAGCCGCCGCGCGAGCGTGAGTGGCCGGGTTCCGGTTCTGTCACCGGTTGGTGCGATGATCTGTCATCACCTCGCAGAGCCGAGGAGGGGATTCGAACCCCTGACCTGCCGCTTACAAGGCGGCTGCTCTAGCCAACTGAGCTACCTCGGCGCGGTGCGGAGCGTAGACGTAGTACGGCGACGGGGTGACTCCCGCTGTGTCCCAGGGGCCGATGAGGGCGCGGCGCGCGGACGGCGGTGGCCGGCACCACGTGAAGGTGGCAGACTTCGTCGTGCGGCTCGCGATGTGGAGCATCCCCGTCGACCGATGACCGGTGTCCTCGGAGTGGGGGACCTCCGCGTAGTTGCACCCGTGTGGTTCGTCTGCGAGGCTTGGCGCGACCAGGAGACCCCCGCCATGTCCTCACCACAGGCCGATGCGCACGACGTCGATGCCGATCCGTCGTTGCCGGACCGCGACGCCCGCATCCTCGACTTCGAACGCGAGTGGTGGAAGTACGCCGGGGCCAAGGAACAGGCCATCCGCGAGCGTTTCGATGTCTCGCCGACGCGGTACTACCAGCTGCTGAACCGCATCATCGACGACGAGGCCGCGGTGTCGCACGATCCGATGCTCGTCAAGCGTCTGCGCCGCCTGCGGTCCCAGCGTCAGCGTCAACGTGCGGAACGCCGCCTCGGCGCTGACGCGCGCTGAACTCCGTGGGAGAGACCACGAACGTGAACCCCGACACGAGTTTCCGGTCATCGGTGCTGCAGAACCTGGGGGGCGCCGTACTGCTGGTCGCCCTGGTGGCGGCGATGTTCTGGGCGATCGGGACGGTCGGACGGGCCGATGACCAACTGGCCGTAGACGAGATCGAGGTCGCCGACGCCGACGCCGCGGATGTCTCGTCCGGCGAGCTCGAGCCGCCACCCGACGAGCCGGACCCTGTTGCAGAGCCCGAACCGGAACCCGAGCCCGAGCCGGAACCCGAAGACGAACCCGAACCCGAGCCCGAACCCGAACCCGAAGACGAACCCGAACCCGAGCCCGAGGACCCGGTCGAGACGATCCCTCCGGGGGACATCTCGGTTCAGGTGCTCGACGGCTACCAGGTCGACGGGGGTACGGCGGCATCCGGCGTCGCCGAGGAGTTGGATGCGGCCGGTTACCGCATCGTGGCGCGCAACCCTGCCCTCCGTTATGACGTCACCGCGGTGTTGTGGACCTCGGACAACGAGGAAGCCGCACGGCAGATCGCCGCAGCCATCGGCGCGGCGGAGGTCCGTCAGCAGCCGGGAACCCTCTCGGACGCCGTGGCGGTGCATGTCGTGGTCGGTGCGGACCGGGACTGACCCGATCGCCCACCGCCCGCGGCTTCGGACTCAGGTGTCGGCCATCTCGCCCTGCTACGGAGCGCCTCGGGTTGCCGGTAGCCGAACGGATCGCGGCCTCGTCCGAGCGCTCCTACGAATTGCGCAGCAGCTGTAGTTTCTCGAGGATCATCTGTCGGCGCCGTTCTTCCTCCTCGGGGTCCGTGTCGAGGACGTCCTGGAGGACCTGGGAAAGCGCCAGAGGCGAGAACGGTTTGGTGATGTAGTCCGCCGCACCCTGGGACCAACCCCGGATCTGATCCTGGTCCTGGACCTTGGCGGTGAGCATCACGACCGGTACCTCCGCCAGGGCCGCATCGGACTTGATGGCTGCCAGGACCTGCCAACCGTCCATCTTCGGCATCATCACGTCGAGCAGGACGACATCGGGGCGATGTGTCCGGACCTGCGTCATCGCCTGCTCGCCGTCGGCAGCCTCGAGGACCTCGTAACCTTCGAACTCGAGGTTGACCCGGCACAACAACAGCACGTCAGGTTCGTCGTCGACGACGAGCACGGTGCGGCGCTCGATCATCGGTCCCTCCCAGAGTCGGTCTCGAACGAGGCGAGCACCCTACCCGGCCCAACTGGACATCGTCACGGAGCGATGTCGGTCGACCGTGGTGGATGAAGGGCCGCTGCCGCGTCGATATGCCCGCGTAGCGGGGATCGTCGGTCGCTCAGCGTGCCCAGTGGTGGCCGCTCCGCGACCACGATCGGATGGTCATGACCCACCATCTGGCCATCCAGTGCCCGGACCGGTTGGGTCAACGCGCCACCGAGTTCGTGCTCGAGCGTGAGCCGTCCCTGCCTCTCGGCGCGGTGGAGCGCCACCTGCAGGATCTCCGCGGCCATCCTCCCGAGGGCCTCCAGCGACTGGTGGACGTGCTCGCGCCGTCCCAGATCGACCTCGCGGATCGCCTCGGGACCGTGTGCAGCGGCGACATCGACCAGCAACCCGAGTTCGACGCCGTAGCCGCGCACGAACGGCAGCCCCTCCAACAACGATCGCCGTGCCGCGCATTCGCCCGCCAGCGGTTGCGCCAACCATCCGAGCTCGGGCCACAGCGATGCGAGCAGCGGTCTGGCCAGCAGTTCGGTCACCCGCCCGCCTCCGGTGGGTGCCAGGTGGTCGCCCGTGCGCAGCGGCCGGTCGTAGGCCGCCTTGACCAGGGCCACAGAACTCTCGAGCAGTAGGGGTTCCAACAGTGCGGTGACGAACCGTTCGTCGAAGTCCACGATGTCGGCGTCGACGAACACGACGAGGTCGCCGGTACAGGCCGCCAGGCCCTTCCACATCGCCTCGCCCTTGCCCCGGTGACTGCCCTGGTGGGCCAGCACCTCGGACTGGCGAACCACCCGCGCGCCGGCGGCCGCGGCGACCGCGCCGGTCGCGTCGTCGGAATCGGCGTCAACGACCAGGACCTCGTCGACCAGTCCACATGTCCGTTGTAGGGTGGTCACCAGACGTTCGACCACCTCGCCCACCGTCGCCTGTTCGTCGAGTGCGGGGATCACCACCGACACGCGTGACCCGATGCCGCGCTTGATCTCTGCGAGTCGATCGGGATCGGGGCTGCCGAGCTCCACCAGTGGCTCCTGTGCGCGCGGGGGTGACCGCGTTGGCGGACCCGTGAGCGGGATGGCATGCTAGGTGCACTGGTTGCTCATCCAGAGAGGCGGAGGGCTCGGGCCCGTCGAAACCTCGGCAACCCCCGAAGACGGCCGACGGTGTGGCAACACCTCGTGGGTCGTTCGGTTGGGAAGGTGCCAAACCCGGACCCGTCGGAGTACGACGAGTCGATGAGCGTGGCGCTTCGCGTGGTCACATCCATCGTTCTCGGCCTCTCCGACGGGGAGGCCGCCGCCGTTCCGCGGTCTCTCGGCCGCTCACCCGACGGCTGGGAACGATGAGAGCAGGAGCCCACGTGACCACCCCGCTGACCGTCCCGTCACCATCGAAGCACCCCGCCGGCCCTCCCGAGCACCCCGCCGACGCTCCCCACCACACCGGTCCTGCCGACCACCACCTCGGGGTCAACGTGCTCGGGCTGCGATGTCGTGAGTGCGCCGAGCCGGAGCCGTTGGGTGCGTCCCACGTGTGTTCGTTCTGCTTCGGGCCACTGGAGGTGGTCTACGACGAGGAGCTCCAGCAACGTCGCGTCTCGCGCCACCGCATCCGGTCCGGACCTCACTCGCTGTGGCGCTACGGCGATCTGCTGCCCGTGCTGTCCGACGACGACCGGACCCGGGTCGATCTCGGTACCGGGTTCACCCCGCTGCGACCCGCTCCCCGGCTGGCCGAACGACTGGGTCTGAACGAGCTGTGGTTGAAGGACGACACCCGCAACCCCTCCGGCTCCTTCAAGGACCGGGTGGTCACCATCGCGCTGTCGGCCGCACGAGCGCTCGGTATCGAGACCATCGCCTGCGCCTCGACCGGCAACCTCGCCAACTCCGTCTCGGCGCATGCCGCCGCGACCGGGACCACGGCCTACGTGTTCATCCCCGACGACCTCGAACAGGGGAAGATCGTCGGGTCGGCGATCTACGGCGCCAACGTGGTTGCCGTCCACGGCAGTTACGACGACGTCAACCGGTTGGCCTCCGAGGTCGCCGACGTCGAGGGGTGGGGTTTCGTCAACGTCAACCTCCGTGCCTTCTACGCCGAAGGCAGCAAGTCGATCGGCTACGAGATCGCCGAACAACTCGGCTGGCGCTTCCCCGACCACGTGGTGGGCCCGCTCGCGTCGGGGTCGATGTTCAGCAAGATCCACAAGGCGTTCGGTGAGCTGCGCCGCTTCGGGCTCGTCGACGGGGCGCTCCCGCGCATGAGCGGAACACAGGCGACCGGGTGTTCACCGATCGCGGAGGCCTTCGAACGCCAGAGCTTCGATGTCCGGCCACAGAAGGCCGACACGATCGCGCGCTCGTTGGCGATCGGGAACCCCGCTGATGGCTACTACGCGCTGAAGGTCGCCGACGAGACCGGCGGGATCATCGGCCACGTCCCGGACGACGAGGTGGTCGCCGGCATCAAGCTGCTGGCCGAGACCGAAGGGCTGTTCGCCGAGACGGCCGGCGGGGTCACCGTCGCCAACCTCATGCGGTTCGCGGAGGCGGGCCTGCTCGACCGTGACGAGCGCACGGTCGCCATCATCTCCGGTTCTGGCTACAAGACCATCGAGGCGGTGGCGCCCACCACGGGTCCCACGTTCTCGGTCGCTCCCTCGCTGGACGACCTCCAGCGCGCACTCGGACGCTGAGTCCTGTCGTTCCCGCCCGCCGCCCTGTCGCTCCCGCCCGCCGCCCCGTCGTTCCCGCTAGGAGTTCCACATGCCGAAGGTCCGGATCCCCACACCGCTCCGCAAGCTCACCGATGGCGAGGCACAGCTCACCGTCGAGGGCGACGATCTGCGCACGGTCATCGACAACCTGCAAGCCAGGCACCCCGGCCTGGGAGAGCGCCTGCTCGACGACGACGGCCAACTGCGCCGGTTCGTCAACGTGTTCGTCCGCGACGAGGACGTCCGGTTCCAACAGGGCCTCGACACCGAGGTGGGTGAGACCGACACGGTTTCCATCGTCCCGGCGGTCGCCGGCGGGTGAGCACGGGGCGGGCGCGGTTGCGCCCGGCCTACGCCGGGGCGTTCGGCCGTGGTGGGCGGCGGCGCCCGCAGACACCCTCCCCGGCATCACATCGTCGAGTCGAGGGTGGTCGCATGCGTCGCTTCCGTCACCGCGTCGGTGGCATCGTCACCCCGATCATCGAGGCGGGCCCACCGGGCACCCGGGAGGGTGGCCAAGACGCCGTGGTGTTCGTCCACGGCAACCCCGGATCGAGTGAGGAGTGGGTGCGGTTCGTCGAGCGGGTCGGCGAGGACCGCCGGGCGATCGCCTTCGACATGCCGGGCTTCGGTCGGGCGGACAAGCCCCATCCCGACGAGCCCACCTTCGATCACACCGTCGAGGGTTACGCCGACCACCTGGCCGAGGTGGCCGACACCCTCGGCCTGTCGCGCTTCCACCTCGTGGTGCATGATTTCGGGGGACCGTGGGGACTGTGGTTCGCTGCGGAGCATCCTGACCGGGTCGCCTCGCTGGTGCTCGTGAACGCCCTCGGCATGCCCGATTACCGGTGGCACGCGATAGCCAGGATCTGGCGACGTCAGGGATGGGGGGAACTCGCGATGCGGGCGACCAACCGCAGGAGTTTCGGCTTCGCGCTTCGGTTGGGCAACCCCGTCCCGATCCCGAAGCCGCACATCGAGACGATGTACGCCAACTTCGATGCGGCTACCCGCCAGACGGTCCTCTCGCTGTACCGATCGACCGACGAGCCGGACCTCGATCGACTCGCCGAGCGGTTGAGGGGTCAGCGGTTGCCCGCACTGGTGATCTGGGGCGAGACCGACCCGTACATCTCCCTGACCGACGCGCAGCGCTTCCGGCGCATCTTCCCCGATGCCAGGTTCGTGCGGATCCCCGGCAGTGGGCACTGGCCGCATCTGACGACGCCCGAACCCGTCGAGGATGCCCTGCTCACGTGGTTGCGATCGCACATCGCCGGTTGAGGCCATCGCCGTTCGCCGAGCACCGGCCGTGAGCAGAGCGGGGCGCGGCGAGGGCCAACCAGGGCGCGGACTTCAGGTCTCGGCGTTGGGCGGGGCGCGCAACGTGAGTCGATCGTGCACCGCCACGACGCCCACGCTGTAGCGCGCGGCGTCGTAGACGGCGTTGCGGGTCGCCCAATCATCCACCGTCCCGGTGAGGATCACGTGACCGTCGGTGACGGTGATGTCGATCTCGTTCGGATCGACGACCGCCGCCCGTTCGAGCGCCGCCACGACATCATCGGCGATGGTCTGGTCGACGACCGCCCGGGTGGGCACCACCACCAGCTCGTTGTCGAACCCCAGGAGGCCGCGGGCGCTGCCGGCCATCTCCCCGGCGAGTTGCTTCTGCCACAGGTCGGGGACGGTGCCGCGCAGGGTCACCCAGCCGGAGGCCACGACGACCTCGACGTCCGAAGCCTCCAGATCCGGGTCGAGGTCGAAGGCCAGCCGCAGGTTCCCGCGCAGCTCCTCGTCCTCCGGCACACGTTCGTGATCGGGATAGCGCACCGTGATCCGGTTGTGCACGTCGGTGACGCCGCGGATGACCCGGGCATCCTCTTCCGCGGCATCCCGGGCCCGGAAGGTGGGAACGGCGCCCCGCAGCACGACCCGACCCGACCGGACCGCCACGGCGATCCCCGAGGAGTCGATCCGGGTGTCCCAGAACAACGAGTCGGTCACGTCGCGCTTGATCTCCTCGTCGGTTCGCATGGTCTCCTCGCGTGCGGCGTGCCTAGGTGTCGGCGCCGCGCTCGCTCTCGGCTGGCTTTCGGTTCCCGCTCAGCCCGCACCCACCCACCCCCCCCTGGCGGGGTGCTCAACCGATCTCGATCCGCTTACGCCCGGCGCCTTCGCGCTTGGGCATGCGAACGGTGAGCACACCCTGGTCCAGGCTCGCCTCGATGTGCTCGTCGTCCGCGTCGGCAGGCAGCGTCACCTCGTGGTGGAGGTGGTTGCGGGACCGTGTCGAGCTACGCACGGTGCCTTCACGTGGCTCCTCCTCGCGCTCGGCGTGGACCATGAGCCGACGGCCCATCACTTCGATCTTGATGTCGTCGCGATCGAAGCCGGGGACCTCGACGTTGATCACGAACGCGTCGTCGGTCTCCTCGAGGTCGGCCAGTGCCGGCATCCACCCCGCGGTGCCTTCGGTGGCGGCGGGGAACGTCTCGAGCAACCGGCTGTGCAGACGGTCGAACGCCTCGAACAGGTCGGTGTCCACGGGGCGGGGTGTCGTGGAGCGGGGGATGAGGTTCATGGTGTGGTCTCCCGTGCCGGGTGGGCGAGGTCGATCCTTGGTTGCGGACCGGGTCGGTAGCCCATTCCTTCCTACCGTTCGGGCGAGGCCGGCGGACCGGGACAGGCTGCGCGAAGGTCCACTGACGGTGCCAGGAACGAGGTGTCCGGTCGGACGGAGGCGGTGGTCAACCGTTCACCCGGACGCGCACGGGGCCGTCGAGGAACCGGCCGACGAGCGCGCGGCCCTGCGGCACGGTGAAGCGTCCCCGGCGGTCGGCCTCGGCGAGCAGTTCCTCGACCTCGACCCCCGAGCGTTCCAGCAGAGCGTCCAGCAGTCCTCCTTCGACCCATGACCTCAGCTGATCGGGGGTCACCTCGGGGTGGAACTGCACCGCCCAGGCATCCCCCACGCGCCACGCCGGCACCCCGTCGCCGCCGGTCAGCAGCGCCATCGCCTCCGGGGGCAACGTGGTGATCTGGTCCTCGTGGACGAACAGGGCGGGGGCACCGTCGGGCCAGCCTGCCAGGACCTCGTCGCCGTGGACCTCGTCGGTCTGGTGCAGCGCGAGGAAGCCCACCTGGGGGACGGTTCGGGTGGTGACCTCACCTCCCAGGGCGGTGGCGAGCAACTGGGCCCCGAGGCACACGCCCAGGACCGGCACGTCCTCGGCCACGGCGCGTCGCAACAGCTCGAGTTCGGGAGGCATCCAGGCATGCGCGGTGGGGTCGACCGAGGACATCGCCCCGCCCATCACGATCAGCCCGGCGACGGTGTCGAGGTCGCCGGGAAGCGGGCCACCGTCGGGCACGTGGATGCGCCGCCACGGCGCCATCGTCATCCGGGCGTTCAGGACCTCGGTGAACCCCGACAGGCCCGCCGCGGGCGTGTGCTCGAGCACGATCACCTCGCGCATGCACGTCCTCCTCGTCTGATCCGGTGGTGTTCGTGGTCGATCGGGCCGGTGGTGGGCTTCGTGGCCGGGCTCACCCGGCGAGTAGCGGCAGTGTCGCCGCGTAGGCGATCAACAGCACGATCGCCTCCCACCGCACGACGCGCTTGCCGGTCACCATGAACAGGGTGGCGATGACCGCGATCCCGACCATCAACCCGACCCCGAGCGTCGAGATCGTACGGTCGATCGGCAGGCCGGCCCCCGCGAACGCGGCCACGGCGCCCACCGCACCCGCGTTGAACAGGTTGCTGCCCAGCAGGTTGCCGATGATCAGGTCCGTCTCCCCCTTGCGCGCGGCCTGGACCGCCGTCGCGAGCTCCGGCAGGGAGGTTCCGATCGCCACGACCGTCAGCCCGATGAACCCCTGGCTGAGGCCGAGCGACTCGGCGATGGTGGTCGCGGAGACCACCAGCACCTGGGCGGCGCCCAAGGTGCCGAGCAGGCCGAGGACGGTCCGCACCGCCTCGCGCCGCAGGGCTGGTGGGGTGTCCGAGAGGAACCCCTCGACCTCGGAGGTCAACCCCGGGTCGCCGCCACGGGCGGAGAGGATGATGAACGTGAGTGCGGTCACCAGCACGACCGTGAGCACGATCCCGTCGACGATCGACAGGCTGCCCTGGATCGCCCAGGCGAACACCAGCACGGCCGCGAGCGAGATCGGCGCCTCGCGCTTCAAGACCGGGGATCTGACCACGATGGGCGCGATCAAGGCGGCGACCCCCAGCACCAGGGTGAGGTTCGCGACGTTCGAGCCGACGATGTTGCCCACGGCCAGGTCGATCGCGCCGCTGGCCCCGGCCAAGCCGGAGACGAGGAGTTCCGGGGCACTGGTCCCGAAACCGATGACCACGGCGCCGACCACCACCGTGGACAGCCGAAGCGAGGTGGCGACCCGCGCGGCACCGACCACGAATTGATCCGCGGCATAGGTGAGGACGACAAGACCGGCGATGATGCCGAAGGTGGCGAGCAGCATCGCGGGAACCTAGCCGCGCTCCGGAGCGGGAGCGCTCCGCGCGAGCGCAGTAGGCTCGCCCCCGGTGCCCCGATGCCCCATGCACGTCGACCGAGCGGGAGCAGGATCGTGATCATGCGTGGCTCCCTGCCTCGAGGGTCCCGGTCACGGACGCCGGCGCTGATCGTCCTCGTGGCGCTGTCGGTGTGGGTCGGCGCCTGCACCGCCGATGTCGCGTCGGAGGCTGACGGGGGTGAGTCGACGGAGGACGCGCTCGATCTCGGTGCGGCCCCGTCGGCCGAGTCGATCCTCCCGCCGGATCGGGGCGAACCCCCCAGCAGCCTGCAGACCGAGGACCTGGTCGAGGGGACCGGTGAGGCCGTGGCGCCCGGGGACGTGGTGACGGTGGAGTACCGGGG
>PWLR01000238.1 GCA_003558435.1 Nitriliruptoraceae bacterium | reverse complement strand
GGCCGGCCGGCCGCACCGCGGGTGGGCTCCGCGGTCACCGACCGCCACTAGCCTTCCGCCACAGGTAGCGAGGACCGGCTCGAGGAGCATGACGTGCGAACCGTTGGTATCGACCTCGGAGGCACGAACGCGTACGCGGTCGTGCTCGATGACGACCGCACCATCGGGCACGCCAAGCGTCGGACCCCGACCGATGGCGGACGCAACGAGGTCATCAAGACGTTGGTCAAGGTCGCGGACGACGCGCTCGACGACGCCGGCCTCGAGCGGACCGCGGTCGTCGGGGCCGGGGTGGGCACGCCGGGGATCGTCATCGGCGGCACCGTGGGCAACGCCTCGAACGTGCCGGGGTTCGACGAACGGTTCGACCTCGCGGCCGCGTTGCACGATCGGCTGGACCTGCCCGTGCGGGTGGCCAACGACGTCACGGCCGCCGCGGTCGGCGAACACGCGCTCGGTGGCGGGCGGGGCGCCGATGACATCCTCGTGGTGTTCGTCGGGACGGGGGTGGGCGGCGGGCTCATGCTCGGCGGTGTGCCCTTCGAGGGCAGCCATGGCGGCGCCGGGGAGTTCGGCCACCTGGTGATCCGCCAGGGCGGAGCCGTGTGTCCCTGTGGTCGACGAGGCTGCGTCGAGGCGTATGCCGGGCGTAGGGCGATGGAGCTCGCGGCGGAGCGGGCGGTGGCTGCGGGCACCCCGACCGTGCTGTTCGAGGTCATGGATGGCAAGGGCAAGTCGCGCGCCACCTCCGGGGTGTTCAAGACGGCGTTGGAACGCGGGGACGAACTGGTCGCGGATCTCATCGACGACGGCATCGCGGCCCTGGGCGCCGGTATCGCGAGCACCGTCAACCTGCTGGACCTCGAGGTCGTGGTGCTGGGGGGTGGGCTCGCGGACAAGCTGGGGGAGAGCTACCTGGCGCGCGTGGAGGCCGCGATGCGGCCGCATCTGTTCCTCGAGCCCCCCCGCGTGCGGCTGGTCGCGGCCATGCTCGGTGACGAGGGTGGTGCCGTGGGTGCGGCGTTGTTGGCTCGCAACGTCGCCTGAGCTCCCTCTGGGCTCCGCGTGGGCCCCGTCCGGGCTCCGTCCGGGCCCCGTACGGCCCCGAGATCCGGCTCCGCGACACCGGGTTCGGCTGAACCCGGCGCGGCCCCGGCTTGGCTCCGGGTGCCTCGGGGTGGCACATTGGCCCGGCTGCCCAGGAGGCCACCGTGACGCTGACCCACCTCGAGTCCACCGATGATGCGGAACATCTCCGCGCTCTCGTGACCGCCATGGAGGACGTGATCGCCCGGGCGAGCACCCATCTCGCGGTGAAATGCGAGAAGGACGGCAGGATCAGCGCTCAGCTGATCGATCAGCAGCAGACGGTCGCCTACGACCTCGCGACCCTGGCCTCGGCGGTCGCCGCGGCGGGTCACCTCGCCGACTGGGGTGCGCACGGGCAGGTGGAGACCATGCTCGGTCTGGCCTACGCGGCGGAGGTCGCCACGGATGTGCGGGCACGGGTGGCGGGTCGTGAGGGCGCGTTCGGGCTCGATGTCGGGGTGCTCGACGATCAGGCCCCGGCGATCGCCGCCGGTCGCGACCCGGGCTTCCTGTCGGCGTTGGCCGAGCACGTGCTGGTATCGGGTGAGGCGGGCGGTCGTCACCTGCCCGAGGACCTGGAGATGGTGCGCCAGACCTTCCGTCGGTTCGCCGAGGACAAGGTGGCGCCGATCGCCGAGCACGTGCACCGGGGCGACGAGGACATCCCCGACGAGGTCATCGACGGACTCGCCGAACTGGGCTGTTTCGCGCTGTCGATCCCGGAGGAGCACGGCGGGTTCGCCTCGGGCGACGACGACGAACTGCTGAACATGGTGTTGGTGACCGAGGAGCTCTCCCGCGGTTCGCTGGGGGTGGCCGGGTCGTTGATCACCCGTCCGGAGATCATCGGCACCGCGATCCTCAAGGGTGGGACCGACGAGCAGAAGGCCCGCTGGCTGCCGGCGATCGCCTCCGGGGAGAAGATGTGCGGGGTGGCGGTGACCGAACCCGATGTCGGCTCGGACGTCGCGGCCGTGTCCTGCGTGGCCAAGCGCGATGGTGATCACTGGGTGATCGACGGCGTCAAGACCTGGTGCACGTTCGCCGGCAAGGCCGAGTACCTGCTGGTGTTGGCGCGCACCGATCCGGACAAGAGCCTCGGGCACAGGGGCCTGAGCCTGTTCGTGGTCGAGAAGCCGCCGTTCCCCGGACATGCCTGGAAGGCCGAGAACCCGCTCGGTGGGACCATGGACGCGCGCGCCATCCCGACGCTCGGGTACCGGGGGATGCACTCGTTCGAGGTGTCGTTCGACGGTTGGCGGGTGCCCCACAGTGCGCTGATCGGTGAGGACGCCGGGATGGGCCGCGGCTTCTACCTGCAGATGCAGGCCTTCGCCAACGCGCGGTTGCAGACCGCGGCCCGGGCCCAGGGCGTCATGCAGTCCGCCCTGGAGCACGCGGTCGGGTACGCCAAGGAACGTCACGTGTTCGGCACACCGCTGGCCGGTTACGAGCTCAACCGCACCAAGATCGCCCGCATGGCGGCGTCGTTGGCGGCCTGTCGGGCCACCTCGTTCGAGGTGGCCCGCATGCTCGCGCGGGGCGAGCAGGCCGGCCAGTTGGCGGCCTCCCAGGTCAAGCAGCTGTCGTGCCGGGTCGCGGAATGGGTGACCCGTGAGGCGCAGCAGTTGCACGGCGGCTACGGCTACGCCGAGGAGTACACCGTGAGCCGGTTGTTCGTCGACGCGCGGGTGCTGTCGATCTTCGAGGGCACCGACGAGGTCCTGGCCCTGCGGGTCATCGCCCGCACCCTGCTCGCCGACGCGTTGGAGGTCGCGGCCGAGACCGGCCTCGGCAGCACCCGCATCTGAGCCCACCCGTTCGGCCGCCCCGCGCCCGAACACGGGGGTCCTCCATCAGGCAGGGCGAGCCACGCAGCGTGACTTAGGCTCCCCCTGGGCGGGACGGACATCGGACCGCGGCGAGGGACGGGGACCACGTGTTGGAGCTCGAGGGGTTGGTGCGACACTTCGGCGAGGTCGTCGCGCTCGACGGGTTGTCGTTCGCGGTCGCTCCCGGTGAACTGTGCGGGTTCCTGGGACCCAACGGTGCGGGGAAGACCACGGCGATGCGGTGCGCCGTCGGGGTGAGCGCTCCGGACGCCGGCACGGTGCGCTGGGACGGGCGACCGGTCGATCTCGACGTGCGGCGGCGGACGGGTTACATGCCCGAGGAGCGTGGGCTCTACCCGCGGATGCGTGTCCACGAGCAGCTGGTCTATCTCGCGCGCCTGCACGGCATGTCGAGCGCCGATGCCGGCGCGAGCGCCACCCGGTGGATCGATCGGTTGGGCCTGGGGGACCGGCGCGACGCCGCGGTGGAGGAGCTCTCGCTCGGCAACCAACAGCGGGTCCAGTTGGCCGCGGCGCTGGTCCACGACCCGCAGCTGCTGGTGCTGGACGAACCGTTCTCCGGCCTGGATCCCATCGCCGTCGGCGTGATGAGCGACGTGCTGCGGGAACGGGCCGACGCCGGCGTGGCCGTGGTGTTCTCCAGCCACCAGCTCGACCTGGTCGAGGATCTGTGTCGCACGGTGGCCGTCGTGAGCGCGGGACGGGTGGTGCTGCGAGGCGGCGTCGCTGCGCTCAAGCGCCAGGGTGATCGTCGCCTGCGCCTGGAGGTCGACGGAGGAACGGCGTGGGTCGAGCGACTGCCCGACGGGGTCGAGGTCGGCGCACAGCGGCAGGACGCCATCTCGCTGGCGCTGCGGGCGGACATCGACCCCGGGGAGATCATCGACCTCGCGCGCACCTCGGGCCGGCTGCTCGGCGTCCGGTTGGAGGAACCGAGACTGTCGGAGTTGTTCCGGGACGCGGTCGACGGGGCGGACGTCACCCCGCGCCTCCAGCCCGACGAGGTGCCGTCGTGAGCCCGACCCGCACCGTGCTGCTGATCGCGGAGCGCGAGGTCCGCCAGCGGCTCCGCGGGCGACTGTTCGTGATCACCACGCTGGCGATCTCGGTGTTCCTCGCGATCGCTGCGGCGGTCCCGATGTTGTTGGGGGTCTTCGACATCGGGGGCGACGACACGGACGCCGGACCGGTCGATCCGGTCGCTATCGTCGTAGTCGGGGAGCTGTCGTCCGATGCGTCCGAGGTGTTGGAGCAGGCGATCGGTCCCATCGTCGTGCAACCCGCCACCGACCCCGACGAAGCCGCCGCGTTGGTCACGGCCGGAGAGGCCGACTTCGCGATCGTGGACGGGGAGCGCATCGTGGTGCCGGCGCGCAGCGGGGTGTTCGCCTTCGACCCCCCCGCGGCTTCGCGTGCGGCCGAGGCCCTGGCCCTGAGCGAGGTGCTGTCGGAGCAGGGCGACGGCGATCGGGTCGGCGCCGTGCTGGATCTCACCCCGCTGCCGGTGCAGCAACTGGGCGACCAGGATCCCGGCGACGCGGCGGCGCGGCTGGTCGTGGCCAACCTCGGCGTGGTGTTCCTGTTCGGGGTGCTGATCATGTACGCGTCGATGATCATCAACGGGGTGATCGAGGAGAAGGGCAGTCGCGTCGTCGAGCTCCTGGTCGAGGCCGTGCCCGTGCGGCGGCTGATGGCCGGCAAGGTGCTGGGGCTCGGGCTGGTCGGACTGGGTCAGACGGTGGTGCTGTTCGCGCCGGCGGTGGTGGTGCTGGTGGTCACCGCGGGCGACGTGGTGCCCCCGGGGATCGCGCCCCTGGCGGGGCTGCTCGTGCTGTGGTTCGTGCTCGGTTACGGCCTGTACGCGGTCATCGCCGCCGGGTTGGGTTCGCTCGTCTCGCGGCCGGAGGAGGCGCAGGCGGTGCTCACCCCGGCCAACATGCTGATGATCCTCGGCTACTTCGTCGGGTTCGCGTCCATCAACGCCCCCGACGCGACCTTCGCTCGCGTGGCGGCGTTGGTGCCCTTCAGCGCCCCCTACGTGATGCTGGTTCGCCAGACCCTCGGCACGCCCGCCCTGTGGGAGGTGGCACTGTCGATCGCGCTCACCCTGCTGACCATCGTGGCGATGACGCTGCTCGCGGCCAGGCTCTACGAGGGAGGCATCCTGCGTGTCGGGGCGCGTGTGCGGCTGCGTGATGCCTGGGGTGCAGCGAAGCGGTGAGCGACAGCTGGCAGGGGTGTCGGCCTCGGCCGTCAGTGCGCCGACACCCGCATCCGGGTGTTGTGTGCCGAGGTTGGCCGGGATGTGGGTGCCGTGATGTCGCCGGCGTGCGTGAACCCCCGCATGCGGGTGTTGTGCGCCTGCATCGGGTCGCGGGGGTCGCGGGCGCCGGCGACGGACCTACCGGCCGGAGAACCGCGGTGCGCGGCGCTCCCGACCGGCCGCGAGCCCCTCGGCGAGGTCGTCGGTGCCGTAGCTGATGGCCTGAGCGGCGGCTTCGCGGTCGAGCGCGGTCGCGAGGTCGATCCCCTCGACGGCGGCCAGGGTGACCTTGAGCTGACGGACCACCACCGGCGACGACCGGGCGATGTCCTCGGCGAGGGCCAGCGCCCGGTCGAGTACCTGATCGCCGGGCACGCTCTCGAGCGCCAGACCTTGGCCGGCCGCCACCCCGCCCGAGACGAGCGCCCCGGTGTAGAGCCACGCGGCCGCCTGCTGGCCGCCGAGCAGGCGGGGGAGCAGCCAGGTGCCGCCCATGCCCGGATGCAGGCCCAGCTTGGCGAAGTTGAGACCCACCTTGGCCTCGTCGGCGACGATCCGCAGGTCACATGCGAGCGCCACGCAGAGTCCTGCGCCGACCGCGTGACCGTTGATCGCGGCGATCACCGGCACCGGCAGCTCACGCACGGACAGGAAGCGCAGGTAGAACTCGCGCATGAAGTCCGTGGCATCGAGACCTTCCTCACGGGTCCGGCGGCCCAGGTCCTCGAGCATGCCGAGGTCGCCACCGGCCGAGAACGCGGTCGGGGTCCCCGTCAGCACCACCACCCGTAGGTCCGGATCGGCGGCCAGCTCCGCGCACCGCTCGGCGAGGGCATCGCCCATCGCCTCGGTCATGGCATTGCGACGATCCGGGTCGTCGAGGGTGAGCACGGCGACACCGTCGTCGCGGCGTTCGAGCAGCACGGCCATCGGGGCTCCGATGCGTCGGGGGGATCGAGGTCGGGGGCGTCGGAGCGTAGGCGGGGTGAGGGGTTCAGACGAGACCGGCACGCGACATCGCGACCACCGACGCGGTCGCGAGCAGGAGGCCGACCTGCTGGGTCGCGCCGAGGACGTCACCGGTCAACCCCCCGAGCTTGCGGCGGGCAGCCCGGCGCAGGGCTGCCACGCCCAGCAGCGCCGCAGCCAACGGGACGGCGGCGAACACCCCCAGGCTCGCGGCACAGACCGCGGCGGTGGTGACCGCCGCGACCCCGAGACCGACGCCCCCGATCGGTTCGGCGACCTGGGCGCCGGTGCCTCGATCGGCCACGGGCGGTAGCCAACGGATCTGGAGCAGGATCCCGGCGCGGGACACCACGTGGCCGACGAGGATGGCCTGCGCGGCTGCGCCGAGCTCCAGCTGAGCGAGCAGGGCGACCCGGAGGCCGAGACCGAGGATGAGCGCGCTGCCCCCGTAGGTGCCGATGCGGGAGTCGCGCATGATCTCGATGCGTCGCGCGGGCTCCCAGCCGCCCCACAGACCGTCGAAGGTGTCGGCGAGACCGTCTTCGTGGAACGCGCCGGTGACCGCGACGGTGGTGAGCACCGCGACCACGGCGGCGACGGCCGGACCGAGCAGTGGCGAGGTGGCCGCGAACGCGGCGAAGCCGACCGCGCCCACGATCAGACCCACGAGCGGGAACGCGGCCGTGGCCCTACGCAGGTCGCCGTCCACCACCGGGATCCGGGGGACGGGCAGACGGGTCAGGAACTGCAACGCCACCGCCAGGATCCGCAGGGGCTCGCCCAACGTGGACCAGGGCGGGGGACGGCGCCACGACGGGCCCGCGGCGTCGGACGACGGAGTGCTCATGTCCGCCGGGTCGCTGACCGGCGGACGCGAGCGGGGCTGCGGTGGGTGATCAGCAGCGTTCGAGGATCCCGGCGTCGAGGAGTTCCTCCAGTTCGTCCAGGGCATCCGCGCCCTCGAACTCCTCGATGAGCTCGAGCTCCTCCTGCGCGACGCAGCCCGGTGCGCCGTCGCTGTCGGTGAGATCGTCGTCCAACTCGGCGAACGGCTCATCCCCGTCGAAGGCCTCGAAGAGGTCGTCGTCGAACTCCTCGAAGCCGTCGCCTCCGAAGAGGTCGCCGCCCGTCCCGGCGAAGAACGCGCCGGCCAGGCCGAGCAGGTCGAGGAGTTCGGCGTCGTCGGGCTCGGCGATGCTGCCGGTGAACTCGTCCATGGCGACCACGATCCACAGCTCGCCCGCGAGCTCGTCGTCGAGGCCGGCGACGTCCAGCGCGATCTGGCGCAACTCGCCGCCGTCGATCCACGCGTCGATCGAGACGATCAGCTCGTCATCGATGTCCAGCTGGTCGAGCTCGTCGCCGGCGAGCCCATCGACGAGGCCGGCGCGGTCGAACTCGCTGGTCAGCTCCTCGAGGAACGCCTCCAACGACGCGCCATCGGTGGTCAGGCGGACCCGGGCACCCACGTCATCGGAACCGACATGGCTCACCGCGGCATCGTCATCGACGAACCGCTCGATGCTGGCAGCCAGACGGGTGTCGAGGGCGCCGAGTTGCTGTTCGTCGACCTCGGGTTCGTCCGCCTCCTCGGCATCGGCGAGTTCCATCACGTCCTCGATGCCGATCAGCTCGACCCACCGCCCGTCGATGGCCGCCTGGGCCACGTCTCCGAGTCCGAACATCCGGGCGGCAACGACCAGATCGTCGATGTCGCCCAGGTCGGTGTCGGCGGACAGCGTGGCGAGCGTCTCGGCGTCGAAGCGCACGAAGATGCGCTCCTCATCGTTGACCCGCAGGACGAACACCGGCGTGCCGTCCACGATGATCGAGGTCTCGAACGCACCTCGTTCGGGGTCGTCGAGTCCGGTCGCCCGCATCACGGCGGATGAGCCGAACAACAGCTCCGCTTCCCGCTCGCTGAGGTCGCCGTCCACCAGGGACTCGGCGCGGAACGCCTCATCGGGCTCGAACCGGAACGTGGCTTCGATGCCTCGCCAGTCGGCGAGCGATGCCACGGCCTGCTGGAGCGCCTCCTGAGGTTCGTCCTCCACGCTCGGGCCCGAGCTGACGGCATCCTGGATGGCATCGGTGGTGGAGTCACATCCGGTCGCCAACACCGCCACGGCGAACGCCAGGCCCGTCGCGAGCAGGCGTCGGCGGTTCGTACGGCCACGATGACGGACACGATGGCGGATGGACATCCAAGCCCCCAGGTGCGGTGTTGATGGTGCCGGTGGGTCGACGGTCGACGCAGCCGTCGGGCCCGGTCGACGCCGTCGTGGTGGCCGTCGTCGCGTCGACCGTCCGGTGGGCGGACCTTAGCGCTTGTCGTTGCGTCGGCGGGTGATCGTCTCTGTCATCTGGTTGCCTATGGCTCTGGTAGTGGTAGTTCCCAGTCGCCTCTCCGGGCGCCTCACGCGCCCGGCGGGTATCGTCTGGGCAGAGCAACGGCGCTCCCGACCTCTCGCAGGATCCGTGAGCGCTGTTGGTGCGTCGCGGGGGCTGCGACCGACCGTGCCCGGCATCGCTCGGAGGGCCCTCGCGCCCACGGCGATGTCATGGAGGTTCCTCTATGACGCAGCAGCCCCGCATCCCCGCGCGACGCCCCGACGCAGCGATCGTGCCCGGTGCGCAGCGAGCCGAGATGGTGCCCGGGGCCGGGGTCACGCCGGAGGACCGGGTCCGTGGTTTCGATCCCCGCGGGGAACGTGACGCCTGTGGCATCGGGTTCGTGGCCAACGTCGACGGGCAGGCTCGTCGCAGCACGGTCACCATGGCGCTCGACGGCCTCTGCGGGGTCAAGCACCGCGGCGCCGTCGCCGCGGACGCGATGTCGGGGGACGGGGCGGGGGTCCTGACCCAGGTCCCGCGGGCGCTCGTGCGGGCCTGGGCGAGTGACGCCGGCGTGGACGACGTGGAAGAAGCTCAGCTCGGCCTCGCGTTCCTGTTCCTCGAGCCCGGCGACCACGGGCAGGCGCAGGACTCCCGTTCGCGTGCCCGTGCGGCCATGCAGGACGCCTGCGACACCGAGGGGGTGCGCCTGGTGGCCTGGCGGGAGGTCCCGCACGATCCTTCCGCCATCGGAGAGATCGCCCGCGAGGCCCTGCCGGCACTGGAGCAGGCCATCCTGGCCCGTCCCGACGACATCGACGACGACGAAGCCGAGCGGGTCGCCTATCGCGTACGCCGTCGTGCCCGCAAGGCCTGCGAGGCGGCTGATGCCCGCTTCTACGCGACCAGCTGCTCGTTCCGCACCGTGACCTACAAGGCCATGGCCGACGCGGATCAGCTCGATGCCTTCTACCCCGACCTCCGCGACGAACGGTTCGTCTCCGCCATCGCGATCTTCCACTCCCGGTTCTCGACCAACACCGCCCCGACCTGGGAGCGTGCCCAGCCCTTCCGGATGATGTGCCACAACGGCGAGATCAACACGATCGCGGGCAACCTCAACCTGATGCGTGCCCGCGAGGGTCAGCTCGTGTCCGGGTCCCTGTCGGTCGACGGTGTGGACTGGGCGACCCCGGAGCTGCTCCAGCCGGTCATCGACGCCGACCAGTCCGATTCCGCCAAGCTCGACGCGGCGCTGGAACTGCTCGTGAGAGGTGGCCGCGACGTGCGCCACTCGCAGGCGATGCTCGTCCCCCAGGTGTGGGAAGGGGCCCGCGACCTGGAACCCGAGATCCGCGACTTCTACCGCTACCACTCGTGCCTGGTCGAGCCGTGGGACGGGCCGGCGGGCCTGATCTTCACCGACGGGGTGCGCGTCGGGGCGACCCTCGATCGCAACGGTCTGCGTCCGTTGCGTTACCACGTGTGCGACGACGGCACCATCGTGGCCTCGTCCGAGGTCGGCGCGGTCACCACGTCCCTGCCGACCGACCACCCCGATCACCACGGCAAGGTCCGCCGCGAACGCCTCGGGCCGGGGCAGATGCTGTGCGTGGACCCGCGTGAGGGCGGTCTGCAGGAGGATCGGGAGATCAAGCTGCGCCTGGCCAAGGGTGCGCCCTACGGCACCTGGCTCTCGGAGCACCTCACCCCGGTGAAGGCCGGCCGGCCGATCGAGGGGGCCCCGGACGATCTCCGCCAGCGGCAGCTCGCGTTCGGGTTCACCAAGGAGGAGGTCATCTCCATCCTGCGTCCGATGGCGACGCAGGGCAAGGAGACCACCTCCTCGATGGGCGACGACACCCCGATCGAGGCGCTGTCACAGGTCCGGCGACCGGTGGCCCACTTCCTCAAGCAGAAGTTCGCGCAGGTCACCAACCCGCCCATCGACCACTACCGCGAGTCCGAGGTGATGAGCCTTCGGACGCTGCTCGGCCCGCGCCAACCGATCCTGACCGAGCGGCCGGAGGCGGCCGACCTGATCGAGATGGGTTCGTTCTTCCTGTACCCGGAGGGTCTGCAGCGCATCGTGATGTCACCCGACCTGCCCTTCGCGGTGCAGGCGGTGGACGCGACCTTCCCGGTCGCGGACGGCCCCGCCGGGCTGGCGGCCGCGCTCGAGCGGCTCGGTCAGGAGGCGGCCGGGCACGTGCGCAGCGGGGCCGGGATCGTGGTCGTCTCCGATGTCGGGGTCGACGACACCCGCTGCCGGGTGCCCGGACTGCTGGCCATCGGTGCCGTCCACCAGCGCCTGTTGACCGAGGGCCTGCGGACCCGGACCTCGTTGGTCGCCGAGACCGACGAGGCCCGCGAGACCCACGACGCGGCGACCCTGCTCGGCTACGGCGCCGACGCGATCGTGCCCCGCCTGGTCCTGCAGACCATCTCCGACCTGGCCGACGAGGGACGCATCGGGGGCGACAACCCGTCGGCCTCGATCGCCCAGGAGCGGTACCGCAACGCGCTCGAGGACGGGGTGCTGAAGATCATGTCCAAGATGGGCATCTCGGTCCTGGACAGCTACCGCAGCGCGCAGATCTTCGAGGCGCTCGGCCTCGGCCCGGACGTCATCGACACCTGCTTCACCGGCACGGTCTCCACCCTCGGTGGGGTCACGCTCGAGGACCTGGGCGCCGAGGTGCTCCAACAGCACGCGGAGGCGTTCGCGGACCACGCGGTCGGCGACGACGGCGAGGTGAAGTGGCCGGACCTCACCAGCCCCGGCATCATCAAGTGGCGCAAGGCCGGTGAGTTCCACGACATGAACAAGCCGGTCATCGACGCGCTGCACGACACGCTCGGGCTCGGGCGCAAGCCGGCCACGGAGCCGTTCCGCGTCGACGGGGTCGGAGCCGAGGACGTCGACGGGCCGACCGCGGCGCTGCTGCGCCACGCGGCCGACGAGGGCCGTCGCGACCTGTACAACCTGTTCAGCGAACAGGTCCGTGCGCGTCCGGCGGCCTACCCGCGCGACTTCCTCTCGCCGATCGCGGTCGGTGAACCGATCCCGCTCGACGAGGTCGAGCCGGTGACCGAGATCACCCGACGCTTCTCCACCGGCGCGATGTCGCACGGTGCGCTGTCGGCCGAGGCGCACGAGACGCTCGCGGCGGCCCTCAACCTGATCGGTGGCCGCGCCAACTCCGGTGAGGGCGGCGAGGACCCGGCGCGTTTCCGCACCCGGGGGAGCGCGCTCGACCTCGACTGCCGCATCAAGCAGATCGCCTCGGGACGGTTCGGGGTCACCCCGGAGTACCTCGCCAACGCCCACATGCTGCAGATCAAGATGGCGCAGGGATCCAAGCCCGGAGAGGGGGGTCAGATCCCCGGGCACAAGGTGACCGACGAGATCGCCCGTCTGCGGCACACCACCGCGGGGGTGACCCTGATCAGCCCGCCGCCGCATCACGACATCTACTCGATCGAGGACCTCGCCCAGCTGATCTTCGACCTCAAGCAGGTCAACCCGGAAGCCGAGGTCGACGTCAAGCTGGTCTCGGAGGCGGGCATCGGCACCGTCTCCGCGGGCGTCGTCAAGGCGCTGGCGGACTCGATCCACATCTCCGGCAACGACGGGGGTACGGGGGCATCGCCGTTGTCGTCGATCCAGCACGCGGGCCTGCCGTGGGAGCTGGGTCTCGCCGAGGTGCAGCACACCTTGCGCGTCAACGGCCTGCGGGGCCGGGTCACGCTCCGGGTCGACGGCGGGTTCAAGACCGGTCACGACGTGCTGCTGGCCGCGTTGCTGGGTGCGGACGAGTACTCGTTCGGGACCGCGGCGCTCTTCGCCGAGGGGTGCATCATGGCCCGTGCGTGCCACCGCGACACCTGTCCGGTGGGTATCGCCACGCAGCGCCAGGATCTGCGCGACAAGTTCGCCGGCACCCCGGAGATGGTCGCCGGCTACCTCACGATGGTCGCCGAGGAGGTCCGCGAGTTGCTCGCGGCGCTCGGGGTCCGGTCACTCGACGACGCGGTGGGCCGTGTCGATCTGCTCGAGCGCAAGGAGGGCCTGACCGGCAAGGCCGAGCGCATCGACATCTCGCCGTTGCTGGTCGACCCGGAACGCGGCGAGCGGCGCTTCGTCGCCCGTCAGGACATCCAGAACCCGCGCAGCGAGTTGGGGGATCGGGTGTTCGACGACGCGCTGGAGACCATCTTCCTCGGCGGCATCACCGAGTTCACCTACGACATCACCAATGCCGACCGCACCATCGGGGCACGGATCGGCGGAGCCGTGGGTCTCGAGTTCGGCGAACTCGACCCTCCGGGTCTGGCGCGTCTGCGTTTCACCGGTTCGGCGGGTCAGTCCTTCGGCGCCTTCGCCAGCCGGGGCCTCGAACTGGTGCTCCAGGGTGAGGCCAACGACTACGTCGGCAAGGGCCTCGGCGGGGGTCGTCTCGTGGTGCGGGCCCCCGATGACGACGCGGGCGACCCGGTCCTGGTCGGCAACACGGTGCTCTACGGCGCGACCTCGGGCGAGCTGTTCGTGGCGGGCCGCACCGGCGAGCGCTTCGCGGTGCGCAACTCCGGGGCCACCGCGGTCGTGGAAGGCACGGGCGACCACGCCTGCGAGTACATGACCGGCGGCACCGTGGTGGTGCTCGGCCCGACCGGCCGCAACGTCGGTGCCGGGATGAGCGGTGGCGAGTGCTACGTGTTCGACCCCACCGGCGAGGTGCTCGCCAACGTCAATCGGCAGCTCGTCGAGGCTCGTCGCCCCGACGGCAGCCAGTTGGGCCAGGTCCAGCAACTGGTGCAGGAGCACGCGACGGTGACCGGCTCGCTGCGCGCTCTGGCGGTGCTGAACGATTGGGAGACCGCCTCCGAGGCCTTCTGGCGGATCGCTCCCAAGACCGAGATGGACCGTGTGGCCAGCGCCGAGGCCGCCGGCACAAAGGCCGACTGATCCGGCACCACCGCGACCGCGGGCAGCGGAGGGCCGGCCACGGCCCTTCGCCCACCTGTGCGGCCGGCGGGGTCCGACGTCCCGGGTAGGGTCCGGGCCGTCGTCTGCGGCCTTCTCCTGCCCCACCCCATCCCTTTCCGAGGTCGAACCCGTGCGCTCCCACCCGTTCCCGCGGTTCGCCGCAGCGTTCGTCGCGGCCATCGCGATGGTCGGTGCCATGCTGATCGCCGGTGATCCACCCACCGCCCGGGCGCAATCCTCCTCGACGTTGGACGGGATCCAGGAGCGGCTCGGCGAGGTTCGCGAGGAGCGCGAACGCATCGAGGGACGGATCGAGGACGCCACCCGCGCCTACGAGCAGCTCCTGAGCGCGATCAGCGACCTCGAGGAGGAGCAGCAGGAACTGATGCAGGCACGCGATGTCCTCCAGGACGAACTGGACGAGCTCAACGGCCTCGTGGAGTTCCGCGTCCGCGAGACCTTCAAACACGGGTCGGCGCTGGACCCGATCGCGGTCTTCCTCAGCAGCGAGGACCCGGTCGAGGCCTTCTCCAAGGCCCAGACGATCCAGCGCATGGTCTCGGCGGACCAGGCCAGCAGCGAGGATCTCGTCGCGGTGCGCACCCGAGTGGTCGCCGCGGACGCGCGCCTCGAGGAGCAGGCCGAGCAGCTCGCAGCGGCGGAGCAGGAGTTGGTCGCAACGCGCGAACGCCTCCAGGCCGACTTCGCGGCCCTGCAGGAGCTGGAGGCCGACCTGACGGCCGAGGAACGCGCCGAGGTCGAACGTCTCGAGGCCGAACGTCTCGAGGCCGAGCGGCGGGCACGGGAGCAGCGGGAGCGCGAGGAACAGCAACGACGTGAGCGTCAGGCCGCCGAGCTTCGGGCGGAAGAGCGCGAGGCGGCTCGCGCATCCTCGTCCTCATCGTCGGGCTCGTCGGGATCGTCGTCCTCCTCGTCGGACTCGTCGGGCTCGTCGTCCTCCTCGTCGGGCTCGTCGTCGTCGGGCTCGTCCTCGTCGTCAGATTCGTCCTCCGGCTCCGGGGGCGGCTCCGACGCGTCTTCGTCGTCGGGCTCCTCGTCGAGCGACACCTCCAGTGCGGAGCCCGCGCCGGCACGTTCGGCACCGTCCTCCGGGGGGTCCGGGGGGATGGCCTGCCCGCTCGATCAGCCGCGCAGCTTCATCGATTCCTGGGGCTACGCGCGCTCCGGAGGCCGCGCCCACCGCGGCACCGACATCATGGGGCCCCGGGGGATCCCGGTCCGGGCCATCACGAGCGGTACCTGGGCGATCCAACGGGCGGGTCCGAGCGCCGGCCTGTGGGCGATCCTCCGCGGCGACAACGGTGACCACTACTGGTACATGCACCTCGACAGCCACACGGTGGGTAACGGGGCGCGCGTCTCGGCGGGCCAGCAGGTGGGCACCAACGGTTCGACCGGCAACGCGACCGCGGGTGCCGAGCACATCCACTTCGAACTGCATCCGGGCGGTGGGTCCGCGGTCAACCCGTACTCGCTGCTCCGGTCGGTCTGCGGCTGAGCCCGGTGTGGCCCGGGCGCGCGGTGCCCGGGCGAGCGTCTCGGACCCGACCGCGGTGCCGGCATGTCCTCGGCGGCCCTCTGGCGCGATACGGTCGGTGCGTGGCCGTCGTGTGGAGCGTGCGGCGGGGACACGCCAGGCGATCCATGTGGTGGGAACCGCATGAGAGGGAGAGATGCTTGTGAGTGGCACCATCGCGACGCGGACCACGGTCCGGCTGTCGAACGCTGTCGTCCGGTTCGCCGGCGACTCCGGTGACGGCATGCAACTGGCGGGTGATCAGTTCACGACCCAATCGGCCATGGCGGGCAACGACCTGGCCACGCTCCCGGACTTCCCGGCCGAGATCCGCGCACCTGCCGGGACCCTGGCCGGGGTGAGTTCGTTCCAGCTGCACTTCTCCGACCAGGACATCCACACCCCCGGTGACGCGCCCGACGTGCTCGTGGCGATGAACCCGGCCGCGTTGATGAAGCACCTGGAGTCGCTCAAACCGGGTGGGACGCTGATCGTCAACTCGGACGCCTTCGGCGACCGCAACCTCACCAAGGCCGGCTACGAGGCGAACCCGCTCGAGGACGACGCGCTGACCGACTACCAGGTCCACGAGGTGCAGATCACCACGCTCACCCTCCGAGCGCTCGAGGGGCACATCGAGCGCGGCGAGCTGAACAAGAAGGAGGCCGAGCGCTGCAAGAACATGCTGGCCCTGGGGCTCGTGTCGTGGATGTTCTCCCGTCCGATCGACGAGACCGAGACCTGGCTGCAGACCAAGTTCGCCAGCAAGCCCGACGTCGCCGACGCCAACATCACCGCCCTGCGTGCCGGGCGGAACTACGGCGAGACCACGGAGGCGTTCGTCTTCACCTACGAGGTGAAGCCGGCCAAGTTGCCCCCGGGTCGCTACCGCAACATCACCGGCAACCAGGCGGTCGCCTACGGGCTGATCGCGGCCAGCGTCCGGTCGGGGTTGCCGCTGTTCTACGGCTCGTACCCGATCACCCCGGCCTCGGACATCCTCCACGAGCTCGCCAAGCAGAAGCACTTCGACGTCTCCACCTTCCAGGCCGAGGACGAGATCGCCGCCATCGGCTCGGTCATCGGTGCAGCGTTCGGCGGGTCGCTCGCCGTGACCGCCTCCTCCGGGCCGGGCATCGCGCTCAAGACCGAGGCGATGGGGCTCGCGCTCGTGATGGAGCTGCCGCTGATCGTGGTCAACGTGCAGCGCGGTGGACCCTCGACGGGCCTGCCGACCAAGACCGAACAGTCCGATCTGCTGCAGATCCTGCACGGACGCAACGGCGAGGCGCCGATCCCGGTCGTGGCCGCGAGCTCCCCCTCGGACGGCTTCGACGCCGCCATCGAAGCGGCACGGATCGCGCTGACCTACCGCACCCCGGTGGTGCTGCTCTCCGATGGCTACCTCGCCAACTCGGCCGAGCCGTGGAACCTGCCGGACGTCGACTCGCTGCCGGATCTGACCGAGGTCTTCGCCTTCACGACCGAGCCCAACGGCCCGGACGGTGAGTTCCTGCCCTACCTGCGCGACCCGGAGACGCTCGCGCGGCCCTGGGCGCTGCCCGGCACCGCCGGGCTCGAGCACCGCATCGGTGGGCTCGAGAAGGAGGCGGACACCGGCCACATCAGCTACGAGGCCGGGAACCACCACGCCCAGACGTTGCTCCGCCACGAGCGTGTCCAGCGCATCGCCGACGACCTGCCGCCCCTCGAGGTCGAGGATCCGAGCGGTGACGCGCAGATCCTGTTGGTCGGGTGGGGCTCGACCGAGGGCCCGATCCGCGCCGCCTGCCACGAAGTCCGCCAGAAGGGCATCCCGGTCGCGCGGATCCACCTGCGCCACCTCAGCCCGCTGCCCAACGACCTCGACGATCTGCTGAAGGCCTACCCGCAGGTGCTGTGCCCGGAGAACAACATGGGCCAGCTCGCGATGCACCTACGGGCGAGGACGCTGGTCGACGTGCAGACCTACGACCGGGTGACCGGTCAACCGTTCTCGTCCTCGGAGCTGGTCGAGGCCATCGAGGCGCTCGTCACGGAGGTGCCGGCATGACCACCAACGACGCGAAGCTGACCAAGAAGGATTTCACCTCGGACCGTGAGGTCCGTTGGTGCCCGGGGTGCGGCGACTACGCGATCCTCGCCACGGTCCAGACGCTGCTCGCCGATGCGGGTGCGCGTCCCGAATCGACGGTGTTCGTGTCCGGCATCGGGTGCTCGTCGCGGTTCCCGTACTACATGGACACCTACGGCATCCACTCGATCCACGGTCGCGCGCCAGCGGTGGCGACCGGGCTCGCGATCGCCCGCCCCGACCTCGACGTGTGGGTGATCACCGGTGATGGCGACGGGCTCTCGATCGGCGGCAACCACCTGATGCACGCCCTGCGGCGCAACGTCAACCTCAACATCCTGCTGTTCAACAACGAGATCTATGGGCTCACCAAGGGGCAGTACTCCCCGACCTCGCCGCTGGGCTCGAAGCACAAGTCGACCCCGATGGGTTCGCTCGACCGGTCGATCAACCCCGTGAGTCTGGCGCTGGGCGTCGAAGCGACCTACGTGGCCCGGTCGATCGACACCGACCGACAGCACCTGACCGAGGCGATCAGTGGCGCCTACGAGCACCGGGGCGCCTCCTTCGTGGAGATCTACCAGAACTGCAACGTGTTCAACGACGGTGCGTTCATGGCGCTCAAGGCTCCGGACCAGAAGGAGCACAACCAGATCCGCCTGCGTCAGGGCGAACCGATCACCTTCGGTCCCGACAACGAGCGTGCGGTGGTCGCAGAGCCGGACGGGTCGATGAGCTTCATGGACACCCGGGAGGCGGGGGACCGGGTGGTGGTGCACGACGCCCACCGCGAGGAGCCCACCACGGCGTTCGCGCTGTCACGGCTGTCGCACAACCCGACGGGCCCGACCCCGATCGGCATCTTCCGCGACGTGGAGCGGCCGGTCTACGACGACATGCTGCGCGATCAGGTGCAGGAAGCCGTGGACACCAAGGGCGAAGGGCAGTTGACCGACCTCCTCTCCAGCGGCAACGTCTGGGACGTGGAAGACTGAACGACGCCACGAGCCGACGGGGAGCAGCCGTGGACTTCCAGATCGACCGGTCGGATATGTCCACGGCTCGCGTCGTCGAGTCGGCCGTGGCCCCGCTCGCCGAGGGCGAGACGAGACTGGCGGTCCAGGCGTTCGCGGTGACCTCCAACACCATCACCTACGGCGTGGTCGGTGACCGGTTCGGCTACTGGGATGTGTTCCCCGTCCGCCCCACCGACCCGGGGGATGGCGAGCGGGGCTGGGGCCGACTCCCGGCGTGGGGGGTCGCGGAGGTCGTCGAATCGCGAAGTGAGCTGGTGCCACTCGGTATGCGTGTCCATGGCCTGGTGCCCATGTCCTCCGAGGTCGTGCTGGTCCCCGGGAAGGTGGGTCGCAGTGGGTTCAGCGACGTCGCGAACCACCGCGGCGGCCTCGCACCGCTCTACAACCGCTACCGGACGCTTGCGGTCACCGAGGAGCCGCTCCCCACGATCGACGAGATGCGGCGGATGGTCCACGAACCGCTGTTCGTGACCTCGCTGTTGATCGACGATCTGCTGTCGGGCTACCCCGCGCTCGACCACGTGGTGCTCTCGAGCGCGTCGAGCAAGACCGCGATCGGGACCGCCCACCTGGTACGTGCTCGTGGTGGGCCCGGCCTCGTCGGACTGACCTCGCCCGGCCACCGCACGTTCGTCGAGAACCTGGGTCTCTACGACCGGGTGCTCACCTACGACGGGCTGGAGGGGCTGCCCACCGGAACTGCGGCCTATGTCGACATCGCCGGATCGGCTCCGACCCGGGCCGGGGTCCACGGGCACTACCTCGATCGGTTGCGGCTCAGCCTCCTGGTCGGTCAGACCCACCGGGACCAGGGGTCCGAGGCCTCGGGTCAGCGTCTGCCGGGCCCGCGACCGACCGTGTTCTTCGCCCCGAGCCACCTCGCCGAACGCTCGGTGGCCGTGGGCCGCGCCCCTTTCGACGCCGAGGTGGCGGCCGCATGGGAGTCCTACGTCGAGGTCGTGGATGACTGGATCCGCTACGAACACGCTGTCGGTGCCTCGGCCCTCGAAGCCGCCTACCGTGCGCTGCTGGACAACCGGGCCGACCCGTGCGTCGCAACGACCCGGGCCTTGTGAGTCCCGGCCGCCCATCCCGGCTGCCCATCCCGGCTGCCCAGGGGTCAGTCGGTCATCGGGTCGGCGTTGGTGACGTCCGGCCGCCGTCGCCACTGCTCCGGCGGCACCAGCAAGGCGCCGACGTAGACGATCTGGGCGGCGAGGGCACCGAACCCGGCCAGCGCCAGCCCGAGCGTGATGGGCATCGGGATCGCCGTGGGCACGATCGCTCCGAGCACCCACGCCACGGAGAACCAGGTCTCGGAACGGGTGAAGGCGGCACCGCGGCGGCTGGTCGGGACGGTGGCCTGCAACAAGCCGTCGAAGGCCAGTTTGGCCACGCCCCAGGCGAGGCCGGCGGCGCCGGCGAGCGCGGCGGCAGCCACGAGACCGAACCACAATCCGGCTCCGAACGCCGCTCCGGCGGTCAGCGCCAGGGCGGCCACGACCATCGGCTCCTCCCGGATCCGACGTTCGGCTGCCGGGACGATCCGGGACGCGATCGCGAAGCCGCCGCCCGCTGCCGCGAGCAGCGCGCCGAAGTCCAGCAGCCCGGCGTCCGTCTGCTGCAGCTCGAACGCCATCAGCAGGAGCAGGAAGCCGTTGAAGGCCCGCACGCCGGCCGTGGCCAGCTGGGCGAGTCGGACGTTGCGCGGCAGACGCAACGGGACGTGTGGCCTGATGCCCTCGATCCGTGAGGCCTCGCCATCGGGTTCGGGCAGGCGTCGACCGAAGAACGCCGCCAGGGCGGCGGCGACCGCGGCGAGCGCCAACGGACCGTTCGCATCGAGCAGCAGCAACGCACCGAACCCGATGCCCCCGGCGATGCCGCCGCCCAGCACCCCGATCCAGGCAAGACGGGCGTTGGCCGCGACCAGGGCTCTGGGCGCATCCAGCGCGATCGGCAGCAGCGAGTTACGGGTGATGCCGTGCACGCGCGAGAAGACGAGCAGCCCGAAGGCCGCGGGGAACAACAGCAGGCTGCCGGTGCTGCCCACGAGCAGTGCGGCCAGGGCCGCCCGTCCGAGGGCCGCGATCACGAGCACCGTGCGCGTGGCCACCGGGGTGCGATCGAGGAGGCGTCCCAGCCCGGGACCGATCACGGCGAACGGCGCCACGGTCAGCAGCAGGTACAGCGCGACGTTGCCACGTGCCTCGGCGGACGGGACCGAGAAGAACAACGTCCCCGCCAGCCCCAGAGCCACCAGGGTGTCGCTGGCCGTACTGAACACCTGGGTGACGGCCAGGTCGCGGAACCCGCGTCCGCCGGTTTCGAACAGCGACCGCACGCTCCCGGTCAGGCGTCTGTGGCCGACCCGCGCGGCGCGACCAGCACCGGTCGGCCGCGTCGGGTCGCCGTCGTCGGCCCCGTGCTGCGGTACCCCGAAGGGCGTGGTGTCGTCGGCCATGGCGTGACGCTACCCGTCCTGATGGTCCGGCTTCGTTTTGGATGCGGCCGGGCGGTCTGTGAGGCTGCCCGGACACGGCGAGGAGGCCCACCGGTGAGCGAGCACGACGCAGACGGACCCGTTGACGGCATCGACGTCGATGGGGTCACCCGCTGGCTACAGGCGAGAACCGAGGTGCGACCACCACTGAGGTTCGAGGTCATCCAGGGGGGGCGATCCAACCTGACCTACACCGTCACGGATGCGGACGGTCGGCGGCGCATCCTGCGACGACCACCGCTGCACGGGGTACTCGAGTCGGCGCACGACATGGGACGCGAACACCGGATCATGTCGGCGCTGGCGGGCTCCGCGGTGCCGGTCCCGACCTGTGTCGGCTACGAGCCGGATCCGGCGATCACCGGCGCTCCCTTCTTCGTCATGGAGCACGTCGACGGGGTCGTGGTCCGCAGCGCTGCGGATGGTGCGGCCCTCCTCGAGCCGCCGCTCCGACGCGCTGCGGCGGAGGACGTCGTCGACGTGCTGGTGGCGCTGCACGACGTCGACATCGATGCGGTCGGTCTGGGCGACCTGGCCCGCCGGGAGGGCTACATCGAACGCCAACTGCGGCGGTGGCACGGTCAGGTCGAGAAGGCGCGGACCCGGGACCTGCCCGTGCTCGACGAGGTGCACGCGCGTCTGGCTGCGAACGTCCCCGGGCAGGGGCCGGCCACGATCGTCCATGGTGACTACCGACTCGACAACCTCATCCTCGACCCGACGACCGGCCGCATCCAGGCCGTGTTGGATTGGGAGCTGACCACGCTGGGGGACCCGCTGGCCGACGTCGGGCTGCTGCTGGTGTACTGGTCGGAACCGGGGGACCCGACGATCCCCCTGATCGACGCCCCGACGGTCGTCGAGGGCTTCCCGCGTCGCGCCGAGATCATCGAGCGGTACGCGAAGGCCTCGGGACGCGACCTCGGCGAGATCGGCTACTACGTCGCCTTCGGGTACTGGAAACTGGCGTGCATCCTCGAAGGGGTCTACGGGCGATACGCCTCGGGTGCCTACGGCGACAACGACGGCAGCTTCGAGGCGTTCGGCGACATCGTGATCGCCCTGGCGGAGAAGGCCGGTGAGGCCGCTGCCGAGGTCGGACGATGACCCGCGGGCGTGCGGTGCTGTTCGACTACGGCGGCGTGCTGACCCGGCCGATCGCGGCCTCGTTCGCCGCCTTCGAACGTGAGCACGACATCGACCCCGGTCGCTCGTTCGAGCTGTTGGTCGCCGCGTCGCGATCCAGCGGCGGCGGTCCCATCGGTGCCCTCGAACGCGGCGAGATGACGGTGGAGCGCTTCGACCTCGACCTGCGCACGATGCTCGTGGAGGCCGGGTACGCGCCGCCGCCGGAGGGCTCGCTGGTCGATGGGCTCTTCGCCGGGATGACCCCCGACGGCAGGCTCTGGGAGGTGGCGGCGCGGGCACGCGCCGCGGGGGTCCCGACCGGTCTGCTGTCGAACTCGTGGGGCACCGAGATGTATCCCTGGGACCGCATCGATGCGCACTTCGACATCGCCGTGGTGTCGGGACAGGTGGGCCTGCGCAAGCCGGACCCGGCCATCTACGAGCTCGCCCTGGAACGGATCGGGGTCCGCGCCGAGGACTGTGCCTTCGTCGACGACCTGCACCGCAACGTCGAGGTGGCACGTGGGCTCGGGATGTACGGGGTGCATCACGTCGGCGACGACCTCACGACCGCGGGCGCCCTGACGGAGTTCCTGGGTGTCGACCTCGCACTCGGATGACGGGTCGTGGGCCGCCGCGTCGAGGCGGATCGCCTCACGAGCTGCAGAGTTCCCGCCGAGCGTCCAACACCCGTCCCAGTCGACGCATGGCGGCCGGGGTGTCGCACGGTCCTACGTTCCCGCCTGCGCACCATCGGCGCCGCCCGGGCTCGACGGGGTCCTGTGCCGCCTGCACGAACCTCGTGCCATTGGGAGGGACCATGCCGACGTCACCTCCGGATCCGCCGGACCTCGAACACCTGGGCCTGTTCGAAGCCATCCGGCAGGCGCTGGCGGTCGCGGCCGGGGTCACGGCGGTGGACGGCATCGGGTGCCTGCTGCTCGACGAGGCGGGGGCGTTGCGCTTCGCCGCAGCCAGCGACACGACCGCCCAGGCGTTGGAGGTGGCCGAGGAACTGTGCGTGGAGGGCCCCTGTCACGAGGCGTTCGCCCACGGTGAGGTGACCATCGCCGACGTCCAACTCGAAGCGCGCTGGGAACGTCTGGGCACGCTGCTGGCCGCCAGCCCCGTGCGGACCGTCATCGGCGTGCCGGTCACGATCCGCGACACCCCGATCGGGGCGATCGATGCGTTCTCGGCCCTGCCGAGGATCTGGGAGCATCAGGACTACGCCGATCTGCGTCGGACCGCAGACGAGATCGGATCGCTGATCGAGCGGTCCCTCGAACTCGGTCTGGACACCGCGGGGGACGCGCTGGCCGCACGCATCCGTGACGGTCTCGGCAACCAGGGCCTGCTCGGTCGTGCATCACAGATCATCGCCGAGACGACCGGCGTGAGCGTCCCTCGAGCGAGCCTGCGGCTACGGCAGATGGCCGCGGCCACCGGCGTCGCTGCGGTCACGATCGCCGACCAGACCGTCGAGCACGGCGCGTTGCCGGCCCCGATGGAACTGGCGACCCAGACCGAGGCGCTGCGCCGGGCCCGGGAACAGTTGGCCACGTTGGCGCTCAGCGACCCCCTGACCGGACTCGCGAACCGGGTGCTGCTGCTCGAACACCTCGAACACGCGCTCGAGCGGAGCAAGCGATCGGGAGGCCGCCCCGCGATCGTGTTCTGCGACCTCGATCGCTTCAAGACGGTCAACGACTCGCTGGGCCACGAGGTCGGTGACGAGGTGCTGCGGGTCGTGGCCGCACGGCTGGTGGCGGCGGTCCGCTCGCACGACACGGTGGCACGGCTCGGTGGGGACGAGTTCGCCGTGCTGCTCGAAGGCGTCGCATCGGATGCGGAGGCCTCGGAACTCGCCGGACGGATCCACCGGGCGCTGCAGGAGCCGCTTCGGGTCTCGGCACCCGACGGCGACGGCCGTTCCAGGACCGACTACTCGCTCAGCGTCGGGGCCAGCCTCGGCGTGGCGATGGCGATGCCGGGTTCGACCACCGCGGCTGCCGCGCTGCTGCACGACGCCGACACGGCGATGTACGAGAGCAAGCGTCAGGAGCCGGGGCAGCTCACCTCGTTCACGGCCGAACTGCGCTCGGCCGAGCTTCGTCGCACCAGCATCGAGCTGTCGTTGCGCTCGCTGATGGAGGGGCGACGCCAGGGCGATCCACTGACCGAGGGCTTGCGCCTGGCCTACCAACCGATCGTCTGTCTCGACGACGGTCGCCTGAACAGCCTCGAAGCCCTGGTCCGATGGACCCATCCGGAGCTCGGCGAGGTAGCCGCCTCGGAGATCATCGGTGTCGCGGAGGCGGCCGGGCTGATGCGTCCGCTGGGCGCGGCGTTGCTCTTCGAGGCGTGTACCGCCGCGGCGTCCTGGCGCCTGGACCACGGAGCCGACGAACTCATCCTGGCCGTGAACGTCTCTGCGCTGCAACTCGATGACCCCGGGTTCGGCCAGATCGTGAGCGATGTCCTGACCGACACCGGGTTCCCGGCCGACCGGCTCTGTCTGGAACTGACCGAGTCGCACCTGTTCGCGGCCGCCGGTGAGGCGATGCGCACGCTGCGGGACCTGTCGGACCGAGGGGTCGGCATCACCCTCGACGACTTCGGCACGGGGTACTCGTCGTTGTCGCACCTGGCCCGTCTACCGGTCGACAAGGTCAAGATCGATCGTGAGTTCGTCGCGCTGCTCGGCGAGGACGGTCATGCCATCGCCGTGGCGCAGACCGTGGTCGCGTTGGCCCGCAGCCTCGGGCTCGGCACGGTGGCCGAGGGCATCGAGACCTCGGCGCAGGCCGCGCTGGCCCTCGAGCTCGAGTTCGACCTCGGACAGGGCTTCCTCTACCAGCGTCCGGTGACCCCCGAACGCGTCATCGACCTGCTTGCGGTCGAGGGACGGATCGTGCCCGAGGGGGACGAACGGCTACCGCAGTGAGCGACGGGGCCATGCCGTGGCCGTCTGGGTTCGCCCACGCTCCCGGTCGCGCTCGTCAGCCGAGCGGGGCGGTGCGGTCCTCGGACGGGTCGAGCACGCGGAGGTCTTCGCTGGTGGCACGCACCCGCCAGCCGACCGCCGCGGCGATGAGGATCACCACGCCCCCGCTGGCGTAGGCCCAGCCGATGCTGGCGAGGTCGGCGACCCCCGCGAGGAGTAACGAGCCGAGCCCGTCGGCAACCGCGAGGCCCGCCACCATCGTGCCCGTGATCTGGGCCATCCGTGCCCGTGGGGCATGCGTCAGGAACAGCAGCTGTGGCCCCACGATCCAGGCGGTGCCCGCGCCCACGAGCATGTTGGCGCCTGCGACGGCCAGGGTGGACGGTGCGATCGCGGCGATCATCAGCGCGACCCCGAGCGCGCCGAGGTGAGCGAGTTGTACGCCGATACGTCGGATGGCCGTCGATCGACCCATGACGGTCATGGCGAGTACCTGTCCGGCGGGCGCGGCCGCGAGCACCAGGGGTCGGAGGGGGTCACCGGGCCCCGCCACGTTCGGGGCGAGTACCTCGGGCAGTGAGGCGACGACCCCGCTGCACACGACCAGCGCGCCGAGCAGACGCAGCACCGGATGTCTCCAGATGTCGAGCAGCCCGGCGTTCAGCGGTGCGGGAGTTCGACGATACTCCGGGGGCGGGAGACGCAGTCCGACCAGCACCGCTGCACCGATCACGAACGTGGCGGCATCCAGCAGCAACGCGGCGTCGGAGCCGACCGTGACGTACAGCGCGCCGCCGGTGAGGAACCCGACGACCTGAGCGCCCTGATCGGTGGAGGCCAACAGCGCGACCAGAGGCCCGCGGCGTTCGTCCTCGACGCCCTCGGCCATCGCCCCGGACCGCACCGCGATGGTGGCGACCCTGATCGCGGCGAGTGCGGCCGCGGTCACCAGGATCACCGGGACGCCGTCCATGAGCACGGGGAGACAGATCACGGCCCCGCCCGCCAGCTGCAGCCCCGCCAGACTCCGGCCTCGATGGAACCGGTCGAGCCAGCGGCCGCCGACGAGACCGGTGATCAGGGCCGGCACGACCCCGACCGCGAGCACGGCCGCGGCTCCGATCGCGTAGCCGGTGCGATCCGCGGCGAGAAACAGCAGCGCGCCGAGGCCGATGTGGTCACCGAGCGTCGAGGCGAGGCTCGCGGCCCACAGTCGTCGGGCGATCGGCGAACGCATCGCGTCGCGGTACCCGTGACTCGTTGCGGTGCCCACCTCACCCCCCACCATTCGGACTAGTCAGGTTGGCAGCCTAGGGCACCATGCCCGGACGACCCCCGTGAGGGGCACGAACGCACGCTGCGGGGGCCCCGTGCGTGCGGCGACCGACGGTCTCGGTGCACTAGCATCGCGCCCATGACCTCATCAGATGCCTCAGAAGAGCGACTCGCGCTGTATGTCGACCACGAGAACGTGGCGATCGGTGCACGCGATATCGGCTACCGCTTCGACCCGCAGCCCCTCCTCGAGGCGCTCGCGGAACGGGGTCGACTGATCACCAGGCGTGCCTACGCGGATTGGAACCTGTTCCGCGAGGACCGGCGCGGGATGGTCGATGCCAACGTGGAACTCATCGAGATCCCGCAACGCTCCGACTCGGTACGCAAGAACGCCGCGGACATCCAGATGGCGGTCGACGCCATGGAGCTCGCCCTGACCCGCGACTTCGTGTCGACGTTCGTGATCGTCTCGGGCGATTCGGACTTCACCCCGCTGGTGAGCAAGCTGCGCGAACTCAACAAGCGCGTCATCGGCGTCGGGCTCAAGGGCTCGACCTCGGCCATGCTGCCGCCGGCCTGTGACGAATTCATCTTCTACGACCGGCTCGAGGGCATCCCGCTGCGCGAGAACCGCAGCGGCGGTCCGAGCAAGGGTCGCTCCACCAAGAAGTCCACCGGGGGCGATACCAAGCCGAAGACGAGTCTGGAACGCGCCGACGCACGGGACGCCGCGAAGGAAGCGCCGCCGAAGCGCTCCACCCAGAAACAAGACCTGCAGAAGCTCGAGCGCCTCCTGACCCGGACCCTCGCCGGCATCCAGTCGAACTCCGCCGGAGCGGTCCAGGCCTCGAACCTCAAGCGGGCGCTGCTGCGCAAGGATCCCACCTTCTCGGAAGGCGATTACGGGTTCCGCGGCTTCCGCGAGCTGCTGCGTCATCTGGCCGACAACAAGGTGATCACCCTCACCGATGGCACGGCCCCCGGGGACCCGGAGGTCGATTTCCCGGCGGCTCCGCGGGACGAGGACGCGGCGTTCAAGCTACTCAAGGACACCGTCAAGGAACTCATGGTCGAACTCGGCGGGGACCCGCCGTTGTCAGGCCTCAAGGACCAGCTGCGGAAGCGCAACGACGCGTTCTCCGAGAAGGACCTCGGCTACTCCGGCTTCCTGCAGTTCTGCAAGGCGGCGGTCACCAAGGACATCGTGGAGATGGACTGGGAGGACGAGGACCAGGAGTACTACCTCTACGTCGAAGAGGACGAGAAGGGCTCCTGACCCGCGGGGACGTGTCCGCTGCGGGGGCTCGTGGATCCCTGGTGGTCGGGGCGACCTTGCCGTGAGCCGTCGGCCCACGATCGGCGTCAACCGATCGTGGGCGGCCCCCGGCACGGCTCCGAGCCACATCAGACCCGGCCCCGGGGGCTCTCCTCCGGGCGGATCAGGCTGCCTCGGTGATCGGCGACACGCGGGCGTCATCGTGCGCCGTGGCGGTCTCGCGATCGGCGCGGGACAGGGTGTCGAGCAGCTCGTTGGGTAGCGACAGCCGGATGACCTTCGACCAGGCCGAGGCGACCTGGTGGGGCATCGATCCGCTCACGTAGTGCAGGCCGTAGCGCTCGAACAGGTCCTGGATCTCCGGGGCGATCTCCTGGTAGCGGTTGCTCGGCATGTCGGGGAACAGGTGGTGCTCGACCTGGAACGACAGGTTGCCCGTCATGATGTGCAGCTGCCGGCCCCCGTCGATGTTGGC
>PWLR01000199.1 GCA_003558435.1 Nitriliruptoraceae bacterium | reverse complement strand
GCTGCGTAACCATGCCAAGAAGACCATCGGTAAGCCGTGTGCGGGAAAACCGCACGCACGGATTGAAAGGGGAAAGCGGAAACGGGCCCACACGGCACCGCGCCGCTGACTACCAATGATCGATCCCCGCCTGCTCAGAGACGACCTCGACGCGACCGCCACGGCGCTCGCACGTCGGGGCTACGACCGCGCCGACCTCGAGGCCCTGCGCGACCTCGATGAACGGCGTCGCAACCTGATCGCCGAGGTCGATGGTGCCCGTGCGCAGCAGGGGGCGGCCAGCAAGGCGATCGGCAAGGCATCGCCCGAGGACCGCGGCGCCATGATCCAGGCCGCGCAGGAGTTGAAGGACGCCGTCGCACGGTTGGAGGAGGACCTCGCGCGGGTACGGGCCGAGCACACCGACCGCTTCGCGCGGGTCCCCAACCTGCCCCAGGTCGATGCACCGGACGGCGTCGAGGGCGACGGGGTCGTGCTGCGCAGTTTCGGCGACAAGCCCACCTTCGACTTCGAGCCCCGCGACCACGTCGAGCTGCTCGAGGCCGCCGATGCGATCGACCTGGCCCGCGGCGCCAAGGTGTCCGGCGCACGCTTCGCCTACCTCAAGGGCGAGGGCGCGCTGCTCGAGTTCGCCCTGGTGCGCTACGCGATCGACGTCGCCATGCGCCACGGTCACGTCCCGATCATCCCACCGGTCATGGTCCGCGAGGAGGCGATGTACGGCACGGGTTTCCTGCCGACCGACGAGCAGAGCATCTTCCTGACCCGCGACGACGACTACTACCTCGTGGGGACCTCGGAGGTCCCGCTCGCGGCGATGCACATGGACGAACTGCTCGACGAGGCCGAGCTGCCGGTGCGCTACGTCGGCTACTCGCCGTGCTTCCGTCGCGAGGCGGGCGCTCACGGCAAGGACACCCGCGGGATCCTGCGTGTGCACCAGTTCGAGAAGGTCGAGATGTTCTCGTTCGTGCACCCGGACAACTCCGACGACGAACACGAGCGCATCCTGTCGATCGAGGAGGAGATCTTCTCCGGTCTCGGCATCCACGCCCAGGTCGTGGACATCCCGGTCGGCGATCTGGGTGCGTCCGCGGCACGCAAGTTCGACCTCGAGGCGTGGCTGCCGGGTCAGCAGGCCTACCGCGAGGTCACGTCCTGCTCGAACACCACCGACTACCAGGCGCGACGGCTGAAGTGCCGGATCCGGGTGGCCGGCGGTGACAACCTGCTCGTGCACACGCTCAACGGCACGGCGCTGGCCGTGCAGCGCGCCATCATCGCGCTGGTCGAACAGCATCAGCGTGCGGACGGCACCGTGCTGGTGCCCGAGGCCCTGCAGCCCCACCTCGGGCGCGAGGTGCTGTTCTCCCGCTGAGCGGTCGGTGGGCTTCGGCGCGGTCGTCGGTGGCCGGAGTGCCGAGGCGCGCACCCCGACGAGGCGGCACCCTCGTGACATGCAGCGCATCGCCACCACCGTGCTCGGCGTCGTCGGCGCACCCGACGCCGGGCGCCGCCGTGAGCTCGTCGCCGGCCTCGGGCAGGGGGCCAACGTCCGGGCGGTGCTGCCCGACCCGGATGGAGCCGCGATCGACCGGGCGGTGGAGGCGTGGCGCGAGGCCGCCCGTGCCCACGTGCCGTTCGTGGTCCACGACGCCGACCCGTTGGCCGAGGTCGGCGCGGCCTGGATCGACCGGTGGGACGGGGCCGGTGACGTCGGCAGGATGGAGGTCGCCGTGCAGGCGGTGCTGCAACGGTGGCGGGCCGGCACGGTCGAGCTCCCCGACTACCACCTCGTCGTGGCCCCGGACGATCTCTCACCCACCGCGCGCCACTGGCACCTCGGTGTCCTGGCGACCGAGGCGCCCCACCGCGTCGTGGTGGTCGACGACGACCACGATGCCCTCGCGCGGGCGGTCCGGCGCCTGCGGTCCGGCCGGTGGTGGCCCGACCTCGCCGCGCTGCTCGCCGGGTTGGACCGTCGTGTCCCCGACGCCTTCGAAGCGCGCCCCGAGGAGCGGTCGTTGATCATCTGACGGCCGACGCGCCGGTCCTCAGCCCGGGGAGGGGAACGCCGCGGCTGCTAGCGTCACCGTTTCGGGAGGCGGGTGCGGGAGGATGCGGCGTTGGCGTGCCGGGGCAGCGGGGTCGAGACCGTCTCGTCATGGGCGCGACCGGACGAGCGCCCCGGCGCACGATCCGACGCGCGTCCGGTGGCACGAGCCAAAGGGCGGGGGTCCCGGAGTCTGTTGCTGGGCCTGCTCGCGCTGGCGGCGGTGTTCACCGGCTCGTGCAGCGGCATCGACGAGCCGGCGGTCACCACCATCGACATGGAGGACAACGCGTTCTCCCGTGAGGTCACGCGCATCGGGGTCGGCGAGGCGGTCCGGTTCCGCAACCGGGGCCTGGTGCCGCACAACGCCATCGACCTCGACGGTGCCTGGTCGACCGGCGAGGTGGCCGGCGGCGGACCGGCCGACGTCATGGCCCCCGAGGAGGAGGTCACGATCACCTTCACCGAGCCCGGGGTCCACACCTTCTACTGCTCGCTGCATGCCCCGAGCGATGCCAGTGCCGGGATGGTGGCGACCCTGGTGGTCGGTGAGGTCGCGTTCCAGGCCGCGGGCGAGGACGCGCCCGACGATCCGGTCACCGGATGGACGGGGGTGACCCGCGAGGTCCCGTCCGAACACCCCACGATCCAGAACGCGGTCGATGCCGCCGATCCCGGTGACCTGGTGCTGATCGCTCCCGCCCCCGAGCGTCCCGAGCACCTGGCGGCCGACGGCAGCTACGTCTACAAGGAACAGGTCGATGTCACGACCCCCTACCTCACGATCCGGGGCACGGACCGCAACGAGGTGATCGTCGACGCCGAACACCAGCGGCCGCTCGGCATCAACGTGGTGGCCGCTGACGGCGTCGCGGTCGAGAACCTCACCGTGCGCAACGCCACCGCCAACGGCATCTACTGGACCTCGCTCACCGGCTACCGGGGTTCGTACCTGACCGCCTACAACAACGCGATCTATGGCATCTACGCCTTCGACGCGACCGATGGGCTGTTCGAACACAGCTACGCCAGTGGCTCCAAGGACGCCGCGTTCTACATCGGGCAGTGCGATCCCTGCGACGCCGTCATCACCGACGTCCTGGCGGAGAACAACGGGATGGGCTACTCCGGCACCAACTCCTCCGAGGTGTTCATCGTCGATTCCGTGTGGCGGCACAACGTCTCCGGCATCGTGCCCAACACCCTCGATTCGCAACGTGAAGCGCCGTTCGGGCGGGTGACCATCGCCGGCAACCTGATCCACGACAACGACAGTCGCGAGGCGCCGGCACTCGGTCTGCAGTGGTCGGCGTTCGGTAACGGGGTGTTGCTCACCGGCGGGCTCGACTCGCTGGTCGAGCGCAACCGCATCGTCAACCACGAGCGCTCGGGCGTGACGGCCGGACCGAACCTGTCCCGCAACTTCTGGATGACGGGTGGTCACGTCGTGCGTGACAACGTCATCGAGGCATCCGGCTACGGGGACCTCGTGCTGGCCGGCCCGGCGCTCGGCGGTAGCTGTTTCAGCGGCAACACGCCCTCGCGCACCGTGCCTACCGGCCTCGAGTCGGTGGCGGGCTGTGGGCCCGACGCGGTCGCCGGGGCGCACGCCGCACCGGCGGATCCCGACCGCGGCCCGTTCCGCCTGCCCTCGCGTCAGGACCTGGCGCCGACGTTGTCGTTCATCGGGTTGGTGGCCGAGGGCGAGTTCGGACTCCAGCCGGACAACGACCACCGCGATACCCCGGTCCCACCCGACCAACCGCCGCTGCCGGATGGCGCCGACGCGCCGGTGGTGCCCGCCGTCGACGTCTTCGCCACGCACGACCTCGACCTCGCGGCGATCACCGTGCCGGAGCTGCCCCCGGAGGTGACGGTCGGGCGGAGCTCGGTCGCCACCGTCGGTGATGTGCCCTTCGGCCTCGGCGGGTTCTCCGCGCTCTACGGCGTGCTCGGGTGGCTGGCGCCGTTCGCGCTCGTGGCGGGCTGGATGGGGCTCAGTCTGGTGGATCTGGCGCGGCGCGAGGAGTTGACCGTCGGCACTCGGGCCGGGTGGACGGCCGGGGTGATGCTGGTGCCCTTCGTCGGCGCTCCGGCCTACCTGCTCGTCGGCGGGTCGGCCTTGCCGCGCTGGCTCCGCTTGATGACGGTGCTGGGAGCGAGCCTGGTGGCGCTCGTGCTGCTCGGGATCGCCGTGATCGTCGGGGGACTGCTGTGATGATCCCCGGGACCATCGCCACGACGGCGCGGCGAGAAGCCGAGAACAGGGAGCGGAACTGATGGGAGCGCTCGAGGTCGTCATCGGGTTGTACGCGACCGTGCTGCCCTTCGCGGTGCTGGGCGCCTGGCTGGCGGTGGCACTGTGGGACGTCGCGGTCCGGGTCCGCAACGAGGAGCTCGCCCGAGGCGGGGCCGTGGGCTGGTCCGCCATGGTGCTGTTCGTTCCGGTCGTCGGTGCCGCCGCCTACCTGCTGGCGAGTGCGTCGCTGCCGCGCTGGCTCGGCGCGACCTACGTCGTCGGCGGCGTGGTCGCCTACCTGCTGGTGCTGGGCGTGGCGGCCGGCCTGTCCGCCGCCGGCTGATGTCCGCAACCCCGCCCCCCGACGCTGCCCCGGCGTCCGACCCGAGCGCCGACGCCGGGTCCGACGCGCAGCCGTCACGGGAGCGGTTGACCCGACGCGACGTGCTGCGCCGCGCGTCGATCGCGGGTGCGTTCGCGGTGGGGGGAGGGGTGCTTGGCCACGAGCTGATCCCGCATCGGCATGCGGACGCGGCCGCGGGTGGGCATGCCGGTGCGTTGGGCGCGTCCGGTGTCGGTGGTGGCTATGCGACCGGGACACCACCCCCCGGACCGGTCTCGGGGGCCGCCGGTGTCCCGTCCGGGTTGTACGGCCACCATGCGGGGCCGCCGACCTCGCTCCGGGAGACTGACCTCGATGCGTGTACCTACCCGCCGGCGTTCGACGGTCGGTCACCGGGGGTCACCCGGGACTACGACCTGTCGGTCACCTCACGTCAGATCGCCGTGGCGCACGACACGGTCGTCGATGCCTGGGCCTACGACGGGTCCGTGCCCGGTCCGATCCTGCGAGCCACAGAAGGCGATCGGCTGCGGATACGGATGGCCAACCTCACCGCGCACGCCCACAACGTCCACCTGCACGGTCGGCACGACCCGGCGATGGACGGCTGGGAGCCGATCCCCGCGGGGGAGGAGTTCACCTACGAGCTGACCGCCGCGCCGTTCGGGCTGCATCCCTACCACTGTCACACCGCTCCGATCACCGAGCACGTCGGGCGCGGTCTGTACGGCGCGATGATCGTCGATCCGCCGGGCGGTCGGCCGCCGGCGAAGGAGGTCGTGCTCATCCTCGGTGGTTGGGACCTCGACGGCGACGGTCGCAACGACCTGGTGTGCTTCAACGGCATCGCCGGGGCCTACCACCGCTTCCCCATCACCGTGGAGGTGGGCGCGTTGGTGCGGGTCTACCTCGTCAACCTGCTCGAGCACGATCCGATCGCCTCGTTCCATCTGCACGCGCAGACCTTCGATGTCTACCGTTCGGGGACCTCGTTGGAACCCGACGCCCACACCGACGTGGTCGCGCTCAGCCAGGGCGAACGGGCGATCGTGGAGTTCCGCCTCCCCGAACGCGGGCGCTACATGTTCCACCCGCACCAGAGCCGACTCGCTGATCGCGGCGCGATGGGCTGGTTCGCCGCGGTGTGACCGGCGTCCGCGGTGATGCGGTCGCGCCGCTCGTCCGGCCGGACTCGTCGAGGCTCAGGAGGTGTCTTCCTCCCGCGGTGCCTCCACCGGTGGCACCTCCTCGGTTTCGCAGCCGAGCAGCGCCACGCCGAGGCCGGCGACAGCCAGCGAGCCGATGGTCCGCCGGTGTGGGAGGTCGAGCGGCCACCGGCGTCGCTGACCGCTTGGGGCGGGGGCCGCCGACCATCGGGGTGCACCGAGGACGTGTGCTCCGGGCGGATCAGCGGTCGGTGTGGACCCCCTGCAGTGCTCGCGACCACCCCCGACCCGGTTCCGCGGCCCGGACCTGGCGTCTCGCGCACCGGAGTCGGGGCGGCGGGGAGCTCGCCGACCTCACGGATGCCGGAGGTGGGGACCTTGCGGGCGGTAGTCTTCCCCGGACCGGGAGACCGGTTGTTGGAGGGTTGACCGAGCGGCCGAAGGTAGCGGTCTTGAAAACCGCCGTGCGGTGTACGCCGTACCGAGGGTTCGAATCCCTCACCCTCCGCCCGGAAGGCTGGCCGAGGGGCTCGGCCGTGGAAGAGCATCGCATCGTGGGCGGGTCGTCGAGTGCGCGCACCCGGTTGGGGGGCACCACGGACGCTCCGGGGTTCGGCATTCGAGGGGCGCGTGACCTGATCGGGGTTCGGCTCACAGCCCTGGCTGTTGTCCGTTCGCGCGGTGTCCGAGTCGCACGCCCATGGCGGAGTCATGGAAGTCGGGCGCGACCAGGGCGCGCGGTTCAGTTTCGATGTGCCCTGCGGGTATCCGGCGGGTCGCTGAGCGCACGTGAGCCGCGTCGCCCCTCGCCCGTTCGAGCCGCGTCGGCATCCAGTGCTCGGGTGCGATCGTCGCGGGCGCGCTCGGGTACGGCTTCGGGGTCGAGTACGACGGTGGCGTCCGCATGCGATGCCTCGGGGCGCGTTCCGGTCGGCCGGTCCCCGTCGCCGGCCGCCCGCAGCCGTTCGATCTGCGCGTTGAGTTGCGCGCCCAGCAACACGGCGAACCCGGTCAACCACAACCACAACAGCGCCACGATCGGTCCGGCGAGGGGGCCGTACGCCGACTCGCCGTCGACGATCCAGGACCCGTAGATGCGCAGCCCTGTACTGCCGGCCAACCAGACCGTCGTGGCCAGCACGGCGCCCGGCCAGTCGTCACGCCAGCGTGAACGCCCGGGGACTCCGAGGTGGTAGAGCACCGCGAGTGCCATCGTGGCCAACAGGATTACCGTCGGCCAGTACGCCTGTCGCCAGATGTCGGCGATCACCGCCAGGTCGGTGCCGAGCCAGACCACCAGCTGGTCACCGAAGTTCGGTCCGGCGACCAACAGTGGTGCCAGGATGCCGCCGACGATCAGGGTTCCGAGCGTGACCCCGAACCCGAGCAGGCGGTCCTGCCACCCCCGACGCTGTTCGCCCCGCCGGGAGACGATCGCGATGGTGGTCAGCACGACCCGGACCGCCCGGGACGCCGTCCACACCGCGATCAGGAACGCGAAGGAGATGAGTCCCGGTCCGGTGGCATCGAGGAGTTGCTCGAGGGTCCGCACGACCACGGTCTCGATCGTGTCGCTGGTCAGTGCGACCGAGGACACCTCGACGGCCCGGTCGATGAGCTGAGCCTCCCACGCCTGCCCTTCGATGACGAGGCTGGCCGCGGCGATGGCGGTGAGCAACAGGGAGGGCAACGACAGCAGCACCCAGAACGCGATCTCCGCTGCCAGGCCGGGTAGGCGGTTGGAGATCACACCGTCGGCGGTCCGCACGGCAGCGGTCACCGGACCACGCAGTCGGGCGGGTGAGCGGTCGATGATCTTCTGGGTCAGGGGATGCACGTCGCGAGGGTAGGGCGTCGCGAGGACGCCGGGACGGCTGCTACTCTCCACGCGCTGCGTCCGATGCACGTGAAGGACGCGGGCGCCTGGAGGCTTCGCCTAGTCTGGTCTATGGCGCGGGATTGCTAATCCCGTTGGGTCTACTCGGCCCTCGAGGGTTCAAATCCCTCAGCCTCCGCTCACGATCGCAACATCGCAATACCTGCGCTGGTAGCTCAGTCCGGATAGAGCACCTGACTACGGATCAGGCGGCCGGGGGTTCGAATCCCTCCCAGCGCGCAAGCCGAATTCGGCCTCCCAGGATCCTATGGGAGGCCGAATTCTGCGTTTCCGGTTCTGTTCGAAAGGGCCACCCACAGGATCGGCGTAACCAATCGTGACAGATGGTCGGCTGTCCGTAGCGTCTGCATCGAGGCCTGGGGAAAGAGGTGCGTGATTGGTGTGGACCGTCTGCCGTCTTGCAGCTACCGGGCGAAACCGATGGTCGATGGCCGGACGTACTTGTCGAGGTTCGCGACCGAGGCGGAGGCCGCCGAGTGGGTGGTGGCGACCCGTGGCCGTCTGTTCGAGATGCGCGTGAAGCGGCGGGTGACGGTTGGGCAGTACGCGCGCCGGTGGCTGGGAGAGTTCATCGACGCGGCTGCGAACGTTGACCGCTGACGCCATGACCTCGCTACACACATCATCCCGGCGCTCGCGACGCGCCTGCTGGTCGAGGTCACGCCCGCCGACGTCGCGGCACTTGTCGAGCCGGGGGCGTCGACGTGTCTCCGGCCGTCCCTGCTCAGATCCGTGGCACCCTGCAGGGGCTGTTCGCCGACGCGGTCGAGGACGGCCTCTTCGCGGATCCGTGTCTGGTGCCGCGAGCAGCGGCGAACGGATTCAGTGGATCGAGGCGGGGTTGTTTCACGGGGCT
>PWLR01000152.1 GCA_003558435.1 Nitriliruptoraceae bacterium | reverse complement strand
GCCCCGCCCACGCACAACAGGAAGTGGTCGGCCTGCAGCGACTCGTCCCCCACCATCAAGGTGTGGGCGTCGAGGAAGTGGGCGTGCTCGCCGAGGCGGACCTCCACGCCGTGGTCGCGCAGCTCACCGCCGCCGCCCTTGGCCGCGCCGACCGCCGTGACGGTCTCGGCCACGCGCGCGGTGATGCGCTTCCAGTCGACGGTGACGCCACCGACCTCGATGCCCCACAGGTGGGCGTCACCGGCTTCGCGGGCCATCCTCGCGGTCCGGGCCAGGACCCGGGTCGGCACGCATCCGTCGTTGACGCACGTGCCGCCGAGCTCACGTCCCTCGATGAGCGTCACGTGCGCCCCCAGCTCCGCGGCGCGCAGGGCGCCGGCGATCCCGGCGGGTCCTCCGCCGACGACGACGAGGTCGGACACGGGAACTCCACGGGGCTGGGCGGCGACGGTCCGCGGAGAGTTCGTGACGGAGGTCGATCCCGTCCGGTTTCCGAGCGGACGGGATCACCACCACCGCGCTGGCCGCGCGTCGCCGCGGTGGTCCACCCGGTGCGGTCCGGTCAGCTCCCGGGTCGGGACAGCTCGAAGGCGCGCCGGACGAACGCCACGCCCGTCTCGGCGTTCATGCCGAGCTCCCGGATCCGCGCGGCGTAGGCTTCCGCCTCCGCCATGGCGGCCCGCTCCGCGGCGCTGCCGTCACGAGCCACGAACGAACCCTGGCGGCCCCGTGTCTCGATCATCCCGTCGCGTTCCAGCTCGCGATAGGACCTCGCGACGGTGTTGACCGCCAGGCCGAGTTGGCCCGCCAGGGCCCGGACCGTGGGGAGCTTGGCCCCCGGAGCGAGCGCGCCCGAGCGCACCTGCTCGACGATCTGGGAGCGGATCTGTTCGTAGGGTGGGCTGGAGGCCGTCGGGTCGAGCTGCACGTCCATGGCTTGTTCGTCCGTGGAGAGATCTCGGTTGGGCAAGGAGCGGTCAGTACGTGCCGGGGTCGTCGTTGACCACCCGTGTGGTCCGGGCGGCGCGCTGGCGCATGGAGAGTCCGACCACGAGACCGATCACCCCACCGATCATCATGATGACGCCCACGGTGCCGATGTCGAGGCCCGCGAGTTCGATCTCGACCGCGAAGGCCAGGATCGCGCCGAGCACGATGAGTCCGATGCTGCCGCCGATGGTCATGGTGAGGCTCCTGAGCACGTGGGCGGGGACCCACCCCTGATCGTTCGCCCGTGGACGCCGACTCCCCAACAGCTCGGCGGCGGCGCGGTGCGCCGGGACGACCGATCATGCTAGGCCCTGGTCCGGTCCCGGAGCTCAGGCCACTACGGTCGACTGACCGTGGTGGTATCACCACCCCATGTAGGCGTGCCGTGCGATCCACCACAACGCGAAGCCGCTCAGAGTGGCCCCGAGTGCCACCTGCACGAACTGCACGGATCGGGCCGGCAGGCCGAGGTTGGCGCCCACGACCCGCGCGTCGTCGCCCTCACGGATCGGGGTTCGCAGGCGCCGTAGGTTGTCGCCGGTGGTCTTGACCGCCACGGCCGTCACCAGCGCGACCACGGCGCTCGCGGCCCACGGTTCGGCGGTGTCGCCGAGTGCCGCGACCGCGAGCCCTGCCGTACCGGAGGCGATCAGCAGCGACCAGACGCTTCGTGCCAGTAGAGCGACCAGGACCCCGGCGCCGGCGACGCTCCACAACACCATCCGCGGTCCGACGAGCAACAGCAGTTGGGCCGCCGAGGCGCTGGCCACGGCGGCGGCGGGGAGTCCGACGAACGCCACACTTCCCAGGGCGAGGCGTCGGAGGGGGCTCGCCTGCCCGACCCAGCTGGCGGTGGCGTGCCCGGACGCATCGTGCCGGAGCACGATCCCCCGCGGACGTGCCCCGAGCGCGGCCGCCACCACGGTGTGACCGACCTCGTGCAGCAAGGTCACCAACTGCCCGACGGCGCGACGGGTCGGGCGGACCACGGCCGCTGCGCAACCGGCGGCCAGACTGCCGACGGTGGCCACGGGTGACAGGCTGAGCGGTGCCCGGGGCATGGCCGTGGCCCCGAACGTCTCCGACCACGTGTCCAGCACCTGCAACAGCCACCCACCACGACCGGTGACCAGCGCACCGACGACGAGCAGGAAGGTGAGCGCCAGGATCCGTAGCAGCGACCACATCCGTTCAGCTCACCACGCGGAGGTGGGCTGCAGCACCGCTTCCTCCAGTGCCTCGGTGCGCAGGTGGGTGACCCGCTGGTAGTCCGGATCGGCGACCATCCGCGCGAACGCGGCGCGGCTCGGATACCGCACGCACAGTACGGCGTCCCACGCCTGGCCATCCTCGGCGATCAGCGGGGTGTGACCGTCGCCGGCGTAGACCACCTCGCCACCGAACCGGGGGAGGACCTCGGTCAGGGCCCGGGCGTAGCGCGCGTAGCGCTCCCGTCCGCCGTCCCTGCGGAACCGCAGCAGGTTGAGCATCACCACCGGACCGGTGTCGTCGGCGAGGAAGCGCTTGAGGTCCGCGCCGGTCGGATCGATGGCCATGGGGTGCCTCGCGGTCGGGAGCAGGGGCTGGGCAGGGCGGGTGCATCCGAGCAGATGTGCGCGCTCGGGGCCGGACCCGTTGCCCCGCCGGACGCGCGGCTACGGTGGTCGACCATCGAGGACCGACACGAGAGGGGTCCGGTGCAGCGCACGGCTCGACGACCGACGGACGGCCCGCCGTGGGCATGGCGACTCGTGGTGCGGATGGTGCTGTGGCTTCTGCGGCGTCGGTTCGGTTGGCGCGTGAAGGCGCGGCCTCCGCAGGTCGTGCCGCCCCCCGACGCACCGCTGGTCGTGGTCTACAACCACACCTCCAACATCGACCCGTTCGTGGTGGCCGACACGGTGTGGAAGCGGCTCGGTCACTGGGGTCAGCCGCTGGCCAAGTCCGAGTTGTTCGACGTCCCCGGGTTCGGGCTCATCGTCCGGGCGGCCGGCACGATCCCCGTGGCGCGTGGGCAGGACACCGGACGCGAGGCCGCCTACGACGAGGCGGTCTCGCAGTTGCGGTCGGGTCGCACCATCCTGATCGCCCCGGAGGGCACCACGACCCACGACGGGTCGCTGTTGCCGCTCCGTCACGGTGCCGCCAGGCTGGCGCTGGAGGCGGGTGCGGATCTGCTCGTGGTGACCCATTTCGGCGCGCAACGTGGGTTCTCGCCGGTGGTGCGTTTCCCCGATCGCGGTGTGTTGGTGACCATGACGATGGACGTGCTGACGCCGTGGTCGGACGAGAACGCCTCGTCGCTGACGGGGCGCATCGCCGCCACGATGATGGATCGCAGCGTCGAACTGCAGGCGGCCTACCCGCAGGCCGATCCCGATGCCAGGTGGTGGCCGCCGTACTCGGCGCCGGCCTCACCGACGGCGACCGCCCGGGAGAACCTCAAGCGCTACCAGGACAGCTGGTCCGAGACGGTCGCCGGCGCACGGGAGCGCATGGCGCTCATGGCCGAGCAGCACGAGATCGAACAACGCATCGTCCAGGCCCGTGAGCGGGCGATGGCCCAGGCCGAGGAACTCACCGCGAGGTCACGTGCCCGGGTCGAGGAGCTGACCGAGCACACCCGGGACCTGGCCGAGGAACTGACCGAGCACACCCGGGAGCGCATGGAGGAACTGATCGAACAGGCTCGTAGCCGGATGGACGAACTGGTCGATCAGACCCGGGACCGCGTGGAGGAACTGGCGACGCAGGCGCGCGAGCGTGCGGGGGCACCGGCGAACGAGCCCGCGTCGACGGGCACGGGCGATCCTCGGGCCGATCGCGAGTCGCCCGGAACCGCGCGAGATGGTTGAGTGCCGGGATCTGAGCCGAAGGCGTTCCCGATGACCCACCACCACCCGATGACCGTGTTCGTGACGGGGGCGAGCGCCGGGTTCGGGGAGGCGATCGCGCGCCGCTTCGTCGCCGAAGGGCACCGCGTCGTCGCCTCGGCACGGCGAGGTGACCGCCTGGCCGCTCTCGCCGAGGAGCTGGGGGAACGGTTGCTCCCGGTCGCGTTGGACGTGCGCGAGCGAACGGCGATCGCCCGCACCCTCACCGACCTGCCCGAGGAGTTCGCGGCGATCGACCTGCTGGTCAACAACGCCGGCCTGGCACTCGGCCTCGCGCCGGCACAGGACGCTGACCCGGACCACTGGGAACAGATGATCGACACCAACGCGAAGGGCCTGGTCGCCTGTACCCGCGCGGTGTTGCCCGGCATGCTGGAGCGCGGCCGGGGTCATGTCATCAACCTGGGTTCGATCGCTGGTAGCTACCCCTACCCCGGCGCCAACGTCTACGGCGCGACGAAGGCGTTCGTGCACCAGTTCAGTCTGAACCTCCGCGCCGATCTGCACGGGACCGGGCTGCGGGTGACCTGCATCGAGCCCGGGATGGCCGAAACGGAGTTCTCGGTCGTGCGGCACGCGGGGGACCGCCAGCAGGCGGACGCGCTGTACGCCGGGATGGAGCCGCTGACCGCAACCGACATCGCGGAGTCGGTGTACTGGGCGGCTTCGCAGCCGCCGCACGTCAACGTCAACGTCATCGAGTTGATGCCCGCCGCGCAGAGTTTCGCGGGTTTCCAGGTCCACCGCGACGAGGCGACGTAGCGACGCGCCGACCGCGGACACGGACCGACAGCGGCTGGAGCGGGCGCAGCGCTACGGTCGGATCCCCGGGTGAGGTGGACGACGGTGGCAACGCAACGGTTCGCGTTCCGGTTCGACCCGCGCTTCGTGCCGTTGCTGGCCGGCATGGGTGTCATCGGACGCACCAGCGGGGTCGTGGTCGACGACCGCCGGTTCGAGGCACGGTTCGGTCTGCTACGGCTCAGCACGCCGATGGACAACATCCGGGACGTGAGCATCACCCGCGACTACCGCTGGTTCAAGGCGATCGGGGCTCGGCTGTCGTTCGCCGACCGGGGCGTCACCTTCGGGACCAACACCGACGCCGGCGTGTGCGTGTGCTTCCACCGTCCGGTCGGGGCCCTGCTCGGCGAGTTCCTGACGCATCCCGCGCTGACGGTCACCGTGGCAGATCCCGAAGCGCTCGTCGCCGCGCTGCGGGCACGACTCGAGGCGCTGCCCGACCGCTGAGTCGACGGGTCGACGTCACCCCCGCTGCTGCCGTGCTCTCGCGGAGCTGTACTCGGCGCCAACGAGCAGGGCGACGTTGGTCGCGTACAGCCAGAACCCGAGCACGATCGCGGTCACCAGCTGTTCCGGGTACTCATCGGCGAAGTCCTGGCTGAAGGTGAGCAGGGCAACGAAGCCGAGGGTGCCGAGCACGACCCCGACGGTCGCGAGGCCGGCTCCGCGCCACAGCGCGCTCCAGGCGATGCGAGCACTCGGCAGGTAGCGGTAGATGACCAGGTTGAAGGCGAACTGGATCGCGATCGTGCCGGGGATGATCGCGAACGCGACGAGTCCCCCCTCGCCCACCAGGGCCGTACCGAACGAGACCGCGAGGAACACCAGGAAGACGGCGAACAGCAGCACGCTGCCGGGAACGAGTCCACGGACGCGTCCCTTCAGCCCGGAGGGGCCCTCCGCATCCAGCTCGAAGATGTCGTTGAGCGCGCGCGTCCACCCACTGGCCAACGTGCTGGCAGGCCAGAGCAGGAACAGCAGGCTGAAACCCGCGAACTGTGTGGCCTGGTCCTCCATGTCCCGCATGATGTCCACGAGGCCGAACTGATCGATCGGCGTGTCCTCGAGGAGTTCGATCACCGCGTCCACGGCGTCGGGCGAGGCGATGAACTGCAGGAGCCCGAAACCCACGGCGATCGCCGGACCGATGGAGATGAGGCCGAAGAAGGCCAGACCCGCGCCGAGGATCGGCAGGTTGTGCCCCCGGCCTCTCGTGACGGCGTCCTGCCACAGTGAGGGCACGCGCTCCTCGGCCCGCTCGCGGTGTCCTTCGATGTCCGGCATGAGCGCAGCCTAGAGCGCGCGGTCCCCGGCCCGGGTCGGCGGTGGTGCCGCCGGGTCGCGCGTCCGGGGTGGCAGCTCTCAAGCAGCCCCGCGATGCGTCGATGTATGGACGATCAGCGGACCGGCGCCTACCCGTCGGTGGCGGAGGAGAGCTGTCGTGAGCGATCGCACCGACGCCACCTCCCCGTCGCGCGCTCGATCGCGGGCCTCGGTCGCTGCGGCGCGCAGACGACGACGCCGCAGCTGGGTGATCGCCGTGGCGTTCGTCGCGAGCTTCGGCGCCGGCGTCGGGGTCGGTTCGTCGTTCAGTGAACGGAACCTGGCTGTGGGGGCGGATGCGGGGTACGGCGAGCAGGTCCGTGGCGCACCCGAGCCGTCCCCGCCGCCGGCCGAGCCCGTCGAGGAGCGCTCGGAGGTGCGACCGACCGACCTCCTGCAGCGAGCGCGCGAGCGGGGGGAGTCACATCCCCCGTCGGGCCCCGATGACTTCGTCACGCCGTCGGGCAACATCGTCTGCGCCTACGCCGGTGGACAGCTCGACTGTCACATCGGCTCGGGTCTGGATCCACGTCCGACACACCGATGTCCGGATGACGTGGGGGACTGGGCAGGCATCCGCATCGGGCCCAGCGGTCTGTCGGTGCCCTGGTGTACCGACCTGCGGCTCGAGGACCGGGCGCCTCCGGCTCTCGAGCTCGCCTACGGCAGCCGTTGGGTTCGCGACGGCATCGCGTGCACCTCGCACAGCGACGGTCTCCGGTGTCGCAACGACGACGGCGGCGAGTTCCTGCTGTCCCGAGCGGCGACCCGCCACGGTGCTCGGCCCACGGGAGAGTGACCAGGGACCGCACCGACCGCACCCACCGGGGCTGAGTAGCCTGGAGCCCCGAGGACACCACCAGGCGGAGAGACCATGAGGTTCATCAAGCTCGTATCACTGCTCGTCATCGGTACGTGGAGTGCCGTGCGAGCGGCCGAGGGGGCCTTTGCCGTGTGGGTGAAGCGCTCCGTGGCCACCCACGACCTCCCGGGGACCGCCTTGGCCTGAACCGCGCCCCGACGTAGGAGGATGGTCCATGACGGAGTTGTTGCCCGGCGTCCGCAGCTACGAGATCGACACGGACCGGTTGAGGATGCACGTCCTCGAATCCGGACCCGAGGACGGCGTCCCGGTCGTGCTCATCCACGGCAACCTCTCGACCGGCCGGTTCTTCGAGCATCTCATGCCGGCAGCACCGGAGCGTTTCCGCCTCATCGCCCCGGACATGCGCGGTTTCGGTCGCACCGAACGCGTACCGATCGACGCGACACGCGGACTGGACGACTGGGCCGATGACACGCATGCGTTGCTCCGGGCGCTCGGGATCGACACCGCCGTGCATCTCGCGGGCTGGTCGACCGGTGGGGCGGCCGTCGCGGCCTATGCCCAGCAACGAGCCGTCGCCTCGGTCACGTTGATCGATCCGGTCTCGCCCTTCGGCCACGGCGCGTCCCACCGCGATGGCACGCCCTGTCACCCCGACTGGGCCGGAAGCGGTGGCGGGGCCGGCAACCCCGCGTTCATGGCACGGATCGCTGCCGACGATCGCAGCGCCGACGACGCGGTCTCGCCGCGGAACGTGATGAACTCGTCCTACTGGCGGCCCGACCACCGGGAACCACCTGAGCGCGAGGAGGTGCTCCTCGACGAACTGCTGCTCTCCGAGACCGGTGATGACGGCTATCCCGGCGACAGCACGCCCTCCGACAACTGGCCGGGCGTCGCGCCGGGGACCCGGGGGATCCTCAACGCACTGTCCGGCAAGTACTGCGACTGGTCGGGGGTCGTCGACATCGACACGAAACCACCGATCCTCTGGGTCCACGGTTCCGCGGACATCGTGATCGCCGACGGATCCCCGTGGGAGATGGGCACGCTCGGCTCGCTCGACGTGGTGCCGGGCTGGCCCGGCCCGGACGTGTTCCCTCCGCAGCAGATGGTGACCCAGATCCGGGACGTCCTGCACCGTTACCGCGACCGGGGCGGCCGCGTGGAGGTCGAGTGGTTCGAGGACTCGGGCCACGGTCCGATGTTCGACGCGTCCGATCGGTTCCGCGAGAGGTTCTTCACGTTCGTCGCGTCGGCGACGTAGGACCGAGCAGGTGGCTCGGGACCCGGGGGACGGCGGCATGGGGTGGGCGAAGCGGGTCGGTGTCGGGCTCGCCGGGCTCGTGGTCCTCGCGCTGCTGGCGACCGCGGTGACCGGCACCGTGCTGGTTCGGAGAAGCTTCCCGCAGACCTCTGGCGAGCTCACCCTCGCCGGCCTGAGCGCGCCGGTCGAGGTGATACGCGACGACCACGGGGTGCCCACCGTGGTCGCCTCCACCAGCGACGACCTGTTCCGGGCGCAGGGCTATGTCCACGCGCAGGACCGCTTCTGGGAGATGGACTTCCGACGGCATGTGACCGCGGGCCGTGTCGCCGAGCTGTTCGGAGCCTCGCAGCTCGACACGGACCGGTTCGTGCGCACCCTCGGTTGGCGGCGCGTCGCCGAACAGGAGGTGGCGATGCTGGAGGACGACACGTTGCGGATGTTGGAGGCCTATGCCGATGGCGTCAACGCGTGGATGCAGGACCGTTCGGGCTCGCAGCTGTCCTTCGAACACGCGCTGTTGCCGGTGACCGGCGCCCGTGGCTACGAGCCGGAAGCCTGGAGTCCGACCGATTCCGTTGCGTGGCTCAAGGCGATGGCCTGGGACCTGCGCTCCAACCTCGAGGACGAACTCCTGCGCGCCCGCCTCCAGGGGGTCGACCTCGGCGCCGGACGTGAGTGGGAGGATCTGTTCCCGGCGTTCCCCGAGCGGCACCCGACCATCCTGCCCGAGGGCGGTGCACCGCTCGAGGGCGAGTGGTCTCCGGCGGACCTCGCGCGCACGGACCTCGATCCACTGCTCGCGGCGTCCCATGACGCACTGACCCATGCGCCGATGATGCTCGGCGACGGTGCGGCCGACGGCCTTGGCTCCAACTCGTGGGTGCTCGCTCCGGAGCGCTCCACCACGGGGGCGGCGCTGCTGGCCAACGACCCTCACCTCGGGCCGTCATTACCGTCGATCTGGCACCAGGTGGGCTTGAGGTGCGAGCCGGTGGGGCCGGAATGCCCGTACCACGTGGCGGGTTTCTCGTTCTCCGGTCTGCCCGGCATCGTGATCGGGCACAACGCACGGGTCTCGTGGGGTTTCACCAACCTCGGCCCCGATGTGACGGACCTGGTGATCGAACGGCTCGAGGGGGATCGCTACCTCACCGAGGACGGGTGGGAGGATCTGCGGATCTCCACCGAGGTGCTCCGGGTCGCCGGTGACGAGGACGTGGAGCTCACGATCCGTGAGACCCGGAACGGCCCCCTGTTCTCGGACGTGTCCGGCGCCGGGGCGGAGGTGGCCGACGGTCCACTCGTCGAGGCCGACGGTGGAGCCGCGGCAGTGCCGGAGCACGAACACGCCGTCGCCCTGCGGTGGGTGGCGCTCGATCCCGCCGCCACGATGGACGCGATCCCGCGCTTCATGCGTGCCGAGGACTGGGAGAGCTTCCGTGAGGCTGCCTCGAGGTTCGAGGTTCCCAGCCAGAACCTCGTGTACGCGGACGTCGACGGCCACATCGGCTACCAGGCACCGGGGCGCATCCCGGTGCGCCGCACCGGTGACGGCACGATGCCACTGCCGGGCTGGACCGGCGAGTTCGGCTGGGATCGCTTCCTCGACTTCGAGGAACTGCCATGGGCACTGGACCCGCCCGACGGCTACATCGCGACGGCGAACCAGCCGGTCCTGCCGGCCGGTTCCGAGCCGTTCCTGACCGAGGATGCGAACCTCGGCTACCGCGCGGCCCGGATCGAGGAACTCATCGCCGAGCAGGAGCGGTTCTCGCCGGAAGACCTACTCGCCATGCAGATGGACAACCACAACGGCAACGCCGCGAACCTGGTGCCGGTGCTCACCGACCTGGGCGACAACGGCGACGGACGCATCGCCTCGGTGCAGCAGGTCCTGGCCGACTGGGACCTGCAGGACGACACCGACTCGGCCGGGGGCGCGGTGTTCAACGCGACCTGGCGCCACGTCTTGCAGTTGACCTTCCACGACACGCTGCCGGAGTTCGCCTGGCCGACGGGTGGGGCGCGCTGGTGGGAGATCGTGCGCGGGTTGGTGGACGACCCGGACTCGGCGTGGTGGACCCCGCCCTCGGGCGACGGTCCGAGCGGCAGGGATGCGATCCTCCGTACCGCCATGGCGCGGGCGCACGACGAACTCGCCGAGCGGTTCTCCGAGGACCCGGGGTCCTGGCGGTGGGGGGAGATGCACACCTTGAGCCTGACCCACCAGACCTTCGGCGAGTCAGGGATCGCGCCCGTCGAGGCGTTGTTCAACCGCGGACCATTGGAGGCGGGGGGTGGCACGGACATCGTCAACGCGACCGGCTGGAACGCGGTCGACGGCTACGAGGTGATCTGGGTCCCATCGATGCGCATGGTGATCGACATGGGCGATCTCGATACCGGCAGATGGATCCACCTGACCGGCCAGTCGGGGCGGCCGTTCCACCCCCACTACACCGATCAGGCCGACGCTTGGCGTGATGGTGGCAGCCTCGGGATCGCGTTCTCGGCGGACGCCCTCGACCGGGCCGAGGAGGAGCGTCTGGTGCTGGTCCCGGACGACTGATCCCGGTGGGGGCCGTCCGTGCCGACCGCGGCCTGACCCCAACCGAGGTGGTGCGTCACTCGGTCCGCTGTCGCTTCGCGGGACGCGGCTCGTCCAGCGCCCACGAGCTCCCCGTCCACCGGCGCTCCAACTCGTCGTTCTCCGGGTCCGGGTACCAGCCGGGTCGTGTCGTCGCCGGACCGGGCATCGCCTGTAGGCCCGCAGCCGGGTCCGGTACCTCCGGGTTCGGTACCTCCGGGTTCGGTACCTCCGGGTGCGCCACCTCCGGGTGCGGTGGGGGCACCAGCCGGTCCAACTTGTCGGAGATCTCCCGCAGCCGACTGACGCCCTGGAAGAACCTCACGATCACGGCGATCGACAAGCAGAAGCCGACGATCCCAGCAAGCACGAACCAGTCCATCACGACCCCTCCCCTGATCACGCAACCGTAGACGCTCGCGGGGGCACTCGACGGATGCGCGACCGGATCGCGACCCCGGACGGGTCACCCGTCCACCCGGGCTGGCACCGACCGCGACGCGGGCAGCCCATCAACCGCAACCGCGCCGACGAGGACTGGCGCAGGCCCGCTGTGTCGACAGGAGGGATCGAGCCCACCCCCGTGTCCACCGCCACCTCATGCCTGGCCCGGGGACCGTGCGCTGCCTGCGATCGGCGCCGTGCACGCTCCTGCGGGCCCTCTGCGGACACCTACCGGAGCTGAGGGGTGAACCCGCCGGTCAGGACCACGCTCACTCGCTCGGCAGGTAGTCGTCGGCGTAGTACTCGACGCCCAGGTGGGTGATCTGGTCCTCGCCCATCATCCATCGCAGCGTGTTCTTGAGTTTCGTCTGCTGGATGTAGAGGTCGTGTTCGGGGTAGAGGCCCGGGGCAACCTGGGGGGACTTGAAGTAGAAGCTGAGCCATTCTTGGATGCCGGCCATCTCGGCGCGTTGGGCGAGGTCCATGAACAGTGCGAGGTCGAGACACAACGGGGCGGCCAGGATCGAATCCCGGCAGAGGAAGTTGACCTTCAGCTGCATCGGGTAACCGAGCCAGCCGTGGAAGTCGATGTTGTCCCAGCCCTCCTTGTTGTCCCCCCGGGGCGGGTAGTAGTTGATGCGCACGACATGGTCGATGTCGCCGTACAGCTCCGGGTAGAGATCGGGCTGCAGGATCGTGTCGAGCACGCCCAACTTCGAGTGTTCCTTGGACTTGAACGCGTCGGGGTCGTCGAGCACCTCGCCGTCGCGGTTGCCGAGGATGTTCGTGGAGTACCAGCCGTCCATCGCGAGCATGCGGGCCTTGAACATCGGGGCCAGAGCGGTCTTGACCATGGTCTGGCCGGTCTTGAAGTCCTTGCCGCAGATCGGGACGTTGTGATCGGAGGCGAACTGGCGCAGTGCGGGGATGTCGACGGTGAGGCTCGGCGCGCCGTTGGCGAAGGGGACGCCTTCGAGCAGGGCGGCGTAGGCGTAGAGCATCGAGGGGCTGATGGTCGGGTCGTCGTCGTCGATCGCGGCGTCGAAGGCTCCGATGTCCATATGGGCGGCGGACGGCTCGATGTAGATCTCCGTCGAGCCGCACCAGACCATCACCATGCGGTCACATGCGTGCTGTTCGCGGAAGCCACGGATGTCGTCGCGGATCGACTCGAGCAGTACCCGTTTGGAGGTGTCGGACTTCACGTTCGGTCCATCGAGCTTGCGCACGTAGGTCGGATCGAACGCGGCGGTCATCGGTTGGATGGCCCGCAGTTGTTCCGCGATGGGCTCGAGGTGTCGGGCCACGTCGAGGACCCCGGCCTTGACCGCCGAGACGTAGGCATCGTCCTCGAAGGGATCCCATGCCCCGAACACGATGTCATCGAGCGCTGCGAGCGGCACGAAGTCCTTGATCACCGGCGCGCGCTGATCGGTGCGCTTGCCCAGCCGGATGGTGCCCATCTGCGACAGCGACCCGACCGGGTCGGCCATCCCGCGACGGATCAGCTCGACCCCCGCGATGAAGGTCGTGGCGACGGCGCCCAGGCCCACACACACGACCCCGAGCTTGCCGTCGGCGGGCGCGATCGTCGGTGTGGGCAGATGCTGATCGGTAACGCTCACGATGGTCCTCTCGTGCTGCTCGGTGGATGTGGTGATCGTGACCGACACCGCGTCGGGCACCGGGAGCCGGCGTGAAGGACGTCGCTCCAACAGCATCCGTGGCGGAGCCTATGGCCGCTGGGGAGGGATGGCGCACGCCGGCCGTGTGGTGCAGCCGACGACCCCGGGACGACCGGTGACCGGGTCCGGCCGTCCGGGTCGGATGCTGCCCGGCATTCTGGCACGGCCGTGTCCGGTTGAGTCCAGCGGAGATCACCGCACGCTAGCCCGGTCAGTTCTCGGGAGGCCATCCACCGCCTGCGACGTTACGTCCCCCTCGAGTGACATGCCGGTCCACCGTCATGAGCCCACAGGGAGGGTCGGAGAGCACCGGTGTCCCCATCGTCCACATCGCTCGGCCACGTGGGCCGGTCTCGCGGTCGGGCGACTCCGCCGATCGCGGCCGTGGTCATCGCTCTCGTGGTCGTGTTGCCGCTGAGCGTGGGGCATATCGAGCCGTCCCAAGCGGCACCGGAGGACACCGGCTCCGAGGCTCTCCCCGAACCATCATCACCGGACGCCGAGGATCCGGGGTCATCCGAGCCTGCTGGCGACGAGGACGGCGACGACGGCGACGAAGACGGCACGGACGGGGATGAGGCCCGAACTCCGAGAGCCGAGCCTGGCTCGGGTCCGGATGCTCCGACAGGGGAACGTGGGGACGGATCCGAGCTGGGCGGTGATCCCCCGCCCGACTCGCGGCGTGAGTCGCGTCAGGAAGCCGCCCCGAGTGCCGGCCAGCGACCGAGTCGAACTTCCAGTGGGAGTGAGGACACTCAGCCTGCGCCGAGGTCGGAGCCTGCGCCGAGGTCCGAGTCCGCGCCGAGGTCCGAGTCCGCGTCGAGCGAGGGTTCCGTGATGGGGCGGACCAGCTCGCCTCCGGGTCAGCCGTCCGATCGAGGCGATGGCCTGTCACCGTCCACCACCGCTACCGGGTCGGGTGACGCTGCTGCCGGAGAGGGCGACCCTGCACCGGAGGCCGGGGCCACCTCGGAGTCGGACGATGGACCGACCGACGATGAGGAGGCGGTCGAGGTTGCTCCCGAAGCGACCCCGAGCACCGGGGACGCGGGGGAGGCCCCTGCCGGTGAACCCGTTGCCGGCGCCGCGGTCGTCGGGCCCTCGGCGACCGCGATCGATGTGCTCGTCGTCGTCCTGGCCCTGACCGTGCTCGCACTCGTCGGCTTCGGGTCGGTGATCATGCGCCGTGTCTCCGATGGCCGGCTCGTCGGGGCGAGTTCGGGTCTCGACGCCTTCGGAGTTGCCGGGCCGGGCCCCAGGTGGTCCGGGAGTTCGACATCGATCGTGGTCGGGAACGCACCGAGCGGGGCGCCCAGGCTGAGCGGAGGCCTCGCCGCCACCGTCACACGGGTCGCGCAGCAGATGAACGTGGCCCCCGAAGTGCTGTGCGGCGCCGCAGCGAACGTGCAGGCGCGCGCGCTCGCAACGGATGACACCGATCGCCGGACGGCCTCGAAGATCAGGTCCGAGACGCGGATGGGGGCGAGGTTCCTGCCGATACTGCCCCTGACGGCCGCCGCCGTGGCCTTCGTCGGCGGTGCTCGTCCCGTCGGGCTGTTCGGTTGGTCGCTGCTGGTCCTGGCCGGCATGCTGACCGTGGTCGGCGCGAACCGGGTGGGGCGGCTCCCCGAGGCGAACATCAAGTGGCTCCGCGAGCAGGAGCACGCCTTGAACGAGTCACTGCAGTGGGCCGATCAGGTGGCCGAGACGCTCGACACCGCCGAGCTGTACGCCGCCGCGGGTGCGGAAGGGATCGAGGCACTCGAGGCTGCGGCACCGGACTATGTGGCACACCCGGTCCGCCTGGCGATCGAGTCGGCGGGAGCGGTGGCGCCCGCGCCCGTCGGTCTCGATGCCCGGGCCCTCGGGACGCTGGTCGACGATGTGTCCCGGGCGTCGGGGCCGGAGCTGGCGGAGGAGATCCTGCGACGGGGGAGCGACGCCCTCTGGGCGCACTACCGCGCGGATCTGCGCCGTCGCGTCCACCTCGTTCGGTTGGGGATGGTCGCTGCGCTGGTGTGCTGCTTCGTGCCGGCGACGCTGAGTTCGGTCCTGGCGTTCGCCAGCTGAGGGGTCCGACTGCCCGGATGGGCTCCCGGCAGTCGCCGGGCGGTGACCGAACGGCGGCGGGATGACCTTGACTACCGGGCAGTGAGCGCCGACACTAACTACGGTTACGGAACCGTAACTAACCGTAACTGGAGAGCACCACGCAGACCGGATGCAGGTCGAGTTCCGGCTCGTGCGTTCACCTCGGAGCACTCGGATCCCACCCGGAGAACAACCACGTGTCGACTGATGTCCGCCCCTCGCCAGCCGGGGGCCTACGCGCGCGACGAGCCAGGCTCACCGCGCGGGTCGGTCCGCTGCCCGGATCGGTGCGCCGTCTGTTGGACAACCGCCTGGTCGAGGGCCTGACCACGCCGCACGGAGTCAGCCGTTACCTGGAGGCGGTCCACCCGCTGTGGACGCTCGAAGGTGGCCGGGCACTCGTCACCGAGGTGTATCGCGAGACTCCCGACATGACCACGATCACCCTGCGGCCCGACCAGAGCTGGCAGGGGTTCGTCGCCGGACAGCACGTGCGTATCGGGGTGCAGATCGATGGGGCGTTGCGCACCCGCACCTACTCGGTGTCGAGTTCCCAGCACCGGGCCGACGGCCATCTCACGATCACCGTCAAGCGGAAGGAAGGGGGCCTGGTCTCCGGGCACCTCGCCTCCGAGGTTCGGCCGGGGCAGGCACTGGCGTGTTCGCCGGCGACCGGCGATGTGGTGCTCCCCGATCCTCGGCCGGACCGTCTGGTGCTCATCAGCGGTGGCAGTGGCATCACGCCGATGGCGTCGATGTTGCGCACCCTCGCCGACGAGGGCCATCGCGGCCGGGTCACGTTCCTGCACTATGCGCGGACCCGGGCGGATGTGGCGTTCGCCGCCGACCTGGAACGCATCGCCGAACGGATGCCCCACGCGCAGGTCGTGATCGTCACCACCGGCCCCGGAGAACGCGGTCCGCTCACCGGCCGCTTCGTCCCGGCACACCTGCACAACCTCGTCCCGGACCACCTCGAGGTGCCGACCTTCGCGTGTGGTCCGACGGGGCTGGTCGATGCCGTCGAGGCGCACTACGAGACCCTCGGTGGCGTCGAACAGCTCCAGGTCGAACGGTTCACACCGCCGGTGCTGCAGACGTCCGCCGAGCCCGGTGACGGCACGATCAGGTTCGCGACCAGCGGGATCGAGCGTTCCGACGACGGCCGCTCGTTGCTCGAACAGGCCGAGGACGAGGGGCTGGCCCCGGAGTCCGGATGCCGCATGGGTATCTGTCGCACCTGCACCCAGCACAAGGTCGCCGGCGGCACCGTCGATCTGCGCAACGGCCGTCGCTCCGACGCGCCGGAGGAACAGGTCCAGATCTGCGTATCCGTCGCCGCGGGCGACGTCATCCTCGATCTCTGAGCCGCAGCCCCCAGACTTTCCACCACTGCACGACGACCATTCAGGAGCCCACCGTGGCAGCCACCGCTCTGTACGACCGCCCCGACACCCCCGCCAACGCGACCGTCCCCGACGCCCTACCCCGGGGCGTCACCCCGGCGCCGTTCCGCCTGCCGCCCTCCGCGGCGCACCTGACCGCGGAGCAGGTCGAGGAACTCGGTCGCGAGCTCGACGCGATCCGTGAGAAGCACGAGGCCGACCTCGGCGAGGTCGACGCCGATTACATCCGACGGATGATCAAGATCCAGAAGGGCCTCGAGGCCAGCGGCCGCGCCCTGCTGCAGGTCGGCGTCCTGCCGCCCGCGTGGTTCGGCGGCGTCGCGGCACTGGCCCTGTCGAAGATCCTCGACAACATGGAGATCGGCCACAACGTCCTGCACGGCCAGTACGACTGGATGGAGGATCCGGCCATCCACTCGCGCACCTACGAGTGGGACATCCCCGGCCCCTCCGAGCAGTGGAAGAGCGGGCACAACGTCATCCACCACACGTGGACCAACGTGGTCGGCATGGACCGCGACGTCGGCTACGGGGTGCTGCGGGTCACCGACCAGCAGCCCTGGCGGGCCCGTGACCTGGCCAACCCGATCACCGCGTTGGTGCTCGCGTTCATCTTCGAGTACGGCATCGCGCTGCACGGCCTCGAGATGGAGGAGATGCTCGAGGGCGACCACCCGCTCGAGGAGGCCAAGCCCCTGGCCGCCGCGATCCGCGCCAAGGCCGGCAAGCAGGCCCTGCGTGACTACGTGCTGTTCCCGGCGCTCGCCGGTCCGGCGGCGCCCGCGACCTTCGCGGGCAACGTCTCCGCCAACGTGGTGCGCAACCTGTGGGCGTTCACGGTCATCTTCTGTGGGCACTTCCCCGACGGGGTCGAGATGTTCACCGAGGAGGACATCGTCGACGAGACCCGGGCGCGTTGGTACCTGCGTCAGATGCTCGGCTCCGCGAACCTGACCGGGAGCCCGCTGTTCCACCTGCTCACCGGCAACCTCAGCCACCAGATCGAGCACCACCTGTTCCCCGACATCCCCTCGCGCCGGTACGCCGACATCGCGGTGGAGGTCCGGGAGATCTGCGACCGCTACGGCATCGACTACCACACCGGACCGATCCACCACCAGTTCGGCACGGTCATCCGCGGCATCCTGCGCCTGTCGCTGCCGGACGCGACGTACAAGCGCGAGAACCGGTTCAAGGTCCGCAAGGAACTCAAGAAGCTGACCGCTCCGGTCTCCAGGCGCATCGACGAGTTGGCCGCCATCGGCCGCGAGGGCCGGGCTGCCTGACCCTCCATGAGCCGGCTCGAGCCGGCGATACGACCGCGGGCCCGCCGGAACTCCGGCGGGCCCGCGGTCGTATCGGAGTGGTGTCCGAGCTCAGCGATCGGCGTGGATCTCGCGCGCTGCGCCGGCGATGACGATGCCGCCGCCCAGCGTCATGATCAGGCCGATGCCGGGGAGCCAACCGCGGAAACCGACCAGGCTGATCGTGTGGATCAACTGCCAGCCCGGCAGCACGATCGCGATCGCGGCGATACCGATGGCGTGAGCGAGCACGACCCGGCGGCTGCGCACCAACGACACCCCGAGACCGATGACCCCGGCGAACACCGTCCAGCTGCCGGCGCCGCGCATCCCGGTGAACGTGCCGACCCCGGTCATCAACCAGGGCAGGAACGCCCCGACCGTGATCAGGACACTGGCCCACAGCAGGGTCTGCTGACCGTGCCCGGCGTAGGGCCACCGCGGGGCGTCGGCGACGGCCGGCGTACCGGTCGTCGCAGCGGGCGAGGCGGCGGTCGATGGGGGCGTGGTGATATCCATGTCGGTGACGCTAGCCCCCGCGAGAAGACGTCGAACAGGGTGACTCGGCGAACGGACCGCTCCGCCCGGCCAACGGTTGTTGACCCCCTCCGAACGGTCCATCGAGGCCTCGGGTCCCGTCCGGAGCACGGATGGGACCGCTCGCTCGGGGGTTCCCCCCGCTCGTGTATCCGGGTGTTGCCACGTCATGGCACCGGTGTTTGCGTCACCCGGGAACGGGAGTGATCGGTCGCTGACGACATGTCGCACCGACGAACGATCCGCCGGACGCACCGGACATGGGAGATCAGCGTGAGCGAGTCGAGGCAACCCGAGGCGCCGGAAGACGATTGGCGCGAGCAGTACTGGAAACGCAACCTCCGCCTGATGGTCGGCCTGCTGGTCGTCTGGTTCGCGGTGTCGTTCGGCGCCGGGATCCTCTTCGTCGAGCAGCTGAACGAGATCGTCATCGCGGACTTCCCTCTGGGGTTCTGGTTCGCGCAACAAGGGGCCATCTACACCTTCGTGGTGTTGATCCTCATCTACGCGTTGCGCATGGATCGTCTGGATGCGGAGTTCGGGGTCGACGAGCGTGACGCAGAGGGGAAGCGACTGTGAGCGCCATCCAGTTCTGGACCACGATCTTCATCGTCATCAGCTTCGCGGTCTACATCTACATCGCCTGGCGTAGCCGGGTGAAGGAGACCGCCGGCTTCTACGTCGCGGGACAGGGCATCCCGACCGTCGCCAACGGTGCAGCGGTCGCCGCGGACTGGATGTCGGCGGCCTCGTTCATCTCCATGGCCGGGCTCATCGCCTTCCTCGGCTACGACGGTGCGATCTACCTGATGGGCTGGACCGGCGGCTATGTGCTGCTCGCCCTGCTGCTGGCGCCCTACCTGCGCAAGTGGGGCAAGTTCACGGTGCCCGAGTTCGTCGGCGACCGTTACAGCGAACTGGTGCGCACCATCGCGGCGGGCGCGGCGATCCTGATCTCGTTCACCTACGTCGTCGGTCAGATGCGTGGTGGCGGCATCGTGTTCAGCCGGTTCCTCAACCTGCCCGTTGCCGGGGGGGTGGCGGTCGCTGCCGCGATCATCTTCACCTACGCCGTGCTCGGTGGGATGAAGGGCATCACCTGGACCCAGGTGGCCCAGTACACGGTGTTGATCGTCGCCTACCTGATCCCGGCGTTCGCGATCGCCCAGACCATCACCGGGTTCCCCATCCCGCAGATCTCGTTCGGGTCCGTGCTCGCCGAACTCAACGCGTTGTCGATCGAGTTCGGGCTGGATTCCTACACCGAACCGTTCACGGCCCGCCCCCAGATCGACGTGTTCCTGGTCACCATGTCGCTGATGATCGGCACGGCGGGGCTACCCCACGTGATCATCCGCTTCTACACCACCAAGTCGGTCCGTGGCGCGCGGTACTCCGCGTTCTGGGCGCTGCTGTTCATCTCGCTGCTGTACTCGACCGCGCCGGCGGTCGGGGCGTTCGCGAAGTTCAACATCCTCGACGGTGTCGGTGGGACGGCAGCGACCGAGCTGCCCGATTGGGTCGACAGTTGGGAGGCCACCGGCCTGGTGATCGTGAACCCCGAGGCGGAGACCATCGAGTCGATCAGCAACAACCCGGACGACGGTGCCGACCTGACCGTCGACAACGACATCCTGGTGCTGGCCAACCCGGAGATCGCGGGTCTTCCCGCCCCCGTGGTCGGGTTGGTGGCTGCCGGCGGTATGGCCGCCGCCATGTCGACCGCGGCCGGTCTGCTCCTGGTGATCAGTTCATCGGCATCTCACGACTTCTACTTCCGTCGCATCAAGAAGGGCCACGCGTCGGAGTCGGAGAAGCTGCTCGTCGGACGTCTGGCCATGGCGGGGGCCGTGGTGATCGCCGTGATCGGCGGCATCAATCCACCCGCGTTCGTGGCACAAGTCGTGGCGTTCGCGTTCGGGTTGGGGGCGGCGAGTTTCTTCCCGACCCTCGTGCTCGGGATCTTCTGGAAACGCTGCAACGCGAAGGGTGCCGCCGCCGGTATGAGTGCCGGGCTGGTGTTCACCGCGACCTACATGATCTGGTCGCTGTACATCTCGCCCGGATCGACCGTCTTCGACATCAGCCCGGAGGGCATCGGCACGATCGGCGCACTGGTGAACTTCGCCGTCGCGATCATCGTGTCGAAGTCGACCGAGCCTCCGCCGGAGGACCTGATGGAGTTGGTCGAGAACATGCGCTACCCGGCGGTGACACGACGGGACGTCCGTCCGGCGAGCCCCACCAAGGACCAGGCACCCAACACCGAACTGGGCGGGGCCTGAGCTGCACATCTCGGCATGACGACGTGCTCCGGTCGATCAGGACCGGAGCACGTTGCCGAACACGAGCCAGGCGAGCAGGGTCTTGGCCGCGAGGCTCAGGATGATGTAGGCGTACTCGCCGTGGATGTAGTCGCGCCACCGGCCGATCTGCTTGTACTGCAGCCACATGTTCAGCGCGAAGGTGAAGAACAGCACGAACTGCACGATGTAGATCACGTAGACGAAGTTCGGCACCTCGCCGCCGGCGGCGATGATGTAGTAGCCGAGCAGCGCCCACGGCACGAGCCCGGCGAACGTCCCCGACCAGTAGGCGGTCCAGTCCGCGGTCTCCGGATCCTCCCGGCGTTCCATGACCAGACCGAACAGGATCATCGAGGTGTTGACCGCGAAGATGGCCCCGAGCGCGGCCAGGTCCCAGATCCCGGTGAGCTGGGCGATCAGCACCACCATGATCGAGGAACTCACCGAGTACTCGATCCACCGGGCCGTGTTCGCACGGCCGTCGAGCCGCCGCTCGTACCAGCCGCGTAACGGGCCGGCCATGAGCAGGTGATCGGCAGCGGCGAACGCGACGAAGATCGCGACCGCGAACCCGATACGGATGGAGAACTGCAGCTCGGGCTCCCCGAGACCCTCCTGCATGACGGGATCGTCGGACAGGAAGGTCGCGAACACCGGCAGGGCCAGGTCGTTCGACAGCACGACCAGCACCACGGCCTGGACCAGGTGGATCGAGCCGATGACGAGGTTGAAGCGGTTCAGGCGACGGTAACGGGCGGTGCGTTCGGCTGATGCCGAGGCGGATGGGGTGCTCACGGAGGCTCCTCGACCAGGGGTGGCCGAGCGTAGGCGCTGGTGCCCGGCGTCAGCTCCCCGACCGACTCGATCCGGAGCGTCCCCCGCGTGCGCCCGTTGGCTCACGCCGCCTCGCGGCCCGGTACCCCGCCGACACGGCCGCGGCCAGCAAGCCCAGCGCGAGCACCACGCCTGGCCCGAGGAGAGTGGTGACCACCGAGGTCACGAAGCTCGGACCGGCGGTCACGCGGGTGTCACCGGGCGGGTCGCCCTGCGCCGTCAGGGTGTAGATCCCTGGCTCCTCGGCCTCGAACGTGGCCCGCGCCTGTCCGACCGTGCGCCACCAGCGGTAGTTCATCACGGCCCGGTAGGGCGCGACGTCGACCTCGCCGTCGGGACCTTCGACCTCGATGTCCGGATACGGGCCACCGATCGGGGTCGTCCACGAGCGGCGCTCGTCGTAGACGACCAGGCTGGTGGGCTCATCGACCTGCAGGGTCAGTTCGCCCGGTACCCCGGTACGCGGGAGGTCCCGGATCTGGCCGCCGAGCTGGGCGAATTCGGCCACGGCCCAGACGACCGCGACCACCGGCGCACCAACGATCCGGCCTCGGTCGCATCGGGGCTGGTCACGTGCCGGTCCTGACCTTCGTCGACACCACCGACCGTACGACGACGTGGCGCCGGTTGAGCTGGGTGGTGTGCACCGTCGACGGTTCACCCCGTCACGTCCGCGGCTACTGCCGGGTCTCCGCCAGTTCCTGCAGACGGTGTTGTTCGGCGATCAGCAACTGCTGGCTGCGTCCGTCGTCGACCTCCTCCGCCGTGTGCTGCAACAACTTCAGCGTGTCCATCAGCGAGCGTGTCGCCACCGTGTCGCGCGCCACGGCGTTGCGGAGACGCTCGAGCGCGGCATCGAGGTGGTCCGAGGGTTCCCATCCCGCCGTGCAGACCACCATCCGGTCCTCGCCGCCGTCGTAGCACCCGGACGCCCGACCCCGCCGGAGCACACCGTGGAGCACGGCGCGAAGGTGGACCAGCGCCTCGTAGGCGGTCGAGGTGTCGTTCGAGTTCGGACCGAGCGCGTGCTGGACCACGTCGACCAGTTGCTGGACCGCGAACGCGAGATCGGCATCCGTGTCGCGGGTCCGGTCGATGACGATCGCGGTCCGGATCTGGTCGTGGTCGTCGTCGGCCACCTCGTCGTCGAACAGCAACAGGGTCTCGCCGGGGGCCACGAAATCACCGATCGCCAGCGGGAGCAGTGCGATGCTCCCGGCCGGGAGCCGCGCGGTGATCGACCCGTAGTCGACCTCGCGTATCCACCCCATCGACTCGCTGCGCAGGTGCTGCAGCTCCAGGGGATCGGGCCTGACCTCGGGCAACGGGTCGTCGGGGAGCCGCGGGCTCGCCACGCGCTCGTTGGCCTGGTCAGCGAGTACCCGGATCAGGTGAGGTGGCGAGAGGCTGTCCACGGCGTGTCGCATCGCGGCGAGAAGCGCGACCAGCGCCGCCACGCCGAGCAGCAGGGCGAGCGTCCCGCTCAGCAGCGGCACACCACCATCGGGGGAGTTCTCCGCATCCCCGAGGCCGGTGGGCAGGGCCAGCGCGACCGCTGCGAGGTAGGTCAGTGCGCCGACCATCCACCCGGTCATCGCCCGTTGGAACCGGTCGTCGAGGTAACTGCTGACGACGCGCGGGGAGATCTGTCCCGACGCCAACCCGACCACCACGGTGCGCATCCACAGGGTGAACACCGCGATGGTCAGGACCCCGCTGAGCAGTGCGCCGGAGACCACCCGGGCGTTCTCGGTCGGGACCGGCGCCGTCCAGCCCAGGGTCCGGTCGAGACCGAGCGTCGCGGCCGCGAGCGCGACACCGCCGGCGATGCCGATCAGGCTCCGTGCGGTGACCGCCCCCGTGAAACGCAGCACGTGGTGGCGCACGACGTCGCGAGCCTCGGTCACGGCGGGCTCCTGTCGAGCTCCTGCGGGGGGGACGTCAGGAGGTTGACCCGGCGGCGGTACGAGCGCTCGACGGGTCTCCGGCCACCCGGCCGGGACCGCACCTGGCGCGATCGACCCGCCGGCTCAGCCGCCGCTGACCTTGCGGTCCTGACCCTCCCAGTAGGGCTCCCGCAGACGGAACTTCTGCAGCTTGCCGGTGGCGGTGCGGGGGAGCCCGTCACGCAGCTCGATCGACGTCGGGCACTTGTAGTGCGCCAGTCTCTCGCGGCAGTGGGCGATCAGCTCCTCCTCCGTGATGTCCGCATGCTCGGCCGTGGGCACCACCAGGGCCTTGACGGTCTCACCCCAGCGCTCGTTCGGGACGCCGATGACCGCGACCTCGGCGACCGCAGGGTGCCCGTGGAGCGCGTCCTCGACCTCGATCGACGAGACGTTCTCACCACCGGTGATGATCACGTCCTTCTTGCGGTCGACGATGGTGAGGTGGCCCTCGTCGTCGATCGTGCCGCCGTCACCGGTGTGGAACCAACCACCGGCCAACGCTTCGGCGCTCGCCTCCGGCTGTTCCCAGTAGCCGGTCAACACGTGGTTGCCTCGGGCGAGGACCTGGCCGCGCTCGTCGGTCTCGAGGGTCACGCCCAGGGCCGGGGCACCGGCACGCATCAACTTCCCGGCGCGTTCGGCAGGGGAGAGCCCGTCCCACTCGGCGCGCGAGCGGTTGAAGGTCAGCAGCGGAGCGGTCTCGGTCAGACCGTAGAGCTGCATGAACTCCCAGCCGAGTTCGGTCTCGACGCGTTCGATGGTGCGGGTCGGTGGTGGCGCCCCGGCGACGAGCATCCGTACCCGCCCATGGCCCGGCACCTCGTCGAAGTCGCGTGCCGCGTCGAGCACCGCGGCCATCACGGCGGGCGCACCACACAGCAACGTGACGCCGTGGTCACGGATGCGACGCAGGATCTCGTGGCCGTCGACCTTGCGGAGCAGGATCTGGGTCACCCCCATCGCGGCGGCCGCGAAGGGCATGCCCCAGCCGTTGACGTGGAACAGCGGAAGCGTGTGCAGGTAGACGTCGCGGTCGCTGAGCCCCGAGTGCCAGCCGATCGTGGTGGCGTTGAGCCACAACGAGCGGTGGGTCAGCTGCACGCCCTTCGGGCGCGCGGTGGTGCCGGAGGTGTAGTTGATGGTCGCGGTCGCGTTCTCGTCCGCGACCCAGGTCTCCGGGGCGACATCGTGGAGGTACAGCTGATCGTCGTCGCGACCGAGCACGAGCGTGCGTGCGACGTCGAGCCCCGCGACGGTGTCCTCGAGCTCGGGGTCGACCAACAACGTCGTCGCCCCGCTGTGTTCGAGGATGTAGCGGATCTCCTCGCGGTTCAACCGGAAGTTGATCGGCACCAACACCCGGCCGGTCCCGCACACCCCGAAGAGCGACACGATCATCCGCGCACTGTTCTGCGACAGGATGGCGATGCGGTCACCCACCGCGACGCCGTCGCGGTCGAGCGCGGCGGCCTGCGCATCGGCGAGTTCGCGCACCTCGCGATAGGTGAGCTCGCCGAGCGATGCCGCCGGCTGATCGGGCTCGTCCACCAACCCGATCCGGTCCCCGTAGGCCGTGACCGCCCGCGCAAGGTGATCGTTGATCGTGAGTGGTACGTGCATCGTGTCCTCCTCGGAACGGCTCGTCACCGAGCGAGACGGGCTCGCAGGGCAAGGTAGAGCTCGGCGGTCGCGACGGCGTCGGCCGCCGCGTCATGGGCCTGATGGGGTGGGAGTCCGAGCGCCTCACGGGCGCCGGAGAGGTCGCGGGGGAGTCGCTTCCCGCCACCGGTGGCCCGTTCGCGGGCACGACACCGACCGATGAGTTCCACCGTGTCGATGATGGCCGGGTTCGGCCAACGGCAGCGCATCGCCGCACACGCCCTGCGCAGCACCCGGATGTCGAGCGGCGCGTGATGCACCAGCAGCGCATCCGCCTCGGCGATGGCGTCCAGCACCTCGGGGAGCACCTCGTGCAACGGCGGTGCCACGGCGACCTCGCTGGGTCTCAGATGGTGAGCGGCGATGCCGTCCTCCGCCGTGCCGGCCGCTGGACGTACCAGCGTCGAGATGATCTCCCCGATCCTCACCGCCCCGTCGACGATCGGGACCGTGCCGATCGCGATCACCTCGGCGGTGTCGGGGTCGAAGCCGGTGGTCTCGAGGTCGAGGGCGAGCAGCCGCGGCGGGTGGCCCCGGCGGCGGAGCACGCGGCGTCCACGCACGAGCCCCAGCGACAACCCGAGCGTGGGGCCGAACGCCGCAGTCACCGCGACACCTCTTCGCCACCGAGGCGCTGGATCGTGGCCTGCTGGATGCGGCCGACCGCGACGAACGCCTCCTTGAGGTGGCGTCGACGGGTCGGCGTCAGCTCTTCGAGCAGGATCTTGTTGGTCAGTTCGGTGCGCTGTCGCCATGCGCGCTGGTGCTGTTCGAGCCGTAGCTGCTGGAAGAAGCGGAACGCCTCGGTCAGTTCGTCAGCGGCGTCGCGGGCCAGTGCGCCGTGCTCGACGGCGACCTCCAGTCGGTCGGTGGTGGACCGAACGGAACTGCCGGCCTCGAACGCGAGCACCCGACCCAGGGCGATGATCGGGTTGATGCCCCCGGCCTTGAGGTCGACGGTGCCGTCGGCGGTGCTGCGGATCCGGTGGAACAGCCCGAGCGGGGCTCGCGAGGTGCCGGCCGCAGCGGCCAGGCGTGCGATCAGGACCCCGTCGCCGCGGTGTTGACGCACCACCTCGTCGAGTTCGCCGACCTCGAGGCTTCCGGCGACGACACGGTGGTCGAAGAAGATGCTCGTCTCGTACAGCGCCCGCACGTCCGGAGCGGTGATCCACTTCGCGTACCGGTCGCGCCAGGTCTCGATGGTCCCCGACCAGTTGGTGGCCATCACGCCGCCGGGACACTTGGGCAAGCCGGCCAGCGCCAGGAGATCGGTGACGTCGGTCGCGAACGCGTGGAACCACGCCACGCCCTCGTCATCGGTCTCCTCGTGGACCAGGGCGTGATCCTGGTCGGTGAGCAGCGTCTGCTCACGTCGTGCGTCCGAGCCGAGCGTCAACCAGGCGTAGGCGCACGGCGCAGGACCGAGTTCGTCCGCCGCGAGGCTCATCGCACGACGCACCAACACGTCGGTCAGCATCGAGACCGTCCGGGTGACCTCCAGGGGTGACAGACCGCCGCTCAGCAGACCCGCGACGGTCGCGTGGAGTCGGTCCGGCACGGAGGCGAGCGCGTCGCGCGGTGCGGTTGCCAGCTCGCGCTGGACGTGGAACGGGCTGGAGGCATCGGACCGGAGCAGATCCCCGGTGGTGATGATGCCGACCAGTCGCCCGTCCCGTTGGACACCGAGGTGGTGCATCGAGCGCTCCAGCATGGTCACCCGCGCCTCGGTGATGGACGTGCTCTCGTCCACGCTCAGGATCGGATGCGACGCGACGCTCGCTCCGGGCGTCTGGGGGCCGTGGCCCTCGGCCAGGACCCGGTCGCGCAGATCGCTGGTGGTCACGATCGCCGGCGGCTCGGTGGACAGCACCACCGAGCTGATCGCCTCGGCGCGCATGGTCCGGGCGATCTCGCCGACGTCGGCTCCGCGGGGGAGCGTGACGAGGGGCCGACGGACCAGCGTGGAGACGGCCGCCATCGCGGCGGCGATCGGTGCCCCTTCCGCATCCGTCGCACGTGACGTGGCGCGCAGCCGGCTCGCCAGCCCGCGGGTGACCTGTTCGGCGAAGTCCGGTGATCGGGTCAAGCGGTGCACGACCTGGCCCGGGAGCCGGTAGATGAGCAGGTCGTCCAGGGCGTCGACGTCGAACTCCGGGCGGGCATCGTCGAGCACCGAGGGCAGCCCGAACCATTCCCCGGCCTCGACGCTCAGCGCCGGGACCCCGTCGCGGGACAACAGGGCGGTGCCCTTGCGGATCACGTTCAGGTGCACGCTCGGTTCGCCGTCACGCTCCAGGATGCGTGTGCCGGCCGGGACGTAGATCACCTCCAGGGAGGCGACGGCTTCCGCGAAGGCGTCGTCGTCCAGCCGATCGAAGGGGGCCAGCGCACGGAGGAAGCCCTCGGGACCGAGGGCCTCGTGCGCATGCGGGTGTGCCACCGTCGCCCGTTCGTCACAACCGGTCACACCGTAGGTGACCGGACCGGGTGTCCGGGGATGCTCCGCCCGTGCGGTGCCCGCCGGCCTACGGGCGGCGCATAGGCTGCGGTGAGCGGCGGGAGGCGCCATGGCGCGCGTGGAGATGGGCCCCGGGGATCCCGGGGGTCTCGAGGAGTTCGACGGACCCTCCGAGGTCGCAGCGGCCGCGCGGACCCAGCGTCGGATCGCCCTCGGGTACGCCCTGATCTTCGCGTTGGCGATCCTGTCGGTGCCCGTCCTGTCGTTGTCGCTGCCGTGGTGGTCGGGCTCTCGGCTGCTCGGGGGGATGTCACCCAGCTTCGTGGTCGTGGCGGGCGGGCTGTACGCGTTCTTCCTCGCACTCGGCGTCGCCGCCGCCACCCTCGCCCGCAGCGTCGAGGGCCGCATGCTCGGCACTTCCGACGACGACGACCATGAGCTGCCGCGGTGAGCGGCATCGACACCGCCAGCCTGGCCGTGTTCGCGCTGGTCGCGATCCTGGTGTCGGTGGTCGCCTGGCGCCACACCCGGGCGACGACGGTGGACTTCTTCCTCGCGGGCCGGCGCACGGGGATGATCACCAACGCCGGCGCGATCTGTGGCGACTACCTGTCGGCGGCGTCGTTCCTCGGGGTCGCGGCCGCCGTGTACGCATCGGGGTTGGACGGGGTCTGGTACGCCACCGGGTTCGCGGCGGGGTTCGTTCCGGTGCTGTTGTTCGTGGCGGCACCGCTCCGCCGGCTCGGGACGGTGTCGCTGCCCGACTTCCTCGCGGTCCGGTTCGACTCCGCGCAGGTCCGCGTCGCCGCGGTCGTGGCGGTCGAACTCGTGATCCTCAGCTACCTCGTGCCCCAGGCGGTCGGCAGCGGGGTGACCTGGGAGCTGCTGGTGGGCGAGGGCATCGCCGGGTTGTCGCCCTACGCCACCGGGGTCGTCGTCTCGACGGTGGCCGTGGCCGGCATCGTGGTCATCGGTGGGATGCGTGGCACGACCTGGAACCAGGCCCTGCAGTTCGGGTTCCTCTTGGGGGTGGTCATCTGGCTGGCGGCACTGCTCTGGGCCGGCGGGTTCTCCTACCCCCTGGCGGTCGAACAGGCCAGTACCG
>PWLR01000162.1 GCA_003558435.1 Nitriliruptoraceae bacterium | reverse complement strand
GGGAGCCCCTGCCTCGTCAGCGCGATCAGCGACGGCCCGTCGGACTCGATGGCGCTTCGCCAGGCACCGACCACCTCGTCACCGTCGGCGGGCCGGAACACCGTCAACCCGGGGATGGCTCGCAGCGACATCACGTGTTCGACCGGCTGGTGGGTGGGACCGTCCTCCCCCAGGCCGATCGAGTCGTGGGTCATCACGTACACCACCCGCGTCTGCATCAGCGCGGCCAGACGGATCGCCGGACGGCAGTAGTCGGTGAACACCAGGAACGACGCCACGTAGGGCAGCACGCCCCCGTGCAACGCCATGCCGTTGGCGGCCGAGGCCATCGCGTGCTCACGGATGCCGAACCGCAGGTTGCGCCCCATCCGGCCGGTCGGTGCCTCCTGGTCGCCGGGCTGACCCGGTGACGGCGAGGTGGCGTACGGATCGTCGACCGCCGCGAAGTTGCCGCCGCCGTCGATGTCGGTGTTGTTGGACGCCGCCAGGTCGGCCGACCCGCCGAACAGCTCCGGGAGCACCGGCGCCAGGGCGTTGATCACCGCCCCGGAGTGCTTCCTCGTCGCGTCCTTGCCGTCGAGGTCCGGCAGCGCGTCCTGCCAGCCCTCGGGGAGTTCACCGCGCACGACCCGGCGCTCGAACTCCGCGGCGAGGTCGGGGTGCGCCTCCCGGTAGGCCGCGAACCGTGCGTCCCAGTCGGCGTGGTGCTGCCGGCCGCGCTCGCGGACGTCCACGTGGTCACGCACGTCGTCGGGGACCACGAACTCCTCGTGGGTCCAGCCGTAGGCCTCCTTGGTGGCCACGATCTCGTCCGCGCCCAGCGGCGCGCCGTGGACCCCGGAGGTCCCCGCCTTGGCCGGGGAGCCGAACCCGATCACGGTCTTCACCGCGATCAGCGACGGACGCGGATCCGCCTCGGCCGCGGTGATCGCCGTGCGCAACGCCTCGAGGTCGTTGCCGTCGGCGACCCGCTGGGTGTGCCAGCCGTAGGCATCGAACCGGGCGAGCACGTCCTCGCTGAAGGCGATGTCGGTGCCGCCGTCGATCGTGATGGCGTTGTCGTCGTACAGGTAGGTGAGACTCCCGAGCCGCAGGTGCCCGGCCAGCGACGCCGCCTCCGAGGACACGCCCTCCATCAGGTCGCCGTCGGAGACGATCCCGTACACCCGGTGATCGACGACCTCGTGCCCGGGTCGGTTGAACTCCGCCGCCAGGCGTTCGGTGGCGATGGCCATCCCGACACCGTTGGCGAAGCCCTGCCCGAGCGGCCCGGTGGTGGTCTCGACCGCCTGCAGCAGGAAGTTCTCCGGGTGCCCGGCCGTCGGGGAGTCCAGCTGCCGGAAGTTCTTCAGGTCCTCGAGCGTGGGTGCCTCGTAACCCGTGAGGTGCAACGAGGAGTACAGCAGCATCGACCCATGACCGGCGGAGAGCACGAACCGGTCCCGGTCGACCCACCCCGGGTCGCTCGGATCGTGCTGCATGACCTCGCGGAACAGCAGGTAGGCGATGGGGGCGCACCCCATCGGCATGCCGGGGTGCCCCGAGTTGGCACGCTGGACGGCATCGATCGAAAGGGTGCGGATCGTGTCGATCGAGCGTTGTTCGAGCACGGAGGTCATGGCACTCCCGGGACGTCGGCAAGAGGTGAGGGGGCGGCCCGGTCGGGCCACACCGGCGCCGAATCTACTCACCGGTCCGGATCCCGCACACTCGGCCCCTATCCTCGCGCAGTCACGCCCGAGGGAGCCCACCACGTGCCACCGCTACCCCAACGCATCACCTACCGGGTCGCCGTCGAGAAGTCCCCCGGCATGCTCGGCGCGATGGTCACCGCCATCGATCGATCCGGCGCCGAGGTGGTGGCCACCGCACGCACCAGCGAACAACGGCACGTGGTGTTCCGCGACGTCACCGTCGAGGTGCGCGACGAGATCCACGCCGACGAGGTCGCCGCGACCCTGGTCGAGCTGGAGGGTGTGGAGCTGCTCGCGATCACCGACGAGGTCCTGGCCGCCCACGATCGCGGCAAGATCCGCGTCGAGGTCACGCGCGAGGTCGACGGTCCGGGTGACCTGTCGCTGGTCTACACGCCCGGCGTGGCCAAGGTGTGCCGCATCATCGCCGACAACCCCGTCGCCGCCTACCGGTTGACCATCAAGTCCAACGCGGTGGCCGTCATCACCGACGGCTCGGCGGTGTTGGGCCTCGGCGACATCGGCCCGCTGGCCTCGTTACCCGTGATGGAGGGCAAGGCGATGCTGCTCAAGTCCTTCGGCGACGTCGATGCCTACCCGATCCTGGTCGACGAGCAGGACCCGGACACCTTCGTCGACACGGTCGCGCGGATCGCCGGAGGCTTCGGGGGCATCAACCTCGAGGACATCTCGGCACCTCGGTGTTTCGAGATCGAGGGCAAGCTGCGTCAACGGCTCGACATCCCGGTGTTCCACGACGACCAGCACGGCACGGCCATCGTGGTGTTGTCGGCGCTGATGAACGCGGCGAAGGTGGTGGACCGTGAGCTCGGTTCGTTGCGGGTGGTGGTCCAGGGCATCGGGGCGGCCGGGGTGGCCATCATCAACCTGTTGCGGGCCGCCGGGATCGACGACATCGTCCCCGTCGACATCGACGGCATCGTCGAGCCGCGACGCAAGGCCGGGCTCGATCCGATCCGCCGCCGGGTCGCGAAGCAGACCAACCCCCGCGAGCTCTCCGGCGACAAGGCCGTGGCGCTCGAGGGGGCCGACGTCTTCATCGGGGTCTCCGGGCCCAACACCCTGCCGCTGGAGCTGGTCCGGACCATGTCCGAGGACCGGATCGTGTTCGCGATGGCGAACCCGACCCCGGAGATCCACCCGGACGTCGCGCGTGGACATGTCCGGGTCATGGCCACCGGGCGGTCGGACTTCCCCAACCAGATCAACAACGTGCTGGCGTTCCCGGGCCTGTTCCGCGGCCTGCTGGACGCCGCAGCGACCGCGGTGACCGACGAGATGAAGGTCGCGGCCGCGGAGGGGATCGCCTCGATCGTCGGTGACGACCTGGCGGACGACTACATCGTGCCGTCACCGTTCGACCGTTCGGTCGTGCCCGTGGTCGCACAGGCCGTAGCGGCGACCGCCCGCGCGCAGGGCCACGTCCGGCCGGGCTCGCAGGGGTCGCTCGAGACCGAGACCGAGGCCGCCGAACAGCAGGCCGCCCAGCGTGCCGTGCAACGGGCCATCGCCCGACAGTTCAGCGGCGAGGCGCACGCCGACTGATGGAGCTGGAACACGAGCCGTCCCGGGTCAGGGCGTGACGGACCCGGTGGGCGGTGGGGGCTCGGGCGCCGCGCCCTGCTCGGAGGCGCGCAACAGGTCCCGGATCTCGCGCAGCAGCACCACGTCCTCCGGCTCGGCCTGGGCTGCGGCCTCCGGTTCCGGCTCGCCCCCGTCCGCACGTCTGCTGCGGTTGTAGGCCCGGATGATGAGGAACAGCACGAACGCGACGATGACGAAGTTGAGCAGCGCCGTGAGGACCGCACCGACGGAACCGACCGGGGCACCGTCGGCGTCCACCCCACCGAAGGTCAGCAGGTTGTCGAAGTCCGGCTCACCGAACACCAGCCCGATGGCGGGCATGATCAACCGGTTGACGAGCGTCTGGACGACCGCGGTGACCGCCGCCCCCATCACGAACCCGACCGCGAGATCGATGAAGCTCCCGCGATCGCTGAACACCTTGAACTCCTGCAGCACGGTGCCGCCCTCTCGTCGTCCCCGACCCCCGTCGAAACGCGGTGAACGCTAATGGGCGTGCAGCCTTGGGACCACCTACCGAACGCGAGCGGGGCGTGTCCCTCAGCGCTCGAGGGTCCCGACCCAATCGGCGATCACCGGCGCGAGACCGGTCACGGTCGCCGCCTCGGACGACGGGGTCCCCGTCGGGCTGGCCTTCCCCGTGACACGAAGGGAGTGGTCGGCGCCCTCGACGAAGTGCACCGTGCTGCGCCGCGGCAACTTGCGGACACTGGCCCTGAGCAGCTCGCTCTCCGCGAACGTGTCGCGACGGCCTTGGAGGAACAGGCACGGTACGCCCACGTGGGGCCAGTGCTCGACCCGCAGTTGCTCGGGCTTGCCCGGGGGATGCAACGGATAGCCGTAGAAGAGCAGCCCGGCCGCCGGGAGCCCATCCGCGACCGCCATCGACGCCACCCGACCGCCGTAGGACTTGCCCCCGAGGATCCAGGGGCCCTTGAAGCCGGTCGCCCCCTGGGCCGCGGCGACGATCTGGCGGAAGGGCTGCACCGATCGCTGCGCCTTCGGGGCCGCCCGTCGCGAACCTTCGTGGTGCGGCAGGTTGGTGCGCACCACCGGCAGGCCCAGCGACACCAGCACCTCGGCGAGGGCACGCAGCCCCTCACCCTCGAGGCTGCCTCCGGCACCGGGAGCGAGGATCACGGCAGGACCACGCCGGCGGGACGGCGTGTGGAGCGTGGCGGTGACCGCCGGCACCGACGCATCGGCGACCGGGAGCGAGAGCGAGGTGAGGGTCACGGAGCGTCGACCGATCGGCCGGAGATGGGCACGACGAGGCCTCCTGGGAGCTGGGTGGGAGCGCACGCGCAACGGCGAACCGTACCGCTTGCCGCACGACCCGAGGTCCGTGCAGGCCCTACGCTCCCCGGACACGGCTCAGGGGTCACGCGATGCGCTATCCGGTCCGGCTCCTCACCGACGACGAGGACATCATCCACCAGTTCCGGCCGCACTGGCGGGTGTTGCTCCCCGCGGTCGGGTGGGCCATGCTCCTCGGCGCGCTGTCCGGGGCCGCCTTCGCGGCGCTCGATCCGCCCTACACATGGTACGCGCTGGGGGCCGCCGCACTGATCTGGTTGGTGCTCTCGACGCGACGCCTGTTCGCCTGGTGGTTCACCAACTACGTGTTGACCACCGAACGGATCATCGTACGTTCCGGCATGATCGCGCGGACCGGGACCGAGATCCCGCTCGAGAACATCAACAACGTGCTGTTCAGCCAGAAGGTGATCGAACGACTGCTCGGCTACGGCGACGTCATGGTCGAGTCCGCGGGCCGGGAGGGCCAGAGCCGGTTGATGGACATCCCGGACCCCGAGGCCTTCCAGTCGGAGATCTACCGCGCACGCGAGTTGCGCACGCTGCATTTCCGAGGTGGCGGATCGCGGGCACGGGACGTGGTCGAACAGCTGGAGTCCCTGGCCGACCTGCGCGAACGCGGCCACCTCACGGACCACGAGTTCGCGGCGAAGAAGGCCAGGCTGCTCGGCGAATTGCCCGGCGTCGAGCCGGGCGACGTCGCGGAACTCGCCCGTAGGGGCGAACTCGATCTCGGGACCTGATCCCGCTACGAGCGCGACGACCGCTGTGGGATGCACTTCCCCCGGGTCAGTTCCGTTCACGCACGGTGATCAGCACCGGGCACGGCGCGTGCGCGACCACCTGTTGGCTGACGGAGCCGAGCAGCAGCCCTCGGAACCCACCCAACCCGCGCGCGCCGACGACCAACAGCTCGGCGCCCTCTGCCACCTCGCACAAGACCCGGGCGGATCCCCCGGGACGCAGGATCGTGCGCACCGGCACCTCACCCGGTCCGCCGACCTCCGCCAGGGTCTGTTCGACGATCGCCTTGGCACCGAGATGCAGTTCGTCGTCGGTCGGCATGGTGACCAACGCGGGGAGCGCCACGAGCTCCGGCGTCGGGTAGGCGTGGACGAGCTCGACCTCCGCGTCGCGCAGCACGGCTTCCTCCAGCGCCCACCGTAGGGCCCGCGCCGAATCTGCCGACGAATCGATACCAACGACGATGCGACCCATGGTCATGCCTCCTGATCGAACGATGGAACAAGCGTGGACGGACCGGCACCGCGAACGTGACCCACACTCGGGTGGGTAGCCGAGTGTAGGTCGCGTTCCCACCGCCTCGCCGTGCCTCGCGGCCCATGGTGCTGCCCGCGGGCGCGCGGGGTCAGGGCGGACCGGCTCATGTACGGCACTGCCCTTGGGCCCCCGGCGGGGTGACCTCCGGCCCTCCCGGTCCCGGTCCGCACGTCGCAGACTGCATCCACAAGGGCAACCGGTGATCGGCACCGGTCGCCGAGCAGGAGGACGACCATGCTGGGGATCTCGTTCCACGACCCCGTTCGCACCGTGACGGCGCCGGCTGTCGCCACGATCCCGCCCACCGCCACGTTGCGCGCCGCGGCGACCGCGCTGGCCGCCGACCGCGTGGGGCTGCTGGTGGTCGTGGACGCCCGAGGTGTCCGAGGCGTGCTCTCCGAGCGCGACATCGTGCTGGCCATCGCCGATAACTTCGACCTGGACGAGGCACGCGTCCGCGACCACGCCAGCACCGAGCTGGTGGGGATCGACGAAGCCGAGCCGATCATCGAGGCCGCCGGGACGATGGCTGCCGCCGAACTGCGGCACCTCGCGGTGATGCGCGGTGAGGAGGTCGTCGGTGTCATCTCGGTCCGCGACATCGTCGACGTTCTGGTGTCCCAGGGCGACCTCGCGGCAAAGATCTGAGCTCCGCAGCGGGGCCGGCGCACCCGGGCCCGCTCGGCGCGACGAGAGAGCTACCCGCAGCGTTCAACTGGGCTGTCGCGCCGTTCCCTGTGCGTACCGCGAGACCCCGGTCGGCATCCGCCATCGTCCGACCGTGACCGGGACGGCCTGGAACGGCCGGACATCGGACCCGGATAGGGACCGATCATGACCGCCTCGATCACGGCATGAAGGGCAGCGTCGCCGCATCCGGTGCGGTGGTCCTCATCGACTGCCGGACGGGGACCGGGCCGGGCGAACGCACAGCAGATCGATCGGATCGTCAGGGTCGGGACCACGTCGACGCCTCGCTGCTCACTCGGGGTTCGAGCCGACGGAGCGCAGGTGGGCCTCCACCGTCTCGGCGATAGCGGTCGGGTGGGTCAGCGGCACCATGTGGCCCGCTCCCTCGATGACCACCTCGCGCGCATCGGGAACCCGATCGGCGACGATCTCGCACAACCGTCGTTCCGGAGCGGTGGTCTCCGCACCCCGGATCACCAGGGTCGGGACACCGATCTGCGTCAGGTCGCTCACCGTGATCGGATTGGTGAACAGTGCCGCCCACGACCGCACCGCGGCCTCACTGATTCGCAGCATCCTCTCCCGGGCGGTCACGGGCAATGCGTGCCAGCTGCCCGCCCCGCCGTAGTGGTCGATGAACCCACGCCACGCATCCTCGGCCCGACCCTCGTCCACCGCGCGGGCGAACGTCTCCGCCACCTGGGTCACCTCCGCGAACATCGGCGGATCACGCTCACGCAGCAACGGATAGGCCTGCGGTTCGACGACCACGAGCGAGCGCACCAGCTCCGGAGCGGTCGCCACCATCCGAAGGGCCACCGCTCCGCCATACGAATGTCCGACCAGGTGCACCGACCCTCCAAGCTCCCGGGTGAGACCGACCACCAGTTCCACGTACTGATCGACGTGAACCTCATCTGCTGGCCAATCGGGGGTCGCTCCTCGCCCGAAGCCATCGACCGCCACCAACCGGTAGCCCGCCGTGAACCGCTCGAACACCGCCCGCCAGTCGGAGGCGCTTCCCGGCCCGGAGTGGAGGAACACCACCGGAGCCCCTTCACCGGACACGCGGCCACCCACCGTCAGCCGTCCCAACTCCCACGACTGACGTGTCATCGCTGACTCCCTGCCGGCGTGCCCGGAACGACCATACCCACGTCGCCGACGCCAGCGGTCCGGCTGCCGACCGAGGGCCTGCGCGGCAGCTCGAGCGGTTCGACTCCCGGCGGGGCAGGTCGTGCCGACCTGCCCACCGCGTTGGTATCAGCCGGCCGCGGCGGCCATCGCCTGCTCCATCTGCTCGACCTGGGCGAGGGGTGTGACCGCCATGAAGACCACTCCCTGGTCGGTCCAACCGGTGTGCCCGGCGGGCCAGTAGTAGAGGTCGCCGGCCCGGGTCGTCTCCTCGGCCCCGTCCCCGTAGCGAACGGTCAACTCGCCCTCGAGGACGATGCCGAAATGGTCCCCGGAGCACAGCCCGTCGGGCAGTGCCGCGAAGAACGGGGTCAGATCCGTTCCCGGGGCGAGCGAGTAGCGAGCCACATGCATCGTCCCCCACCTCGCGGAACGGATGTCACCTTCGTCCTGCTGGAACTCGATGGTCAGATCGTCGGGTCCTGCTCGCATGCGTGACCTCCTGCGTGCCGGTGTCGGGCGTACTGCCGCTCGAGTCGGCGTCCGCGCGCCGCCGTCCGTGCGCGGACACCCCAACTGGCGGCACCGTGAGCGCGGATCCGCAGACCGGACGCGCACCCATCGGTAGACGTGCTGCTCCTCCTCACGGTGTCTCGAGCCGCTCCCCCGGAAGGGGACCGAGACCAGCATGTCGCCGACCCTGGGCCACATCCATACCACGAGTCTGGTATCCCTGAGGTGGGAGAGGTGAAGGACCGTCGTGCCCAGGTTCCAGGTGAGCGCACACACCAGACAGCAGGTGCTGGAACGGGTCCAGCGGCTCGCGATCGAGGGGCTCGACGTGGCCTCGTTCCTGTCGGAGGCGGGTGTCGCGCTCGCTCGGGCCGTACCGTCCGGGACCGACACGATGCCGACCCCGTCGTGGGCGACGCTGGACCCGACGTCGTTGCTGATCACGAGCACGTACTCCGAGGGATGCGAGATACCGATCGAGGAGGTCGTGACGTTCGAGTACTGCTCCGAGGTGCCCGGCAACCGGGTCGGCGAGGTGGTCCGCAACCCCCGGGGCGTCCAGACGGCGCGCGAGTTGGTCGAGTCCGATCCCGGTGGTGCCTGCGCGTACCTCGAGCTCCTCCGGTCGATCGGCGTCGAGCACGAGGCGCTGGTGGCCTTGCGGACCCGCGACGGTCAGCCCTGGGGTGCCGTCTACCTGGTTCGCGACCCGAGCCGTCCGGATTTCTCCCCCGACGAGCTCGGGTTCCTGCGCAAGGTGGCTCCCCACCTGGCCGAGGGGGTTCGGCGCGGGTTGCTACTGGGAGAGGCGTCCGAACCCGAGGGGCCGGACACCCCGGCGATCGTGGTGCTCCACGAGGACCTGACCGCGGAATCGTTCACGCCCGGTGCGCAGCAGTGGTTGGAGGACCTGCCGGCGACCTCCGACGATGAGTTGCCCGCGGCCCTGCTCTCGGTGGCCCAGGTGGCTCTCGCGGGCCGTGGGGACGATCCGTTCCGGGAACCCGCCGGTGCGCGGGTGCTGTCCCGGCGTCGCGGATGGGTGATGCTGCACGGCCAGGTGCTGGCGGGCAACGGCGGGCAACGCGTGGCGGTCACCATCCAGCCGGCAGGCCCGGAGCGGATCACCCCGTTGCTCATGGCCGCCCACGGACTGACCGTCCGGGAGGAACAGGTCACCCGCCACGTCCTGCAGGGCGATTCCACCGCCCAGATCGCTCAGGCGCTGCGCGTCTCCCCGTACACCGTGCAGGAACACCTGAAGAACATCTTCGACAAGACCGCGGTCCACAGCCGCCGTGAGCTCGTGAGCCGGTTGTTCAGCTGCCATTTCCGCCCACGTGTCGAGGACAACGACGAACGGATCCGACAGGACAGACCGATCCGCGGCGGCCCCTTCCCGCACGGCCGTTCGTCGTGATACCCGCGCCGCCCGCGTGTCGAGACCGCAGGCTGCGGGAACTCGCCACGGTAACGTCCACCCATGACCGAGGATCCGCGGCCGAGGCCCGAGCCCGACGACGGGTTCCGGGCACTGCTGACCGACCGGTCGACGATCCGGCGCTTCGAGCTTGCGGACGTGCCCGCGTTCGCGGCCTACCGCTCCGTGCCGGAGGTAGCCCGCTACCAGAGCTGGGACACGCCCTTCGGTGAGGATCAGGCGCGTCGGCTCGTGACGGGCCTCACGACCAGCCACCCCGACACACCCGGCGAGTGGTACCAGTTCGCGATCACCGAGACCTCGTCGGGCCGGCTCCTCGGGGACCTGGCTGCCTGCCCCGAGCACGACCACCGGCTCGCGCGGATCGGGTTCACCCTCGCCCCGCACGCCCAGGGCCGCGGGTTCGCGTCCGAGGCGGTCACGGCGTTGCTCGACTACCTGTTCCGCGCGCGCGGGAAGCATCGGGTCGCCGCCGACTGTGACCCGCGGAACCTCGCTCGGTCGCGCTGCTCGAACGGGTCGGGATGCGCCGCGAGGCCCACCATCTGAAGGGCGTGTGGTGGAAGGGTGAGTGGACCGACGAGTTCGTGTACGCGGTCCTCGCCGACGAGTGGCCCGTGCGTCGGCCGGAACCTCGGGGGTGAGCATCGGTGGGGCCATCGAGCAGCGCCCGGAACACGCCCCTGCCCGCGCGACATCGTGCTGCCCGTGGTCCGCACGACCGCCCTCTGGCCTCTGGCCGGTCCCGGCGGCGGGTCACCGGCTCCCCTGGCTACCGTTCGGGGCCCCGTTCCGGAGACCGTGATGAAACGTGTCGTGTCGCTGCTGCCCTCGACCACGGAGATCGTGTACGCACTCGGTTGTGGCGACCAGCTCGTCGGTCGGTCGCACGAGTGTGACCACCCCGCAGGTGTCGAGGCGCTACCCGTGGTGACCGAGCCCCGCGTGCCCGTCGAGGGTGACAGTCTCCAGATCGACCGCCAGCTGCGTTCGATCCTCGAACAGGCCTTGTCGGTCTACCGGGTCCATACCGACGTGCTGGCCGAGCTGGCACCCGACGTGGTGTTGACCCAGTCGTTGTGTGAGGTCTGCGCGGTCAGCTTGGCCGACGTGCAGGCGGCCGTGGACGAGCATCTCGACGCCGCCACCGACGTGGTGGCGCTCGAACCGCAACAGCTCGCCGACGTCGTGGAAGACATCCGCCGCGTCGCGCGGGCCCTCGAGGTGCCAGAGCGTGGCGACCGCCTCGCCGAGGAGGTCACCGCACGGATCGATGATGTGCGGCGGCGGACCCGCGACCTGCCGCGCAGGACGGTGGTGTCGATCGAGTGGATCGAACCGTTGATGGCCGCGGGGAACTGGATGCCGGAGCTGATCGAGGCCGCCGGAGGGCGGGAGCTGTTCGGCACGGTGGGGGCGCACTCGCCGTGGACCACCTGGGAGCAGATGCGCGCCGCCGACCCGGAGACGATCGTGATCCTGCCCTGCGGGTTCGATCTGGCGCGCACCCGCGACGAGGCCGCGTCCCTACGTGAGCTGCCGGGTTGGGCCGATCTGCGGGCCGTCCGCGAGGGCCGGGTGGCGATCACCGACGGTCACCAGTACTTCAACCGTCCCGGACCACGTCTGGCGGAATCGACCGAGATCCTGGCCGAGATCCTGCACCCCGAGACCTTCGCCCCCACCCATGCGGGCCGCGGCTGGGAGGCTTTCGAGGGGTGACCCACACGCCCACACGCCCGTACGCACGTTGAGGGTCCGGCTGCGCTGACGAACGTGCCACACACGCGATCAGTCGATGGGGAGCTCCCCGACACCTGCCGCCTGCAGGGTCCGCTTCGCGCGTTCCGGCACCACGCCGTCACCGTTCGGCGGGAAGTCGCAGGCGGCCAACCCCTCGGCGAGCGCCTCGGCGACCTGCTGAGGGTCGGTCACACCACCCGCGAACCTCGCGAGCAGCAGGCGCGAGCCGGACTCCTCCGGATCGACGAGGTGGAACTCGCGTCCCGCGCGGTCCCAGACCACCACCGGGACCCGTTCCACGTCCCACCAGATCTGGGCGACTTCCACCAGTTCGGGCGCCGGGACCATGGAATTCCTCGCATGAACAGAGCGGCCGTGACCGTGGGAGGGCGCTCAGGTGCGCGGTCCACCCCACCCAGGACGTACGGTGTGTAGTGCGGGCGACCACGTCCGTGATGGTAACCAACGGAGCTGAACCCACGTGGATGTCGAGACCCGCACCGAGGGCGAGGTCCTGATCGGCCGCTACGTCCTCGAGCAACCGCTTGGAAGCGGTGGCGCCGGGGTGGTGTGGCGCGCCGACGACCGGCTGCTCCAGCGACCCGTGGCGGTCAAACTGCTCCATCCGGAACTGGCCCACGACCCCGCCACGGCCGCCCGGTTCCGCTCCGAGGCCTCGTCCGCGGCGAAGCTGACCCACCCGAACGCGGTGATGGTCTACGACATCGGCCGGGACGGTGCCCGAGACTTCCTCGTGATGGAACTGGTCGATGGGCCCGCCCTGTCCGAGCTGATCGCGGCCGGCCCGCTCACCGCGGACGCCACGGCCTACCTCGGTGTCGCCATCGCGTCCGCGCTCGGTCTGGCCCACCGGCGCGGGATGCTGCACCGGGACGTCAAGCCCGCCAACGTGCTGCTCGACGCCGAGGGCGTCCCGAAGGTCGCGGACTTCGGCATCGCCCGCGCGCTCGGCGAGGCGGCCGCACGCCTGACCGCCCCGGGCTCGGTGATGGGCACCGCGCGCTACCTCGCGCCCGAACAGCTGCTGGATGGACCCCTGGACGGACGGGTCGACGTCTATGCCCTCGGCCTGGTGCTCCACGAGGCCCTGACCGGTCGCGCCCCCTGGGGGTCTGGGACCGCGTTGGAGATCGCCTCGCGACGGTTGAGCGGCGACCTACGCCCGCCGAGCGCGGTGCGGTCGGACATCCCGCCGGGTCTGGACGCCGTCATCCAGCGTGCCACGCGGTTGGAGGCCGACGAGCGCTATGCCGACGGCGCGGCGATGGCTGCCGCGCTGGACCCGCTGGTCGGTGCGGCCGGCCGTCACGAGCTCACCCGACGGCTACGCGACCTCTCGGGCCTCCCGGCGCGGGCGACGCCGGCACGGGCGGACACGGCGAGCCGCCGCGCCGTTGCCGGCGTGAGCGGTCGGGCCGCGCCGCCGCAGCCGAGATCCCCGCAAGCCGCGCCACCACCGGCCCTCGTGCGACCGCAGGCGAGCCAGACCAGGCCCCCGCAGGCCGCGCCCCCGGTGGTGCCGACCTCGACGTCCCCGCAGCCGGTCCGGGCTTCGCCGGCGGTCCGAGCTTCCCGGCCGGCTCGTGGCGGCAAGCGCGCCGCCGAGGGCCGCGCACGCCGAGGAGCGGACCCTCGACCCCGCCCGCGGCGCGGTCGACGACGCATGCGCCGGTTGCTGGTGATCTCGCTGCTCGTCGCCGGCATGGCCGTGGCCGGTGCACAGCTCGACCTCCCGACCGTGACCGACCTGGGCGAGACGATCCGGGACACCGATGTGGGTGATCTGATGGACGCCGTTCGCGACGGTGTCTCGGGGCGTCTGGGCGGCTGAGCGGGGGCGGTCATCGCCCTCACGTCCCCGTCACGCTCCTTCGCGCTCATCCCTCGAGGTGTTCCAGGCCGATCACGTCCTGGAGGAGCGCCGGGTCGATCTCGCCACCCGCCAGGACACTGATGTCGCCGGTGGTCTCCAGGACGACCGCGCCGACCTGATCGAACCGCAGGACCCCGGCCTCGCGCAGCCTCCCACGCAGGTCCGATTCGGTGATCCGCGATCGCCGGAGATGGTCATGGAGGATCGTGGTGCCGCACATCAACATCAGCGGTCGGTTGTCCACGATCCCCATCACCGTGGTGCGGTGCCGGAGCCAGGCCACGCTGAACTGCAGGGCGTACAGACTGGCCACGGCGATCAACCCCTCCACGATCCCGGCGTTGGCCGTGGCGACCGTGGCGACGATCGAGCCGATCGCGACCGTCATCGCGAAATCGAACGCCGACATCTTCGAGAAACTGCGCAGCCCGACGATCCGGGTCGCGACGATCACGCCGACGTAGACGAGCAGTGCGGATACGACCACGACCGCCACGTCGGTCGGACTGGCCCCGAGTCGGTTCAACAACTGTTGCCATTCCACGACGACCTCCGGGAACCACGACCTCTGCCGACAGGTGGTGCCGACATTAGGGGCCTCGACACCACCACAGGAACCGTCGTCGTCGGCCGCCGGGGGTGTCCCCACGCGCGGTGAGGCTCACGCTCCCCCCTGGCTCACTCCCCCTCGGAGGTCGCGCGCACCTGATCGAGGTCGTCGGCACGCTCGGCACGGATCAGCGCCGCCGTCAGCTGCGACAGGTCGTGGTCCCCGACGAGCTCGGCGAGCTCCTCGGCCGAAGCACCGAGGCCGAGTTGCTCCGCCACCTCGATGGCCTTCGCATCGGCGAACGGTCGCAACTCCTCCCAGACGTGTTGCGCCTCGCGGCAGAAGATGTCGGCGCCGAGCCGACCGATGCCCTTGAAGTCCTGGAGGCGCCGGTGGATACGTTCCGGATCCCTGTCGGCGGTGTCCCGGAGCTGGTTCAGGTCGCCGTCGTAGCGGTCCAGCGTCAGCTGCGCGGTCTCCCCGAGGTAGGTCGCCGTGCTCTCGTCGTAGCGCACGTAGGAGCCCTCACCCAGCGCGTCGACACGCTCCTGCCACGAGGTATCGAACATCTCCTGGGCGCCGCTGCACCCGTGGTCGTACAACGCTCGCGCCGCAGCGAGCGCGATGTCGCTGCTGATACGGGCGCTCATCAGCAGGGACGCGGTCAGCAGCTCGAACAGCGCCTCCGGTCCGCCTCCCCGCAGGTCGATCCCGAGTTCGTCCGCGAACGTCCGACCGTGGCGCTGCAGGAGGCGCTCGACGGTGGGCCCGGCGGGGGACTCGGCGGACGTCGACGTGGCTGGAGCAGGACTGGCGGCGCGGTCGGTCACCTCGGTGTCCTTCGTGATCGGGGCATCTGGTCATCGGGTCCCGCGCCGGGTCCATCGCCCGACGACGCGCCGGCTCGCGCGGGCGCGCCGGTGCTCACGCCGGTGGCGGGGCTCGATGGTCCACGGTGCCGCGCGACCAGGTGGCGGCGGGCACCCGCTCTCCGTCCGGACGGCGCCCTACCGCAGCGGACCGACCTGCACACCGCGACCGCCGCTCGGGACGGCCACGCTGATGCTCGCTAGGTTGCGGGCACGGGACGATGCACCACGAGGCGGGAGCCGATACCGCGATGGCGGACCAGCAGGAGCCGAGCGAGACGAGCTTCGGTGCGTTCCGGGAGTCGTTCTACTACGGCGAGCACGCCGACATGCAGTTCAAGTTCCTCGCGAAGATGACGGATGCCGATGCGGCCCGGTTGATCGCCGACGTCCTGGCCGGCGTGGGCGAGGCCTTCGACACCGACGACCTGGGTCCCCTGCGTGAACGGGTCCGCGCCGCGCAGCAGGCGGCCTACGTCGACGACGCGGAGCCGCAGGTCGAGGATGCCCCGTTCGCCCCGTTCACCGCCGAGATGCGCGACGCCCGCCTGCTCCTGGTCTCCGCGGGCGGGGTGTTCCGAGCCGATGACGACCCGATGGGACCCGACGGACCCACCCAGCAGGAGTCGTTGGGGCTCATCAAGGAGTTCCTGCGCGGCGCGCCGACGCTGTCGGAGATCCCCGTCGACACGACCGATGATCAGCTCACCGCCCGACATCCCGGCTACGACGCGACCACGGCACAGCGCGACCCGGGCAGCGTGTTCCCGCTGGCGGTCCTACGGGAGCTCGCCGGCGAGGGGCGGATCTCGCTCGCCGGGACGCATTACGCGTTCACCGGCGCCACCTCGCAGACCCGTCTGCGCAGGGAGCTCGCCCCGGCGTGGGCCGAACGGTTCGTGGCGGAGGAGGTGGACGGGTGCCTGCTCGTGGCCACCTGACCGGTCTGTCACGGGTCGGTCGGACTCGTCTCCCGGGCACTCGAGGCCGCCGGTATCCCGACGGTGTCGATCGTGATCGGCGCGTTCGAACACGTGGCCGGTCGACTGAGGTTGCCACGGGTACTGGTGACGCCGCACCTGATGGGCCGGACGGTCGGTCCGGTCGGGGACCGGGCGCGTCAACGCGCGGTCGTCGAAGCGGCCCTGACGCTACTGGCCGAGGCCGACGGTCCGGAGACGGTGCGCCACTTCTGAACCGACGTCCGAGGATGCCGGGCGGCAGCGGAGGTGGACGGGAATCGAACCCGCCAGAGGTTCATCAGAACCTCTCACCGGTTTTGAAGACCGGGGGACCCACCAGGCGTCCGGACACCTCCCTGCGTGGGCACGTGCCACCGTGCGCACATGCCGCGCACCGCGAACGGTACCCGGGCCCGTGGGCGGGTCCGGTTCCGTGGGCGGATGCGCCGGTCAGCCGGCGAAGTTGCCCACACGGTTCGCTGCCTCCGACGACCGCCGACGCCCCGACCCCGAGGATCCCGTGACCGACAACTCCACCCCGAACCCCGCCGACGCGGACGGCACCCCGCACCCCGCCGACGGCAGCGCCCCGCACCCGGTCACCACCCCCGGCACCGGCGCGCACGCACCGACCCCTCGGCTGACCTCGCTGAGCCACGGGGCGGGCTGTGCGTGCAAGCTCAGCCTCGATGAGCTGACCACGATCCTGCAGGGCGTGAGCTTCCCCGGGCATCCCGACCTGCTGGTCGGCCCGTCGACCGGTGACGACGCCGCCGTCTACCGACAGCCCGACGGTCGCGTGCTGGTGGCCACGACCGATTTCTTCACCCCCCTGGTCGACGACCCGGCCACCTGGGGCCGTATCGCGGCCGCCAACGCGGTCAGCGACATCTACGCCATGGGAGCGACGCCGAGGTTCGCCCTCAACCTCGTCGGCTGGCCACGGGACCTGCCCTTCGAACTGCTCGGCGAGGTCCTCACCGGCGCCGTCGAGGTCGCGGTCGACGCCGGCTACCTGATCGCGGGCGGCCACTCGATCGACAGTGCCGAGCCGCTGTTCGGCCAGGTCGTCATCGGCGACACCACCGAGGATGCGGTGCTCACCAACGCGGGCGCGCGGCCCGGCCAGGCGCTCGTGCTGACCAAGGCGCTGGGCACCGGCATCGTGACCACCGCGCTGAAGCGCTCCGCTCCCCTGCGCGACACCGACGAGCACACCCTCGCCCTCGCCTACCGAGCTGCGGTCGCCTCGATGACGCGTCTCAATCGGGATGCCGCCGAGGTGGCCCTCGCTTCGGGGGCCACCGCCGCGACCGACGTGACCGGTTTCGGCCTGCTGGGCCACCTCAACCGTGTGGCGAGCGCCAGCGGGGTCGGCGCGACGATCGATCCGACCACCGTGCCGATCCTGCCGGGCGTGCGCGAACTGCTCGACGAGGGGTTCGTGCCGGGCGGATCGCAACGCAACGCCGCCCAGGCCTCCCGCTACCTCGATGGCACCGTGGACGACGTGACGCGGTTGCTGCTCGCCGACGCCCAGACCTCCGGCGGACTGCTGTTCGCCTGTGACCCGCCAGCCGCGGCCGCGGCCGTCGAGCGGTTGCGCGACGGAGGTCACGACGCCGCGGTGATCGGGGCCGTGACCGACGCCAGGGCCGGCAGCGTCCGGGTGGGCTCGTCGTGAGTGACCCCCGCGCCACCCTGCCCGCGCTCACGAGCCTGTTGCAGCTGCCGGAGGTCGAAGCGGCGATCCCCACGGTCGGCCACGCCCCCATGGTCGAAGCCCTGCGGGAGGTGCTGGCCGAGGTTCGCGACGCCGTGGTGTCCGGTAGCGCCGTCCCCGCGCCCCACCGCCTCGCCGAGGAAGCCATCGCGCGGGTCGAGTCGTGGACCGGCCGAGGTCTGCGACCGGTCATCAACGCGACCGGCGTGCTGCTCCACACCAACCTCGGCCGGGCACCGCTGTCCGAGGCGGCGATCGCCGCGCTCGCCGCCGCCGCCGGGCCGACGGACCTGGAACTCGACCTCGCGACCGGTGACCGGGGCGGGCGCGGCGCCACCGCACAGCGGGCCCTCGCGCGGCTGACCGGTGCCGACGCGGCGCTGGTGGTCAACAACGGCGCGGCGGCGCTGGTGCTGGCGCTGATGGCGATCGGCAAGGACCGCGAGGTCGTGATCAGCCGGGGCGAACTGGTGGAGATCGGCGGTTCGTTCCGGCTGCCCGACATCATGGAGACCGCCGGTTGCCGCCTGCGGGAGATCGGCACCACCAACCGCACCCACCTCGAGGACTACCGCAGGGCCCTCGACGACAACACCGGTGCGATCCTGCGCGTCCACCCGAGCAACTACCGGATCGACGGGTTCGTGCACCGTCCGACGACCGCGGAGATCGCCGGGGTGGCCCGTGCCGCACGTCTGCCGTTCATCGACGACATCGGCTCGGGGCTGTTGCGCGCCGACCCGGCAGCGCCCGACGAACCGGTGGCCGCGGAGGCGATCGTCCAGGGCGCCGACCTCGTGGTCTTCTCCGGCGACAAGCTGCTGGGAGGCCCCCAGGCGGGGATCCTGGTGGGCGACGCGGAGCTGATCGAGCGTTGTCGTCGCGCCCCGCTGGCGCGGGCGCTGCGCCTCGACAAGCTGCGCATGGCGGCGCTCGAGGCGACCGTGGCCGCCTACGAGCGGGACGCCACCGGCGAGCTCCCGGTCTGGGCGATGGCGCGGACCGATCCGGCGACCCTCCGTGGACGGGCCGAGAGCCTCGCGGCGCACACCGGTGGCCACGCCGTCGAGACCGAGGCGGTGCTGGGTGGTGGATCCGCACCCGGCGGTCGGCTGCCGTCGTGGGGCGTGCAGCTCCCCGGCTCGCCCGATGCGCTCGCCCATCGGCTACGCACCGGGGATCCGGCCGTCGTCGTGCGCATCGTCGATGGACGGGTCGTGCTCGATCTGCGGTCGGTGCCCGCGACCCGGGACGATGCGCTCGCCGCCGCGGTCGCCGCCGCCCGCTCCGACGCGGACACCGACACGGACACGGGCACGGACACGGGCACCGACACCGATCCCGGCACGGACACATGATGGCCCCGACCGCCTCGAGCGTCATCACCTCCACGATGCACGTGGTGGCCACCGCCGGCCACGTCGACCACGGCAAGAGCGCCCTGTTGCGCCGGCTGACCGGGATGGAACCGGACCGCTGGGCCGAGGAACGTCGACGCGGGCTGACCATCGATCTCGGGTACGTCTGGACCGAGCTGCCCCGCCCCGATGCCGATCCGCTGACCGTCGCGTTCGTCGACGTGCCGGGCCACGACGGCTTCCTGCCCAACATGTTGTGCGGGGTCGGCGTGGTCGATCAGGTGGTGCTGGTGGTCGCCGCGGACGACGGGTGGTCGGCGCAGTCCGAGGAACACCTGGAGATCCTCGACCTGCTCGGGCACCGAGCCGTGGCAGCCGTGGTCACCAAGGCCGACCTGGCCGGACCGGAGCGCACCGCGGAGGTGATGGCCGACGTCGCGCGCCGGCTGGCGGGAACGTCGCTGCGTGATGCCCCGGTGCTGGCGATCGATTCGCTGAGCGGCACGGGGTTCGACGCCCTGCGCTCGACGCTGGTCGCCCGGCTCGGCGCAGCTGACCGATCCGACGCGCCCGAGCCATCCCACGCGCACGAGCCATCCGACGCGCACGGCGCGGACGCCGGCGGGGGCCACCACGGGCGCGACGGGACCCGCCTGTGGATCGACCGGGTCTTCACGGTCAAGGGTGCCGGGACCGTCACCACCGGGATGCTGACGGCCGGAACCCTGGAGCTCGGTCAGGACGTCGAGGTGGCACCCCTCGGCCTTCCCGGTCGAGTGCGCGGCCTGCAGTGCCTGGAGCGCAAGGTGACCGCCGTCGGTCCGGGGACGCGCGTCGCGGTCAACCTCGCCGGCATCGATCACGACGCGGTCGCACGGGGCGACGTGCTGCTCGCCGCCCACCGCTCGGGATCTCGGCCACCTCGCGTCAGCACCGCGGTCGACGTATGGCTCCGGGCGCTGCCCCACAGCACCATCGGTCGCAGCGGGGCCTGGCACCTGCACGTCGGGACCGCCACCACCACCGTGCGCGTCCTGCCGCTGCTCGGCGAGCTGGAGCCGGGGACCAGCGCGCCGGTCCGTCTGGAGCTCACCGACCCGTTGCCGTTACGGGCCGGGGACCGCTTCGTGCTGCGCGAAGCCGGGCGACGCCGGACCGCGGGCGGGGGCACGATCCTCGACCCGCTCCCGGGTGAGCGCCGCCGTGGGCCCGACCGACGGCTGACGCACGCCCTGGTGCTCGAGGAACTGGCCGACGCCGTGGACGCCACCGCACGGTTGGCGGCTCTGGTCGATGCCCACGACGGGCTCCGCGACCTCGAGGAACTGCGCACCGTCCTCGGCGCCGGGGCCGAACGCCTCGCCGTGGCCGCCGGGCTGGTAGTCGTCGCCGACCGGGTGGTGCGCCGGGATCTGCTCGATCGGTGGCGGACCCACATCCTGGAGGCCGCGCGGGAGGTGCCGGCCGACCACGCGGTCGAGCTGTCCCGCCTGACCGCCGCGGCGGCCGGAGCCGGGTGTCCCCGCCGACTCGGCGCCGCCCTCGTGGAGCACGCGGTGCGCGACGGGGGGCTGCACAGCCACGGCGGACGGTTCGTCCACCACGACCACCTCGAGGCCCACCTGCTCGCCCGTGCGAGGCGGCGGGAGGCGTTCCGGACCCGGCTGGCCGCGTCCGGCTTCGAGCCGCCCGATGCCACGGTCCTGGCCGAGGAGGTCGGGATCCCCTCGTTCGAGGTCCAGACGCTCGTCGACCAGGGCGAGGTCGTCGCCTGCGGTGCGTTGCTGTTCACGGCCGAGACGGTGAGCGCCGCGGTGGAGGCGTTGCGGCACGGCCCCGGTCGTGACGCCGCCCCGTTCACCGCCTCCGAGGCCCGCCAGGCCTGGGCGACCAGCCGGCGCTGCGCGATGCCCCTGCTCGACCACCTGCGGGTCTCGGGGGTCACCACCTTCGACGGCACCCATCATCGGCTGGCGCGCCCGGAGGTTCCGGCGCGAGGTGACGACACGGACCCGGCATGATCACCCCGGGCGGGGCATGCTGACACCCCGGGCGGACCCCACGGGCGCCCGCGGCCCCCACCTCCACCGACCCGACCCGACCCGGACAGGACACGTCGATGCGTCGTATCGAACTCGGCCGCGGCGGCCCGTCGATCACCCCGATCGGGCTCGGTCTGGCCGCACTCGGGCGGCCCGGGTACCTCAATGTCGGTCACGGGCGGGATCTTCCCGACGACCGGTCCGTCGAGGGGATGCGGCGCCACACCCATGCGGTGCTCGACCGGGCCTACGAACGGGGCGTCCGGTACGTCGACACCGCCCGGTCCTACGGCCGCGGCGAGGCGTTCCTGGGTTCCTGGCTCCGGGCGGATCCGGTCCGGGCCGCGCAGGTGACGGTCGGTTCGAAGTGGGGCTACACCTACACCGCGGACTGGCGGGTCGACGTCGAGCAGCACGAGGTCAAGGACCACACGCTGGCGACCTTCGAACGCCAGATCGCCGAGACCCGCGAGCACCTCGGTGACCACCTGGCGATCGAACAGATCCACTCGGCGACGCTCGACAGTGGCGTGCTGGACCGCGACGACGTGCTGGATGCCCTCACCCGACTGGCCGGCGAGGGCGTCGCGATCGGCCTGTCGTTGTCGGGGCCGGAGCAGGCACGCACGCTCGATCGCGCGCTGGAACTCGCGGCCGTGGGTCGGGCACCGTTCCGCTGCGTGCAGGCGACCTGGAACCTGTTGGAGCCCTCGGTCGGCCGGGCGCTCACCGACGCGCGCGAGGCGGGGTGGGGGGTCGTGCTCAAGGAGGTCGTCGCCAACGGCCGCCTCACCCCCGGGACCGACGCGCCCGACGCCGTCCGGGCCGTCGCGGACGCCCATGGCACGACCGTCGATGCCGTGGCGCTCGCGGCCGCGCTGGCGCAACCCTTCACCTCGGCGGTGTTGTCGGGCGCGACCAACATCGCCCAGTTGGAGAGCAACCTGGCGGCCGACGCCGTGTCGCTGGCGGACGACGAGCTCACCGCGCTCGCTCAGGTCGCGGAACCCGCCGAACGGTACTGGGCGACCCGGAGCGATCTTCCCTGGACGTGAAGCGCACCGGGGCGTCCGTCGCGGGACCGCGACGGCGGCCCCGCCGGTCGCTCAACGCGACCCGTTCGGCACCCTGCGCGCCGCTGCGGTCGCGAGCCGATCGGTCAGGTCCGTGAAGTCGAGACCCTTCTCCAGACACAGCGTCGCGCCGGCCGCCAGGACCTGCTCGCGCAACGCCTCGTCGAGGTAACCGCTCAACACCACGGTGACCGGGACACGATCCCGGCCGGCGAGCTGTCCGAGGACCTCGAGCCCGTCCATCCCCGGCATCGACAGATCGAGCAGCATGAGTTCGGGCTCGAGCTCGTCCACGAGTCGTAGGGCTTCGCCGCCGTCGGCGGCGTCGCCGACGACCTCGAAACGACCATCGCTCTGGAGCAGGGCGTGCAGCAGGTGCCGCAGTTGGGCGTTGTCGTCGACGATCAGCACCTGACGCCGGACCATCACCATGCCTATCCACGAGACATCGGCCCCTCATCGGAGCCGAACGCCGACTGTGCCTTGAGCGGACACGCCGGGTGCCACCGTGCCGCTTCCAGCGCACGACCAACATCCGTCCGTGCGTCGATCGCGCTGTGGCGAGGTACCCAGGCCACCATCACCTGGTACCGATGACGATGGTGGAACCCGATGGAGGTGCCCGCGACCGTGGACGCCGATGATGGGCCGGTGTCCACGGCACGGACCGGCGGCGGGTTCCTCGCCCGTCTCGACGCGGCCTGCCGCGCCACCGCCGACCGCCCCGGCATCGAAGGCATCGGGTGCCTGCTGCTCGACGCCGACGGTGCGCTGCGGACCGTCGCGGCCACCGACACCCTCGCGCGCTCACTGGCCTCCGCCGAGGAATCGACCGGCGAGGGACCCGGCCATGAGCAACTGGCCCGGCCGCAGGCGATGCTCGGCCCGTCCGAGCCCGGTGTCTGGCCCCGGCTGGCGGGCCTGCTGGCCTCCAGCCCCATCGGTTCGATGATGGCATCACCGGTGGTGTGCGGACCGGCCCCGGCGGGAGTGGTCGTGGCGGTCTCGAGGCGGACGGGGGCCTGGAGCGACGAGACGCTCACCGCGGTCCGCTCGCTCGCAGAGCAGCTCGGGGGGGCCGTCGAGGCCGTGCTCCGCGACGGGCGGCGCGCCCCGACCCGTGGCGACCCCGGGGACCACCGGGATGCCGAGGTACTCGGTCAGCTCGCCGCAGGACTGGAGAACCGCCACGAACTCGATCGGGCGGTGGGCCTCATCGCCCGCCAGACGGGGGCGTCGCCGCCGCGTGCCGGGTGGCGTCTGCGCCAGCTCGCAACGGGGATGGACGTACCGGCGCTCACGATCGCGCGGCGCATCATCACCCACGGTGGACTCCCACATCCTCACGAGTTCCTGACGGACGCGAGCGAGCGGTCGCACCGCGAGGAACTCGCCCGGCTGGCGCTGAGCGACCCGCTGACCGGCCTGGCCAACCGGGTCCTGCTGCTCGATCGCCTGGAACACGCCGTGTGGCGCAGCCAACGCGGACGCGACCGTCCCGCCGTGCTCTACATCGACCTCGACGGCTTCAAGCTCGTCAACGACACCCTCGGCCACGACATCGGCGATCACGTCCTGCGCACGGCCGCCTCACGCATCCAGGCATCGGTGCGTCCGCAGGACACCGTCGGGCGGATGGGCGGTGACGAGTTCGCCGTGGTGTGCGAGGCGGTCGACGGCACCCCTACCGCCGTGGCGATCGCGCGCCGTATCGCCGGGGCCCTGGAGGAGCCGATCCCCCTCGACGAGCTGGGCGGCAGCCGTGCGCGGTCGCTCCCCGCGGCGCCGACCGTCGGTGCCAGCATCGGCATCGCCGTCGCGGAGCCCGGCCAACCCGCCGAGGACCTGCTGCGCGCCGCGGACGCCGCGATGTACCGGTCGAAGCTGGGACCCGGGCACATCACGGTGCACGACCTGCCGGCCTCGCGACCCCGTCGGTCGGGCTCCGGCTGAGCCTCCCGGGCCGAGCCCCCGGGCCGATCCCTCGGGCCGGTCCCGAACGGCGCTCGTGTCCGCCGGCCGGCCCCACGGGTCTCGAACGGTCGAGCTTCGGCCGCGCGTCCGGCGAGACGTGGGAGACTGCCACCACCTCGAGGGCCGGCTCACGGGTCCCCCGTGGACACGACCTGTGGCGCCGCGCGCGAGCGCCACGCTCGGACAGGAGCGCCGGCATGCCCACGAACGCCTCCGCGACCGCGGGACGCCCCCGCCGTGTCACCCGTCTCCGCCCCAACCGGTGGCTGACGGTGGCTGCACTGCTCGCCCTGACCGGGGCCGCGTGCAGCGCCGGGGACGGGCCCGACGAACAACCCGGCGAGTCCGCCGAGGCCGAGGGACCGGCCATGACGGGCTGGCCCCTGACCGGGTTGCCTCTCGGCGAGGACCCGCCCGAGCGCGCCGCGTTCGCCATCAAGGTCTCCAACTCCCCCGAGGCACGGCCACACACCGGGCTCGAACGCGCCGATGTGGTCTACGAGGAAGTCACCGAGTACGGCATCACCCGCTTCATGGCCTTCTTCCACAGCGACCTGCCCGAGGTCGTGGGCCCGATCCGTTCGGCTCGTCCGGTCGACATGCAGATCCTGGCGGGTTTCGCCACGCCGGGCTTCGCCTACTCGGGCGCCCGCGACGAGGTCCGGGCCCTGCTCGCGGCGGCCCCGGTGGTCGGTATCACCGAGGGGGCTCCCGGGTTCTTCCGTGATGACGGCACCTACGCCTCGACCCCGGTCGCTCCACACGACCTGTTCATCCGGGTGGCCGAGGGCTTCGAGGCCGTCACCGAACGGGGCGCGGGCCCACTGCCGGACCTCGGGTGGCGTTTCGAGGAGCCGGTACCGGACGGGGCCGATCCCGAGGCGGACGGCGCCGAGGTCGACATCGTCATGTCGAACGCGTACCGGTCCGGATGGTCCTACGACGCCGACGCCGGGGTCTACCGACGCGAGCAGAACGGGGTGCCCGCACGGGTGACCGGCGACGGGCGCATCGGGGCCGCCAACGTGGTCGTCCTCGAGGTCCGGCACTACGTCGGCGAGAGCGGCTACCCGGAGACCGACGTGGTGGGGTCCGGGCCGGCGATCGTGCTCCGTGACGGCCGGCGCTACCAGGCGTCGTGGGAGAAGCCGAACGCCACGAGCCCGCTCCGGCTGCTGACCGCGGACGGCTCGGAGGTGTTCGCGCTCAAGCCGGGACGGACCTGGATCCACCTGCCGGAGCGGCTCCCGGGGGACGGCGCCCCGACCGAACCCGACGCCTGAGGGGAAGGTGCCCGGGCGCTCGTCCCGCTCAGGGACGCCCACGATCGGGCTGCGGATCGATGGGCACGAGCACGCCCGGGTTCAGCAACCCGGCGGGGTCGAGCGCGTGCTTGATCCCGGCGGTCATCGCCAGATCGGTGGGATCCCGGTGCAGCGGCAGCCACTCGAGCTTGGCCTGACCGATGCCGTGTTCCGCGCTGATGCTGCCACCGAGTTCCACGGTCAGACGCAGGACGGCGTCGTCCACCGCCTGGCTCCCGGGTTCGACCCCCAGCACGTTGACATGCAGGTTGCCGTCACCGAGGTGGCCGAACATGATCGTGAGCGCCTCGGGCGAGACGTCCGCGACCACCCCGTGCACCCGATCGACGAACGTCCCCATCGCGTGGGACGGCAGGGAGATGTCGAGCTTGACGGGCACGCCCTCGGCGTTGATCGCCTCGGTGTGCGCTTCACGCAACGCCCACAACCGGGCACGCGACGGGCCGTCGGTCGCCACCGCGACGTCCACCACCTCGGTGGCCTCACCGAGCGCGCCGGCCAACTCCTCGGTGGGATCGCTGTGGGCGGCGCACTCCAGGAGCAGGTAGACGGGGTGCTCGACGCCGAACGGCGCGCCCCCGCCGGCGTGACACTGGACGAGCCGCAGACCCGCGGCGAAGAACACCTCGGCGGCTTCCAACGAGGGGGCGACCGCGCGAACCCGGGTGAGCAGACGCTGCGCGGCCCGGATGTCCTCGACCGCGACCAGCGCCACGACCCGCGCACCGAGACTCGGGACCAACTGCAGCCGGACCCGGGTGATGACCGCGAGCGTGCCCTCGCTGCCGGCCAGCAGCCCCGCGAGGTCGTAGCCCGCGTTGTCCTTCACGAGTCCCGCCATGCGTGAGACCACCCGGCCATCGGCGGTGACCGCCTCGATCCCGACCACCTGCCGGCGGGTCGGTCCGTAGCGGATCACCCGGATGCCGCCGGCGTTGGTGGCGACCATGCCACCGACGGTCGCCGAGTCCCGAGCGGCGAAGTCCACCGGATAGCTCAGCCCGGCATCGGCCGCGTGGGCCCGCAGGGCCGCCAGGGTCACCCCGGCGCCGGCCGTGACCTGGCCCGCCTGCCGGTCGACCTCACCGAGCCCGTCCAGGCGCGAGAGGCTCAACACGACCTCACCGTGCCTGGGGACCCCGCCCCCCACCAGGCCGGTGTTCCCACCCTGGGGGACGACCGGCACACCGGCCTCGCTGCAGCGTCGCAGGACGCCGGCGACCTCGATGGTGTCGGCGGGCCGGACCACCAGTCGCGCCGTGCCGGAGAACCGGCGCGTCCAGTCGGTCTCGAACGGGGCCCGCAGGTCCACATCGCTCAGCACGTGCGAGGCCCCGACCTCCTCGGCGAGTGCGACCGCCAGCGGATCGGAGCCCGCCGCCTCGTTCGCTGTGACGGCGGGGTTGGAGCTGCTCGCATCGTTCACAGGTCGCCTCCCTCCTCGACCAGGCGGCGCACTTCGCGTTCGACCACACCCAGCCGTGCCTCCTTGACCAGCGGCACCTCGCGGCGGCGCTTGCGGATCAGGGCGAGATCGATGTCGACCAGCACCAGGGCCTCCTCGTGCCGAGCTGCCTCCGCGACCACCTGCCCCCAGGGGTCGACCACGTGCGAGCCGCCCCAGAAACGCAGCGATCCCTCGGTGCCGACCCGGTTCACGAACACCACGTAGCACTGGTACATCCGCGCGTAGAAGGCCGTGATGTCGCTCCAGTAGGTGGCAGAGTCGTAGTGCTCGGGGAACCGGCTCTGTGCGCTGTTGGTCGGCATCAGCAGCACCTGCGCGCCATCCTGGATGGCCAGGAACGGCAACTGCGGCTGCCACGCGTCGTTGCAGATCAGTGTCGCCATCCGGCCCTGCGGGGTGTCGTAGGCACGCATCTGCTGACCCGGGCTGAAGTGCTTGCGTTCCTCGAAGATGTCGTAGGTCGGCAGGTAGAGCTTGCGGTGGTTGTGCAGCAGCCGGTTGCCCTTGCCACCGTGATCGTGCAGATAGGCGGCGCTGTTGTAGGTGTGGATGCTGCGGTTGCCCTCCTCCGGGTAGCCGATCAACACCCCCGCGCCCTTCGCCCGGGATGCCAGGCCCGACAACTGCGGATCGTTGCCCGGCAGCGCCACGCTGTCGGCGACCTGGCCGAGCGAGTAGCCGGAGGTCGCGAGCTCCGGGAAGACGATCAGGTCCGCACCACCGGCGACGGCCTCGTCGACGGCCGCCGCCGCCCGTTTCAGGTTCTGGTCGGTCTGGCCCAGGGCCGAGTCGATCTGAGCGAGTGCGACGCGCATGGCCTGGTCCTCGGTCCGGCGGGAGACGTGCTTCGGCCGCCAGGATGACAGCTCCGGGCCCGCTCACGCAGCGGATGCACCCACGACCGGGCGTCGGCTCAGCGCGTCACCGTAGAACGCGAGCAGTCGGTCGACCACCCGTTTGAAGGTCGGGTGGTCGTCGTACATCCACTCCGTGTGCCCCGCCCCTTCCAGGAGCATCAGCTCGCTGTTCCCGCCCGCCCGCTCGTGCAGGGAGCGGGACTCGTCGGGCGAGTGCAGATCGTTGCGGTCCCCGTGCACCAGCAGCAGGGGTCGGGGAGCGAGCCGATCGACCACGGTCTCGGGCCGGAACCTCAGGAGACACTCGGCGGATTCGAGGGTGACACCGCTACCGAACCCGGCGGCCTTGTACAGCTCCCCGTCCACGTATCCCGCGGTGGTGCGATCCAGACGGACGATGTCGAACGGGTGCACGATCTCGGACCGGCCGCCGAGCGCCCGGGCGCGCCGATCGCGCACGATGCCGTCCCGCAGGTGCGTCCACGAGAGGTCGTCGTGCATGAACCGCGCCGAGCGTTCACCGTCACCGATCGCGTTGCAGGTCGCGACGGCCCGGACGCGCTCGTCGTCGGCGGCCTCCGCGATGGCGACACCGCCACCGAGCGCCCAGCCGAGCAGTCCGATCCGGTCGCGGTCCACCTGGACGAAGGTTTCGAGCAGCGACACCGCCGCACGCACGTCCTCGACCCAGTCCTGCGGGGTGAGACGTCCACGCTCGCCCTCGCTCGCGCCGAACCCGCGGTAGTCGAAGGCGAGGCAGATGTAGCCGTGCGGGACCAGCGAGCGCGCGAAGCGCTCCGGGTGGATCACCTTCAACCCCTGGTAGCCGGAGCAGGTCACCACGGCGGGGCGGGTCTCGCCGGGTTCGAGGTCGTCGGGTAGGTAGACGTCACCGTCGAGCAGGTGACGGTCCGAGAAGAACCGGACGGGGTGGCGCTGCATCGCGGGGTTCCATTTCGATCGGGCCGGTGCTCCGGCGGGGTCGTGCAGGGGGTGTAGGGGGTCTCACGGGTCGTGCGGGTCGTGCGGGTCGTGCGGGTCGTGTGGTGGCCGCCGGCGCTTCACGACGCGGCTTCGGTGGTCGGCGGCTCGGCGCCG
>PWLR01000226.1 GCA_003558435.1 Nitriliruptoraceae bacterium | reverse complement strand
GCTGCGTAACCATGCCAAGAAGACCATCGGTAAGCCGTGTGCGGGAAAACCGCACGCACGGATTGAAAGGGGAAAGCGGAAACGGGCCCACACGGCACCGCGCCGCTGACTACCAATGATCTCTGTGCTGCTGTTGACCGGTGACGACGACCTGCTGCTGATGCGGGAGCTCGAACGACGGTTGGACGGGCTCTGCGCCGACGACCCGGAGCTGAGCGTCGATCGCTACGACATCTCGGAGCTCGAACACCTCCCGGAGCTGCGCACGACCTCGCTGTTCGGCGGCCGGACCTGCATCGTGATCCGCGGGCTCGAGACGATCGCCAAGGACGGGCTGAAGGAGGAGCTGGAGCGCTACCTCGAGGCCCCGTCGCCGGATGCCGTGCTGGTCCTGGTCGCCCGTGGTACCGGCAAGGTGCAGAAGATCGCGAAGCTCGCCAAGGCCAACGGTGAGCGGATCGACGTCAAGGCCCCGGCCGATTGGGACGACCGCGGCTGGGACCGCCTGGTCGGGGAGGAGTTCCGTCGGCTCCAGCGCAAGGCCGACGCGACCGCCATCGCCGCCATCCGTACCCATGCGGGCAGCGACGCCGGCGCGATCGCCTCGCAGGTGGGCAGCGTCTGCGCCAGTCACGCGGGCGTCGCCACCCTGACCGGGGAACACGTCGATGCGGTGGTCCAGGGACACGGGAAGGTGTCGGGGTTCGCGGTGGCGGACGCGATCGGTGAGCGCGACCCCGGTGCCGCGCTCGTGGCCCTGCGCGGCGCGTTGGATGCGGGCGACGCCCCGCTCGCGATCCTCGGGGCGATCACCTACCGGATGCGGCAACTGCTGCTGGTGCGCTCGGGCGCCAACGCGAAGGACGCCGGCATCCGTGGTGACGGTCAGTACCGCCGGACCAAGGCCATCTCGGGGGCCTTCAACCCGGGTGAGCTCGCGTGGTGCCACGATCGTCTGGCGCAGCTCGACCTCGACCTGAAGGGCTCCGAGTTGCCGGACGAACTGGTCCTCGAGCTGGGGGTGATCGAGGTCGCCAGCTCGCAGGAGGTCGGGGCACCCTGGAACCCGCTGGCCGGACGCGCCGCCGCCCGCTGAGAGCGCTCAGCTGGCGACGTGGCCGAGATGTACGGCTTCGGTGACCGCACGCACGGCGACAGCCAACGCATCGAGCGGTGCACCCTCGGCCCGTTCGGCGGCGCTCACGACGGCGAGCGCCCGGTCGAGCCCGGCCCGTCGGGCACCGAGGTACCGGGCGACGACCCGGTCGGGATCGGGCTCGGGGCCATCGAGGTGCGCGGCGACCGCGGCCTGACACCGGGCGCGGCGCAGGTCCGCGAGCAAGCCCAGGCGTTGCCGCCGGGTCCACAGGTCCTTCGGAACGACCTGCCGCAGGCCCTGCTCGAGGCGATCGATGCCCAGGGCGTCTCCGAGTTGGAGCAACACGTCGGCGACCGCCGGGACCTCGGCATCCGAGACCTCCGCATGCACGGTGGCGACGTCCGGGATCAGCGCCAGCTCCCGTGCCGTGGCGAGCAACCGGGCGAGGTCGGGGTCGACCAGGTCGTCGACGAGGCGACGGGCATGCGCGACCCGGGCACGCTGCTGGTCGTCGGTACCGAGGGTCGACCATGCGTCCAACATGGTCCTGGCGATGTCCACCAGGACATCGCATCGCTGTTCGGGGGGCTCCGTCGAAGGATCGCTGAGCAGCGTGCGCGTCAGCTGGGCCAGCAGGTCCTCGAGCGGAGCCTCGAGGGCGCGGATGCGCGCCGGTTCCTGCAGGGCGTCCAGGCCGTCCAGGTGGTCCCACCAGCGGTCGGCGTCGATGCCGAGCCGGGCGGCCTGGAACGCCCGGACGACCTCGGCCAGCGGAGCCCCGGTCTCGTGGCCGAGGTGATCGACGAAACTGACCCCCATCCGATCGACGACGGCGTTGGCGAGCTGGGTGGCGATCAACTCGCGGCGCAGACGGTGGCGGGGGAGCAGGTCGGGGAACCGTCGCGTCAACGCCGGCGGGAAGGCCCGGCCGAGCGCGTCGCGGCTGAGTGTCGAGTCCGGGACGTCCGAGGCCAACAAGGCCTCCTTCATGTACCGCTTCGCCCACGCCACCATGGTCGCGAGCTCCGGACGGCTGAGCCCGGCTCCGGCATCCATGCGAGTACGGAGCGCCTTGTTGCTCGGCAACACCTCGACCCCGCGGTCGAGGTCGGCATCACGCTCCAACCGTTCGAGCAGGGGGATGTAGGCGTGGAGCAGCCCGGGACAGCGCACGGATTCGCGCGAGATGGCGTTGGCCTGACGATCGACGGTCCGGAGTGCCGCCGTGACCACCTCGTCGGCCAACTCCACGAGCAGATGATCGCGTTCCTCGCGGTCGAGCCGTCCTTCGTCCTCGGCCAGACGGAGGAGGATCTTGATGTTGACCTCGAGGTCCGAGGTGGCCACGCCGGCCGCGTTGTCGACCGCGTCCTGGTTCACGTGGGCGCCCCGGCGAGCCAGTTCGATCCGCGCCCGCTGCGTGATGAACAGGTTGGCGCCCTCGCCGATCACGCGTGCGCGCACCTCGGTGGCGTCCACGCGCAGCTCGTCGTTGGCCCGGTCGCCCAGGTCTTCGTGACGCTCGGTCGACGCTTTGACGTAGGTGCCGATGCCGCCGGCGAAGAGCAGATCGACCGGCGCGCGCAGGATCGCCTGGATCAGCTCCGGTGGACTCAGCTCGTCCACATCGAGGCGTAGCGCGGCGCGCACCTGCTCGGTCAGGGTGATGCGCTTGGCGTCCCGGGGGGCCACGATGCCGCCGGGGCCGAGGGCGGCGAGGTCGTAGTCGTCCCACGAGGAGCGCGGCAGGGCGAACAGCCGCTCACGTTCGGCGAACGAACGCTCGGGGTCGGGATCCGGATCCAGGAAGATGTGACGGTGGTCGAAGGCGGCGACGAGACGCACCGCGCGGGACTGCAACAGGCCGTTGCCGAAGACGTCGCCGGACATGTCCCCGACGCCGGCCACCGTGATCGGGTCCGACGCGACGTCCAGACCGAGTTCGCGGAAGTGCCGGGTGACCGCGACCCAGGCCCCACGGGCGGTCACCCCGAGCGATTTGTGGTCGTAGCCCTGCGATCCGCCGGAGGCGAACGCGTCGTCCAACCAGAACCCGTACCGCGCGGCGACCTGGTTGGCGGTGTCGGAGAAGGTCGCGGTCCCGCGGTCGGCGGCGACCACCAGGTAGGGGTCGTCGCCGTCGTGGCGGATCACGCCGGGGGGCGGCACCAGCTGGTCCCCGTGGAGGTCGTCGGTCACGTCGAGCAGGCCACGGATGAACGTGACGTACTGGCGGCGGACCTCGGCGCGCAGCTCCTCGGGATCGTCGGGTTCGTGGGTGACCACGAACCCACCTTTGGCGCCGGTGGGCACGATGACGGCGTTCTTGAGCACCTGGGCCTTCAGCAGGTCGAGCACCTCGGTGCGGACGTCGTCGTGTCGGTCCGACCAGCGCAGGCCACCACGGGCCACGGCGCCGGCACGGAGGTGGACGCCTTCCACGCGGGGCGAGTGCACGAAGATCTCCCGGTAGGGGACCGGTGCCTCGATGTCGGTGATGCGTGAGGGATCGATCTTGAACGCGACGTAGGGCTCGCCGGTCTCGTCGGCGATCGCGTCCGCGCGGAAGGCGTTGGTCCGCAAGGTCGCGTCGATCAGCTCCAGGATCCCGCGCAGGATGCGGTCGTGGTCCAGCCGACGCAGGGCGTCGAGGCCCTCGAGGACCCGGGTCCTGGCACTGGCGCGATCGGCTGCCGACCCGGAGCGGTGCGGGTCGAACCGTGCGTGGATGTGGTCGACCAGGGCGCGGACCACCTGCGGGTGCGCAGCCAGGGCACGGTCGATGTAGGCAGGTGTGTACGCCGTTCCGATCTGCCGACGGAGCCGACGGTAGGCACGCAGGATCGAGACGTCCCGCCAATCGAGCCCGGCCTCGAGTACGAGGTGGTTCATGGGATCGACCTCGAGGTGCCCCCGCCACGCCGCCTGGATCGCGTCGGCGAGCCGGGGGCCGTCGGTGTGCACGTCCACCGTGGCGGCGCGCACCCCGAAGTCGTGGAGGGTCAGGCGGGGGTGTTCGCCCTGCAGTTCGTGGGGGAGTTCGTCCACCACCACGAGTCCGAGGCTCTCGACGATCGGCAGGAACGCCGACAGTTCGAGCGGTTCGTCGCGCTTCGCGGCCAGGAGCCGGGCATGGTTCCCACCGGCGTCCGCGCCGGTGATGCGGAAGGCGACCAGCAGTGGGCTCGCGCCGGAGGCAGCCGCATCGAGCAGCAGCAGGTCGGCCACCGCGTCCGGTGGCGAGGTGCGGTCGCGGTACGACCGCGGCAACCGCGGGATCAGCTCGAGGCGGAGGCGGTCGGCGACGACCGGGGCGACGCGGGTACGCAACACCTCGACGCTCGCATCCGCCCAGGAGCGCGCCAGTCGGCGCAGGGCCGCGGTCACCGCTTCGGCCGAGTGGACGTTCTCATCGGGCGGCGAGGCGTCGTGCAGCAGCACGCGGACGATCGCATGGTCATGGTGGTGGAGGGCGACGTCGACGTCGACCGCGTCGGTCCCGAACCGCCGCGCGAGTTCGGTGACGACATCTCGTCGCAGTTGGGTGTCCCAACGCTCCCCGGGGATCGACACCACGACCGCCGCGGTGCCGGTCGCCATGTCACGACGGACGTGGGCCACGACCTCGTGACGTGCTTCCGCCCGGAGCAACCCGACACAGGTCCGGTGCAGTGTCTCCGAGGGGGTGCGGAGCAGTTCGTCCTTCGGCAGTGCCTGGAGCAACGAGGTCAGTGCGATCGCATCGTGTGACCCGTCGACGATGTCCTCGAGGTCCAGCACGTCCGTGAGTCGACGACGTAGCACGGGGACGTCACGGACCGGCTCGGAGAGGGCCTTGCGGGTGGACAACCCGTAGATGCGGAGCTGGCCGTCGAGGACGCCGCCGCTACCTCGTCGGTTGATCGCCAGCACCTCCATGCGATCCCGACGCTGGATGGGGGAGCGGGCCCGGGTCCGGGTGACCGTCAGCAACTCCGGGTGCCCGGGGGTGTGCTCCCCGTCGGGCGGAGGCCAGGGCAACGGGGCCACCAGCTGCGGCATCCCGTCTCCGAGCAGGCCCAGTGCGAGCTCGTCGTGCCCGTCCCGATGTTCGGCGATACCGAGCAGCACGAGGTTGTCGTCGAGGATCCAGTCGAGCAGGGCCGCGACCTCCAACGCATCGTCCGGGTCGGGGTGGTCGGCCGCTGCGGCCCGCAGGTGCGTGGCGGCACGCGTGATGCGGTCCTTCATGGCCCGGTGGTCGTCGGTGACGGTTCGCAGGAGGCCGAGCAGTTCGTGGATCCGAGCGATCAGTTCCTGCTCTTCGGACGGATCCCAGTGCCGGTCCGGTCGGTGCGCGAGCTCGAGGTGGACGACCGAGGTGCGGGACGCGGCGTGCCGGGCGGGTCCGATCTCGATGATCCTGCCCGCGTCGTCCCGGCGGACCCCGAAGATGGGGTGCAAGGACCAGCGCACGGGGATGCCACGCGCGGCCAGCTCGGCCTCGAGGGTCGACAGCAGGAACGGACGGTCCTCGCTGACGACCTCGAGGACCGTGGCGTCACCGTCCCGACGGATGCGGACCGAGGCGTCGTCGGGCATCCGTGCATCCGCTGCATCGAACGCGTCGACCAGCCGTGCGGCGATGACCGCCGGCGCAAGGCTCGTGAACAACTCCTCGGGCGCGCGGCGCAGGAAGGCCTCAGCGAACGCCTCGAGCAGGTGCGTCGATGCATGGCCGGCTGGCAGCGCCGCGAGAACGGCGTGCCGGTCGTCTGGCTCGTGCGCCACAGGTCCTCTTCGGTCGGGCCGAACGCACCCTAACCGGCATGACGCAGCGGGGCCTCGTCCCGCAGTCGGAGGGCCCCGGAGTGATCAGACGTCAGCGATCAGACGTCAGCGATCAGACGTCAGCGATCAGACGTTGTTGAGCCGCTTGGCCATGCCCGACTTGCGGTTGGCCGCGGTGTTGCGGTGCAGCACGCCCTTCGACGCCGCCTTGTCATAGGCGCGCGCGGCGGCCTGGTAGGCGGCCGTCGCGGCCTCCTTGTCGCCCGAGTCCGCCGCGGTGCGGAACTGGCGCGTCTTGGTCTTCAGCGCCGAACGGACGGCCTTGTTGCGCTCACGCGCGGCTTCGTTCTGACGGTTGCGCTTGATCTGGGACTTGATGTTGGCCATGCGTGGACTCGTCTCGTGCGGAGCGGGGACGCGTCGGTCGGGGCGCCGTGCGTCGAACGTTCGAGGTTAAGGAGCGGCGGCGGACAACCGATGCGTGTGCATGGAGACAGGTGCTCCGGGTGCTTCGGGTCGTCGGCACGCGCAGGACGACCTCGCGTCAACCTGACCACGGACGTTACCAGCCCACTCGTGACGGCGACAACCGTGGTCGGCTCAGGAGCGGGGTCGGTCCCGATCGATGGACCCGTCATCGATGAACCCGTCACGGAGGCGGGGAAGGCCTCCGGGCTCCGGGCCCGAGGTGTGACGGGGACAGCGACGGCCGTCCACGACGGTGACGTCGTGGTGGAACGGGCAGCCCCAGACCGACCGTCGCCACGCGCCCATGACCAGCCAGTAGATGGTCAGCAGCCACACGACGGTCACCAGGAAGGCCAGGAACAGCCCGCCCGCACCGGGCTCCAGTCCCGGCCGGCTCACGGCGAGCACCAGGCCGATCAGCTGCAGCCCGGTGGCGCCGCCGATCACCACCGCGAGCGATGCCCAGGCGAGGTCCCGGGGTGTCGCGTACGGGCGTGGACCCGGATCCCGGCGTTCGCCGGGTACCGGACCGTCGTCGTCCGGTAGGTGATCGGTGCTCATACGCGCTCCTCCGTTGCCCCCTCCTCCGTTCCCCCAAAGTACGGCGCGACGCGGCGCGTGGCTCACCACCGTTCGCCTCGTCCGGCGGCCCGAGCCGGCGTCACGACGGGCCGGCCGTCCGGTGCCGGCCCCGTAGGGCGGCACCCAGTCCCGAGGCCCGCGCGGCACGGGAGCGCACGGCGGCGCGCACGGCGCTCTCGCGGGCCACGAGGGTGGCGCGCTCGCGGCCGCGGGTCAGCGCGGTGTAGAGCAGTTCCCGGGTCAGCAGCGGTGAGCCCTCGTCGGGCAGGACCACGACCACGTGGGCGAACTGTGACCCCTGGCTCTTGTGGATGGTCATGGCGTGAACGGTCTCCGTCGCCGGGAGTCGCGTCGGTGCGAGCAGCCGTGGCCCGGTGCCGTCGCCGGCCGGGAGCGCCACCGCCCGACGCCCGTCGGTCTGTCGGACGACGATGCCGACATCGCCGTTGACCACCTGCAGACGCGGGTCGTTCTCGGTGATCAGCACCGGTCGGCCCGGATACCAGCGACCGCGCAGATCCGCGTGGGGCACGTCGGCCAGCAGCCAACGTTCGATGCGCTGGACCCAGGCCGTCACGCCGGTCGGCCCTTGCCGGTGGGCGCACAGCACACGCAGGTCCTCGAGCCCGCGGAGTGCCGCCAGCGCATCCCCGTCCCTGGCCGCGACCATCGCGGCTCCGGCCACCTCGACGACCCGGTGTCTGAGCACGTCGAGGTCCTGATCGGTGCCCGCGGCGTCGATCCACTCGACGTCGTCCGCCGCACGCAGGGCGACGACGGCGCCGTCCTCGTCGCCGCGCTGGATGGCGGAGGCCACCGCGGCGATACCCGAATCGGCCCGGAACCGGTGGACCCGGTCGAGCACCACGATGGCGTCGTCGATGCCGGTCCCGGGGCCGGTCCCCGGGTCGTGCGCCGCGGTCGTCGCACCGTGCCGGGCGATGCCGCCGAGGTGGTCGGCGTCGATCACCTCCCGGAGCGCGGAGTGGGTGGCCTCGTGCATCCTCGGCGTCACCACGGCGTCGCCGACCACGTCCCCGAGCACGGAACCCGCTTCGACCGACGCCAGCTGTTCGGGGTCCCCGAGCAGCACGAGCCTGGCGTCGCGGCGGACGGCGTCCAACAGGCGGGCGATCAGCGCCAGCGACACCATCGAGGTCTCGTCGACCACGATGACGTCGTGGGGCAGCGGCGCGTGACGGTCGTGGGTGAAGCGGGTACGGGAATCCGGGCGGGGTCCGAGCAACCGGTGCAGCGTGGTCGCCTCGGCTTCGCGCAGACGGGCGACGGTGTGGTCGGCGTCGCCCCGCCGGGCCGCCAGTCCGTTCGCCGCCTCCCGGAGGGACTCGGTGAGGCGGGCTGCCGCCTTCCCCGTCGGGGCGGCGAGTGCGATCCCCGGCAGCGGCGCCCCGGTCGAGCGCGCCTGGTCGTCCAGCAGCCCGAGGATGCGCGCCACCGTGGTGGTCTTGCCCGTACCCGGCCCACCGGCGATGACGGCGAGGTGGCGGGTCAGCGCGGTCGCGGCAGCCAGCAGTTGCCGGTCCGGTGCGGCCGCATCGAAGGCTGCGCGCAGCTGTATCGCCAGGGCCTCGCGATCGAGGTCGGTCACGACACGGGCCGCCCGGGCGCGCAACTCCCGGGCCACCAGACGCTCGTCGCGCCAGAGGCGATCGAGGTAGAGCCGGTCACCGGCGAGGGCCAGCGGCGGGCAGGCACGTCCGGCGTCATCGGGTAGGGCCAGCGACGTGGGGTCGTGCACGGCCACCAGCGAGCTCGCCCGTAGCGCCGCGAGCCAGGTGTCGTGATCGGGCCAGGGAAGATCCGGGACGCGGTCGGTCTCGTGGGTGACCCGTTCGCCGGGTCGGCCACCGGCACGGCGATCTGCTCTATGCCCGTCGTGATCGCCCACGAGGTCCCCGACCCGGGACAGGTCGGCGCACACGTGCTGACGTCGGGGTGCGCGCACGGCCAACGCCGCGGCGAGCAGCACGAGGGGGTCCCGGTCCCCGCCGGCGCGGGTCAACGCGATGGCCACGTGGACATCCGCCGGACCGAGGATCCCGCCGACCACGAACGGGATCAACGCGGCCGGGGTGTCGGAGGGGACGTCCGTGGGCACGCCGGCAGACGCTTCGAGCAGGCTCATGTGTCACCTCCGCGGGCGCGACGGTCCAGACGGCTCATGGGTGGTGACGGCTCCGTCAGCCGCCCGTCGAGCAGATCGCTCAGGTCGGTGACCAGGGGGGGCGGCGGTTGCCAGGCGAAGACCCCGCACGGCCGGCCGGCCACCCGGGGCACCTCACGCCCGGTCATCCCGCGGAGGAACAGGTACGCGACCCCGCCCAGATGCACGGACGGGTCGTACTCCGGCAGCCGCCAGCGGAGCAGTCGGTGTAACGCCACGGCGTAGATCAGCGCCTGGAGCGGGTAGTGACCGTCCTGCATGGCGACCGCGAGACCATCCGGGCGGTAGTGCCAGGCGGTCGGTGTATCGGGCCATCCGAGCCGGTTGGTCTTGTGGTCGACGACGAGGTAGCCGTCCGGTTCCCCGTCGCGTTCGACGCGCAGGACCAGGTCGATGGCGCCGTTGAGGTAGCCCCGCAGGTCGATCGCGAAACGTGGGTCGCGGAGCCGCTCGTGGTAGCCGGCGAGCGGATCCGTCGCGTCGAGGTGGTGTGCGACGAGTTCGGCGACCCGGGCGAGTGCTGCGGACGCGCGGTCGGCGTGGAGATCGCCGCCGGCGAGCGGGAGTTCGAAGCGGGGTTCGTCGAGCCGCCGGGTGCGGTCGAAGCCGCTCAGGGCACGGTCGCCCGCCAGCGGGCCCAACGGTGTGCCGACCGCGGTGACCATCCCCTCGAGCAGGGTGTCGCGGTGTTCCCGGGCGACGAGGTGCCGGGCCTGTTGGACATCGAGGTGGTGGGCGAGTTCGCCGGACAGATCGGGGGCGGCGAAATCGGCGTGCTCGAGCACGGCATGGAGCATCGTGCCGAGTTCCGCGCTGCCCGGGACCTCGGCCAGGGGCAGCGGGATCTCGCGGAGGTCGCGACCGTCGTCGGCGCGGTCCGCCGTCGGTGCGCGACCCGGTTCCGGATCGAGCACCTCGTCGTCCTTGGTCGCGGTGTCCTCGGTCTGCTCACGGGCGTCGCCGGCCGCGTCCCGGTCGCTCGGGCCGTGGCCGGGCGGGCCGTGGCCGTTCCCCGCGGGATCGTGGCTGGCCAGACCACTGAACGACGTGCGGCGCCACCGGTGATCGATCCACCGATCGAGTGGCTCCAGCCGAAGCCCCGCCGCCCGGTCGTCCGGCGGGGCGTAGCGACCGGGCCGGGGGCGGTCCGGCACGATCGCGGCGGTACCGCCGCACGCTCCGGCCAGCCGCGCCAGGGCGGGCAACGTCTCCTCGTGGAGGGGAAGGTCGGCGGGCTGATCGGTGGTGACCCGATCCTGTTCGTCACGGGCGAACAGGATCGTGCCGAGCGGCGAGCTGCGGTTGCGCTTCGCTGCGACCCACCAGAGCACGACGCGGTGGCGTGCCCGGGTCACCGCGACGTAGAGGAGTCGCAGAGCCTCTGCCTGCTGTTCCTGCTTCCACAGGTTCTTGGCATCGTCGTAGCCGGTTCTCGCGGAGGGGCCGACGTCGATCATCCGACGACCGCTGTCGGGACCCGCTACCACGAGCGGGGGCCTGGCGTTCTGTCCCGCGGACCAGAGATAGGGGCACAGCACGATGCCGAACTCCAGGCCCTTGCTGCGGTGTACGGTGAGGATCTGGACCGCTTCGGCGTCGGACTCCAGACGTCGGGCCTGTTCGTCGGGTGGGACCGCGCCCTCCTGCACGTCGTCGATCCGCTCCGCGAGCCAGCCGGTCAGCGCGGCCGTGCCGAGTTCGACCTGCTGTTGCGCGGCATGCAGCAGCTCCCCGACGTGGTGCAGGTCGGTCAGGTGGCGTTCGCCCCCGTCGGTTCCGAGGAGGCGTTCACCGAGCCCGGCGGTCGCGCCCACCGATCGCACCAGGCCGGCGACACCGCGTTCGGCGAGTACCTGCGACCAGGTGTGGAGCAGCTCGTGGAAGGCGTCCCACGCCTCGTCGTCGGCGACGGCCAGCCGGTGGGCGTCCCAACCTCCGAACGCCGTCACGGCCACCCGGCGGGCCGCCCGCCCGGAGCTCGGTCGTTCCAGGGCTTCGAGCAGGTGGAGCCATTCGGCCGCGGCCGTGGTGCCGAACACGCTGCCGACCCCGTTGATCACCGCCGGTACCCGTGCCGCCCGTAGCGCCTGTTGGACCACGCCGGCGTCGCGGTTGGCACGCACCAGCACGGCGATGTCCCGCGGTCGGGTCGCTCGCCCGTCGATGCGGGGGCCGTCCGGACCGAGGATCGCGACCACCTCGGCGGCCACGTCGTCGGGGATCTGTGCCCGGGCCGACTCGGCCGTCGGTTCGCTGCCCTCGGTCGGCCCCTCGACGATCGCCCGGAAGGTGATGGGAGCGGTCGCATCCGTGGCCGGGCGACCGTCCGGTTGCGTGAGCCGGGAACCCGCCCGCCCGGGGGCCGGCAGCACATCGCGGTGCACGATCCGTGTGTCCCCGTAGACGGTGCCCCCGAACAGGTGGTTGAGTGCCGTGATGAGGTCACCGTCGCTGCGCCAGTTGGTGGGAAGGGTGAAACGCAACGCCTGGGCGGTCGCCCGCAGGTAGGCCCGCACGTCCGCCCCCCGGAACGAGTAGATGGCCTGTTTCGGGTCGCCGATCAGGACCAACGCCCGGCCCTCGCCGATCTGCCCGAACGACCGTTCGAGGATCTCCCACTGCACCGGGTCGGTGTCCTGGAACTCGTCGATGAGGGCGACCCGGTAGCGGTCCCGGAGTACCGCGACCGCGGCCGCGCCGTGCGCCGGGTCCGTGACCGCGTCGCACAACCGGGTCAGCAGGTCCTGGTGGGACAACACCCCGGCCGTGCGCTTGCGGCGGGCCATCTCGTGGCGTACCTCGCGAGCCAGCTCGGCGACGAGCCGGCTGGTGGCATCGGGTTCGTCGTCGTGGGCGACGTCGTCCTCCCCGGCAGGCTCGGTCGGGACGATCTCGGCATCGGGGTCGCCGACGGCCGCCTTGGCCGCCGCCATCACCGCACTCACCTGCGGGGCGCCCGGACGGTCGATGAACCGGCTGATCATCGCATCGTGGACCACCTGTTCGAGCAGTAGCGCCTCGTCCTCCAGCAGCGTGATCTCGCGGGGGACGTCGGCGGCCAGGCCGATACCGCCCAGCACCTGCTGGCAGAACCCGTGGATCGTGGAGATGGTGGCGGTGTCGAACTCCGTGACGGCATCGGCCAGTCGGCGTTGGCGGGTGCGCAGCTGCGCCGTGGAGGCATCGGCCAGGTGATCCAGCAACGGGTCGCCGCTGGGGTCGCGGTTGCCGCCGAGCACGCTCGCCAGGTGGTCGCCGGCCTCGACCATGCGCCGGCGCACCCGGTCGCGCAGCTCCGCGGTCGCCGCCTTGGTGAAGGTCACCAGCAGCAGTTCCGACAGGGCGATGCCGGCCTCGGCCACGTACCGGGTGGCGAGGGCCGCGATCGCGAAGGTCTTCCCGGTACCCGCGGATGCCTCGAGGACCACCGTGCCCCCGGGGAGTTCCCCCAGCAGCTCGAACGGCTGCGGATCGGCGGCGACCTGGAGTGACTCCTGCATCAGTGATCCTCCACCTGTTCGTGGTCGAGCAGGGGCGCCCACAGGCGCAACGCCCAGCGGCCGAACCGGGAGGTTTCCGCCTCGTCCCAGCCGTCACCGGTCTCCGTTCCGTCCGCCGGGACGGCGAGCAGGTCGTTGATGCTCCGATCGGGTCCGAACGCATGGAGGTAGGCCGGTTCGAGGTCCTCGCCGGTCGCGTACGGGGGATCCGAGGCCCACCGGTTCCTGGCCTGGACGGCCGGCTTCCTGCGGCCGCCCGCCCGGGCCTGAAGGACGCACTCCGCGTAGGCCGCCGAGGTACCGGTCACGATCGGGATCGGTCGCGTGGACGCGAGGTCGCGCAGCTCGACCAACCGTTCGAGTTCGCGCACGGCGATCGCGGTGCGGGATGCCGCATCGACGCCGAGCGGTGCCAGCAGCGACACCGACGCCCGGGGGTCCGGCGCGCCCTTGGCCGCCTTCGCCCCCCTGCGGACGCGACTGACGGTCGCCGCGCGCCAGACCTCGTCGGGCCGGGTCGCGGTCAGTGCGAGCAACCGGACCCAGGCGTGCAGGCGATCGCGCTCCTTGAGCCGGGAGTACGTCAGGCGTCGCAGGACCCCGGTCGAGACCACTTCGTCGACCAGCCCGACCACACGCCGACCGTCCGCGAGTCGCACGTCGATCTCGACCGGGGCCAGCAGTTCGCCGGTGGCCCCGTGGGTCCCGGCCAGTGCGAGGATCGCCTCGACCACGCCGGCGACCTCGTCGAGCACGGGCGTGGCCAGTTCGCCGGGGGGCACCGTGCCTCGCGCACGTTCGAGCGTGCGGGTGCGGTCGGGGTCGCGGCCCTCGAGCCGGTCCCGAAGGGCACGGGACCCGACCGCCCAGCCGGCCAGACCGTCGAGTTCGACGTCGAGTTCGTCGGCGAGCGACGCGCCGCCCCGCGCGAAACGCAGCTGCAGGCGCTCGGCCAGCAACATGGGGATGGGGTCGGTCACCGCGCGAACGAGGTCGTCGAGTTCGATGATGTCCTCGACCAACGGCTCGAGGAGCGGGGTGTGCGGCGCGAGCAGCGGATCGGGCAGCAGGGTGCCCGGGGGGGTGCGGTCGGTCCTGGCCAGCGCGCGGGCCCCGGCCAGATCGGTCGGGTCGCTGCCGAACGCCCGATCCGACGCTCCGAGGGCGCCCGGCGTGAAGTTGCGCGGGTCGAACGCGTGCAGCGGGTGGTGGATCGTGACCCGACCGCTGGCGTCACCGCTGGCGTCGGGCTCGCCCGCCGGCGGCTCGTCGGCACGGACGGTGCGGTCGACGGCGTCGAGCAGCTCACCGATGGGCACGGCCGGCGGACGCTCGTCGTTGGTGCGCTCGTCGCGCCCGGCGTAGGTGATGACGAGTTGCTCCTCCGCGGCGAGCAAGGCGTCCAGCAACAGCTGACGGTCCTCGGTGCGGGGATCGCGGTCACCGACCCGGGGGTCGTGCTCGAGCAGGTCGTCACCGTCGGGTGCGACGCGGCGGGGGAACGCGCCGTCGTCCATGCCGAGCAGGCACACGACCCGGTGGGGAACCGAACGCATCGGCACCAGGGTGCAGACGGTGAGGTCGCCGGTGCGGTGGCTGGCGCGGCCGGCGGCACCCTGCAGCTGACGACCGATCAGTTCGCGGAACTCCGGGAGCGACAGCGCGACGCGGTCGCGTTCCGAACCGGCCGCGCGCACGAGGTCGTCCAGCACGCCGCTCAGCTGGACCCGTTGCCACGGCTCGGCGCTGGTGTCGGTGAACGACTCGACGACCGCGTCGAGCGCTTCCCGCCACCGGGCGATCGTGCGGGGTTCGGCGAGCCTGTGGCCCGACTCCGCCAGCCGGGACAGCAACGTGGCGAACCGCCCGGCCAGTTCCACGTCGCTGCCGGCCACGTCGTCGTAGGGAACGACGTCACCGACCGTGCGCTGGTCCTCGTCGGCGACGGCGACGCCGACCAGGAGCCGCTGCACCCCCACGTGCCAGGTGTTGGCGTCGGTCACGATCCCGTGGGTGGATCGATGCTCCGCATCGAGGCCCCAGCGGATCCCGAGTTCACGGATCCAGGTGTCCATCCGGTCGAGGTCGTCGTCGTCGAGCTCGAAGCGCGCTCGGACCGGCGTCCGGCCGGCGAGGTCGCGCACGTCGCTGGCACCGACCCGCCCGTCGGCCAGCGTCAGCAGGTCGGCAACGACCCGCAGGAGCGGGTTGGTCCGCTTCAACGATCGGTCGGCCACCCGCACGCGCAACGCCGACGGGCGGAGCCGACGCACGACGGAGTCCGCACCGGGCTCGGCGTCGGGCATGCCGATCGGGTCCGGTTCGGGCGCGAAGACGGCCTCGACGATCGGCGCGAAGGCCTCGATGTCCGGACACAGCACCAACACGTCGCGCGGTTCCAGGGTCGGATCGTCGGCGAAACGGTGCAGGAGGACATCGCGGAGGACCTCGACCTGACGCGTCCGTCCGTGACAGGCATGGACCTGGATCGAGGTATCCGTCGGGCCGAGCACCGGCCGCTGATCGAACTGGTCGGGGCCGGGTGGGCCGGGCGGCGCCACGTCGCCACGGATGTCGGCCTGCAGCCGTGCCAGCAGCGGACGCACCGTCGGCGACGCGGCGGGTGTGGTCACCGGCGGTAGTGAGCCGCCGGCGGCACGCGGATGGCCGGCGCCCGTCGCGTGCATCACCACCTGCATCTCCCGCGCATCACGCCCCCACGCGCGCAGCAACGGGTGGGAGACCGACCCGCGGACCGGGTCGTCGTCGCGTCGCGGTACCGCGGTGAGCGGACGGGCCGACAGCTCGGTCTGGACGCGGTCCCACGACACGGGCGAGGGATGGAGCAGGAACAGGTGGACGTCGCGGTGGACCGCCAACGCCCGGAGGACCTCGAGGTAGCTGGCCGGCAGCGCGGTCAGTCCGAACAGCGACAGGCGTGACGGCAGCTCACAGCAGGCGGGATCATCGCGGAGGCGCGCGGTCGCGGATCGGAGTCGCTCGGCCGGACTCGGGACCTCGAGATGGTCCCGGAGCGCGCGCCACATGCCGGCCTGCCAGGCCCCACCCACGGGTATCGGGCGTCCATCGGCGAGCACCGCGCGGTCCCCGGCCGCCCACCGCTGGAGCATCTCGGGCCGGTGCACCGCGTAGCGGTCGAACAGATCCGCCACCCGGCGCACCGCGGCGAACCGGCCGTCGGCGGGCACATCGTCAGCGCCGCGAAGGTGACCGGCCAGGGGGGTGCCGCTGGCGAGCTGCGGCTGCGACTCCAGGAGTCCGAGCAGGGGCCAGGCCAGCCGGTCGGCGCGCCACGGATCGTCCTCGGGGGCCAGATCGGTCGCCGCCGACAGCACGTCGGCGAGCAGGTGGCCGGGGAAGGGGAAGTCGATGGCCGTGCAGATGCCGTCATCGCGTCCCTCGCTCGTGCCGAGGTGGTGGGACAGACGTTGCGCGAGCCAGCGCTCCAGGCCGCGGGAGTGCACGGCGACCTGATCGGAGGCGAACACGTCCTCGAGCGGATCGGCCAACACCCGCGCCAGGCCCGCGACGAGCGTGTCCGCGTGGTCGGCATGATGGACGTGCAGCACGTTGGCTCCGGTCGGGTCGTGTCGGTCTCGGGTCGTGTCGGTCCCGGGTCACAGGCAACCTGCCAGATGGCTGTGACAGCCATGGGTGACGGCCACCGGGCTCGGGCCTGCCCCGACGTGCGCGAGCCGGGCGCGATCCGGGCGAGTCGAGGTCGTCGCATGGTGCTTGGTCAGCTCGGGTCGGCCACCCACGGCGGGCGGGGAGCCTCGATGCGCTCGAGCGTGCTCGGCACGGAGCCGAAGCGATCGGTACGGGCGTCCCATTCCTGCCAGGCCGCCGTGATCTCGTCGCGATCCCGCGCCACGAAGTTCCACCACATCTGGACCCGCTCGCCGAGCGGTTCGCCGCCGAGCACCAACAGCCGCGTGTCGTCGTGCTCGGCCTCGACGGGCAACTCGTCGACACCGGTCGGTACCAGCGCGAGCCAGCCGGGTTCGATGACCTCGGGGCCGACCTTGACCCGGCCGTCCAGGGCGATCACGGCGTGCTCGAACGAGATCGATGTCGGCAGCACGGTCCGCCCACGTCGCAGCGTCAGGTCCGCGCCCATCAGCGGGGTATCGGCCCGGGCGGGCGAACGCGCATCCGCGAGCGCGCCCATGAACACCAGGGCACGGCCGTGCTCGAGTTCGACCTCGGGCAGTTCCGCGTGGTGTTCGAAGGCCGGGGCGCCGTGGCGGGTGCCCTCGGGTTGGGCGACCCACATCTGTACGCCGCGGAACGGCGGTGCTGCCGCGAGCTCCGCATGGGCGATCCCGTGACCGGCGGTCATCAGGTTCAGCTGGCCCGGCCGGATCATCTGCTCCGTGCCCAGCGAATCGGTGTGGAGCGCCTCACCGTCCATCAGCCACGTGACGGTCGAGAGCCCGATGTGCGGGTGCGGTCCGACCTCCATCGGGTCGGGGTCCTCGGCGTCGGCCGGTCCCATCAGGTCCACGAAGCACCAGGCGCCGACGGTCCGCCGACCCTTGGTGGGCAGCACGCGGGTGACGCCCAGGCCGCCGACGTCGGTGACCCGTCCTTCGCGCGCCTCGACACCGCCGAGCCGTTCGTACTCGCACGCCAGGTCCGGGGACTGGATGGGGCCGCTCATCTCGATCCGTTCGGGTCGGTCGCGTCAGCTCGAGGACTCGGTCGGTGGCCGCGTCCCGGTCGGGCTCAACGGCAGGGTAGAGGGGGCATCGGTCGCGACGTTGATGGGCCCTTGCAGGTAGGTGCGGGTCGTGCGATAGGCCAGGGCGATGTGTGGTTCCGTCGCGAACGACTCGAGTAGCGCGCGCCAGACCTGTTGCTCCACGGCCCGCCGTCTGCGCGTGTCGACCAGGATGCGACCGGTGAGCTGCACGCCGCTCTCGCGCACCGTCAGGTAGACGGTCGGGGTGAGGTGGGTGTACTGGATCTTGTAGGACCGCGATACCCGTTTGATGCGTTGCTTCGCTTCGTCGGCGGTGTGGCCGGCGACCTCGTCGAGGACCTGCAGGAGCAGGGATTCGGCGCGTTGCCAGTCCGATTCGTAGGTGATCAACACCGGGATCTCGTGCCACAGGTAACCGAAGGCCTCGGTGGCGTTGAAGATGGTGTCGGCGAGGACCTGCCCGTTGGGCACGTGCACGATCCGGCCGGTCGACTGGTCGGCGTCGACCCAGTTCCCGATCTCCAGGAGCGTCGTGCGGAACAGCCGGATGTCGATGACATCGCCGGCGACCTCACCGATCTGGATACGGTCGTCCACGCGGTAGGGACGGCGCAGGATGATGTAGGCCCACCCCGCGAAGTTGCGGAGCAGGTCGGCGAGCGCGATCGCGACGCCCGCGGACACCAGCCCGAGGAAGGTCCCGAGCTCACCCAGCGCCCCGACCCAGATCCAGAGCAGGCCGAGCAGACCGACCGCGCCCAGGGCGTAGCTGGTGGCCTTGCGGGCGCGGTAGCCGACCGCGTTGTCCTCGACCCGTTGGGCGAGCGAACGCGCGATCACGATCCACACCGTGACCAGACCGACGATCAGGATGGCGCTGAACGCGGTGTTGGCACCCAGTTCCGTCATCTCGGTGTTCTGGTACATCCAGTCCGCCACGCATGCGCCCTCTCGACGTTTGGCGGCACGCTACTGGCCGAGGCTCCGGGGGAGCCGGTAGGCGCCCCGTAGGCTGATGACCGATCAGCCGATGCAGGAGCCGCCGTGGATGTCGCCGACCGGACCGAGGACCCACCCGGACTGCTCATGCGCGATGTCAGCCGGGCCGGGCACGAACTCGGTCGCACCATCCTGGGTGGGTTGCCGCCACGCCTGACGATCGGCGCCCTGCTCGAGCGCCGCATCCGGGACGAGGTCGCGGCCTACAACCGCGACCCCGGCACCATCTACGTGGGGTTCGTGCAGCCCGAGGACGCGATGCGCTACAGCGACGGTCACCGGATGCGGCGCCCGCGGACCCTCGATGCGGACCGGTTCGTGCTCGCCGCCCGGCAGGCCGTCGAGGTCGGACTGCTGTCGTTCCGGATCGGCGGCCGGGTCGATGGCCGGGTCGATGGGGAGACCGTGGGCGACCTGGACCTCGAGGTGGCACCGGCCGAACTCGAGGAGATCGTCGCGGTGATGGAGCGTCCCGTGGTCGCGCGTGACGCGTGAGCCGTCAACGGAACGGCGCGGCGTGCGACGGCATGAAGAAGCCCCGCCGGAGCGGGGCTTCATCTCGACCTCCGCGGGTCCGCGTCAGCGGTCGCTTGTGGTCGCGTGAGAGATGATCAGGTTCAGAGCGGACGAACGTCGCTCGCCTGCGGGCCCTTCTGGCCCTGGGTCACCTCGAAACCGACCTTCTGACCCTCGTCGAGGGACTTGTAGCCCTCGCTCTGGATCGCGGAGAAGTGGACGAACAGGTCCTCGCCGCCGGCGTCCGGGGAGATGAACCCGTAGCCCTTGTCGGCGTTGAACCACTTGACGGTACCTTCTGGCATGGTGTTTCCCTACGTGAACCGCAACTCGACGGGTAGTTCCAAGTCTTAGGAACGCGACACCCCGAACGAGTGCGGGAACCCGAAGTCTACCCCGACCCTCACCTCCGGCGCGAGCCCCGGTTCGGGCCGTGTGGACGGACCGACGGCTGCCTGCGCCGGTAGCCGGCTCAGCTCGGGACCGGTACGACGCCGGATCCGATCGACGGCTCCTGTGGCGCCGGGGCGCGATCTGCCCGCCGCGTCTCGCTGTCGCGTTCGAGGCGGTAGATGAGGCGCCGGACCGCGTTCCACTCCTCCTGGCCGAGAGCGAGCTCCGCGAGATCGTCGACCAACGTGTCGGTCTCGGATCGGTCGATCTGGTGACCGGCGTCCATGCGCTCGCGGCCATCCCGGATGCGGTCCTCGAGTCGTTGTGATTCGTCGTCCCAGGTGAGGTACAGCACGCGTTCGTCCATGGCGTCGACGAGGATGGCGTGCAGACGACTCACGATCTGCTGGGGGCCGATGATCGTCATGTCCGCGGCGTGGAGGGTGATCTCGAACCAGTCGTCGCGCTCGACGTCCTGGTCCTTCGGGCGCAGCACCCGCATCTCGTCCGCCACGTCACGGACGAAGATCCGCCCGAGCACCCAGCCCAGCAACCGGAACAGCGTGCCGATGGTGCGGGCCGGCCGGTCGACGGTCACCTCGATGCCGTGCGCTGCGAGACGTTCCACCATGTGGTCGAGCGTGTCCTGGTAGGCGTCCGCCGGCACCATCACCAGGAGCCGCATGACCTCGAAACGTCGCGTCACGTAGGCGATCTTGACGATCGGGACCACGATCACGACCAGCGTCATCGTGACACCTATGACCATGGTGTAGGGCAGACCCATCGCGAGCTGGAGAAGCGTGTGCCCGCGGCCACGGTCACGGTTGTTGCGCATCATGGCGACCGTGATGCCCACGACGACCGGGATCACCACCGCGAGCGACACGGCCAACCAACGGGTGAGCTCGTCGTCATCCGGCGCGAACGGGATGATCATGTGGGCGAACGCCGGCACGAACATCGCGACGAACACCGGGAGCCAGGCGAGGGACAGGATCCCGACCAGGGCGAGCTTGTCGTCCTCGCGCGACGGCATCCGTCCGAAGAAGGACATGGTGGCGAGGCCGAAGACCTTGCTGAGCAGTTTCGCGATACCGACCGCGACGAACCGGAACATGGGCATGGGGTGGTGCCTCTCATCCCCAGGACGTTATCGGGCTGAGGTGAGCGGGGACCCCGGCCGTCCGGGCCAGGCGCGGTTCGGGGCGCGGGGATGCAGTCCTCTCACGGACAGCTACGCGTTCGGTCAGCCACGGCTCGGACCACGTCGCGTTCCGGACGAGGTCCCTGGTCGACCGTGGGGACGCACAACGGCCGGCGGTGACCGGGGCGGGGTCCGATGACGGAAGCGCATCGCGATACATCGCGTGATCCGTCGACCGTGAGGTGACACCTTGGGACTCAAGCTGCAAGACGCCGTCGTGGTGGTGACCGGGGCCTCCAGTGGCATCGGTCGGGCGACCGCCGAACTGCTGGCCGAGAGCGGCGCCACCGTGGTGGCCGTCGCCCGCCGGGAGGGTCCCCTGCAACAACTCGCTGACCGCTACCCGGGCAACGGCCACAACGACGAGCAACGGGGGTCCAAGGGCCGGGTCGTCGCTCGCCCCGCCGACGTCACCGATGCCGAGGCTCTCGAACGCATCGCGAAGGACACCGTGTCGGACTTCGGGTGGTTGGACGCCTGGGTGAACAACGCCGCGGTCAACCAGTACGGGACCTTCGAGGAGGTCCCGCTCGAAGAGTGGCGACGGGTGGTCGAGACCAACCTGTTCGGGTACGCCCACGGGGCCCGCGCCGCCATCCCCTACTTCCGTGAGCAGGGCAAGGGCGTGCTCATCAACGTCTCGTCGGTGCTCGGCAAGGTGCCCTCACCGCTACAGAGCGCCTACATCGCCAGCAAGTTCGGGATCAACGGCCTGTCCGCCGCCTTGCGTCAGGAACTGCTGGACGTGCCGGGTGTGACCGTCTCGACCGTGATGCCCGGACCGATCGACACCCCGCTGTTCCAGCATGCGGCGAACCACACCGGCTACCGGGTCACCCCTCCGGCACCGACCGTCGACGCGGCGCGTGTGGCGGTAGCGATCGTCAAGAACATCCGCCGTCCCCGTCCCGAGGTGCCGGTCGGGATCTCGACCCGGCCCGCGTTGCTCGGCCGTCGCCTGATGCCGAAGAAGACCGAGCGCATCGCGGCTCCCGTGTCGGCAGCGGCGCACCTCACCGACGAACCGAGTGGGCGCACGGCCGGCAACGTCATGGAGCCGGTCGGTGAGGGCACGGAGGTCAGCGGCGGTTGGAAGCCCGCGCGGGCTTCCAACCCCGGCCGAACGCTCGCCATCGTCGCGGTCGTCGGAGCGGTGGCGGCCACGTGGTGGACCGCGAGGTCGAACGAGCAGCAGATGAGGAGCTGAGCGAGCGGAGGTGGATGGCCTGCCATGAGCGATGAAGGCGCGCGTGAGCGCGACGCAGCATCCGGATCCCGGTGGCGTGAGCGATCGACGCCCGTGGGGGAACACGCGATCGCGAGCCGCCAGCTCGCCCCGGCCCACGATCACCCGATACCCGGCGGTCGCGCTCCGAGGCGGGAGCGCCGCGTCGTGCTGGTCCACGGATTGGTGGTCAGCAGCAGCTACCACGTCCCGCTCGGCGAACGACTGGCGCAGCGCGGCTTCGAGGTGTATGCCCCGGACCTGCCGGGATTCGGACGCAGCAGCAAGCCCGAGCACCACCCCGACACCCGCGAACTCGGACACGTCCTGGCGTCCTGGGTCGAGGCGTGCGAGCTGGGGGGCGCCACGGTGGTGGCCAACAGCTACGGCTGCCAGATCGTGGCGGAGGCGCTGCTCGGTCGGCCGGAGCTCGCCGACCGGGTGGTCCTGTTGGCCCCGACCATGGAGCGACGGGCCCGACACGTACCCGAACAGCTGCGCCGCTGGCGAGCGGAACAGAAGACCCAGAGCCGCGCCCTGCAACGCCTGCTCGTCCGTGACTACCTGACCGCCGGCGTCCCACGGGCGCTCGCGACCTTCCGGCACGCGCTGGCGGACGTGATCGAGGACAAGTTGCCCTACCTCCATCAGCCCACGTTGGTGTGTCGGGGTGGTCGCGATCCGATCATCTCGCAGTCGTGGGCGGACGAGGTGCGGGACCTGTTGCCGGACGGGCACGGTGCCGTACTGCCCGGAGCGACCCATGCGATCAACCACGAGATGCCCCTGCAGACCGCCCGGGTCATCGACGCCTTCCTGCGACGCACCGCGGCCTGACCCCTCGCTCGGACCGACGACCCACCCACCAGACCGACCGCCCGCACGACCACCCGCACGACGATCCGACCGAAGGTGACGACCATGGCTTCGCCCCCGAGCTTCATCGCCGGTTTCGACTCGGCCACCGCGATGGCCGAGTCCACGGCCGCGTTCCTGCGCGGCGAGGACTGGCCCGCGCTCGGTAATCCGCAGGTGCTGGAACCGCCGGTCTCGGCGTCCAACCTGCTCCCGCGGAAGGCGCGCGAGAAGATCTTCATCACCAGCGGCGCGCTGGAGACCATCTCGCCGCGCAAGCTCGGCGACGTGGACCTCGACGAGGTCGGCCGATGGTTGCAGGAGGAGTACCCGAAGCGCCGGTTCGCGAGCGCCGCGATCGGCTCGTCGAGTGGTGCGGGCGTCTACCTCCACGCCGCGCTCGGGGCGCCCTGGCTCCCGCAGACGGTGTTCCTGCCGGTGCGCCAGCGGGTGCATCCCGATGACCCCACGACCGCGATGGAGAAGGGCATCGAGCCGGGTCGGGTCCTGATGGACGCCAACCCCGACTGGCAGCTGCACCACATGCACGACGCCAACCAGGATCGGCTGATGGTGCGCGCGTTGACCTACTTCCGGGTCAAGCGCCGCAGCCTCGGCCCGGAGTACGAACGCTTCCTGGTCGATCGTCTCCCGCCTGGTGGCACGCTGCTGCTCATGGAGTGCCGCACGTCCTGGAACACCACCCGGATCGGTGAGCGGCACGTCTTCCAGCACGGCGCGGTCGGTGGTGCGACCGAGCAGGAGTTCCACGAGGGCAGCGAACGGGTCGAGGACTACCTCGAGCGTTACGACTCGCCGAAGCGCCGATGGGACGGACCGGAGCCCGACACGATCAGTCCCGAGGCCGAGTGGGGCTTCGAGGAGGCGCTGCGCGACGACGTGCTGCGGCTCGCCCGGGAACGCCGCTACCGCGTGCGCCGGATCGTCTTCGAGGGCCCTGACGACCTCAGTCCGATGGTCGCCGACCTGTACCGGTGGTGGTACCGCCGCCGCCGGATCCCGGCCAACCGGCTGCTGATCTCCTCGTTCGTGATCAACGACCCGTACTGGGCCCTGAGGACCGGATCGGTGCCCTACTGGATGCGCTTCAACATGCAGCCCTCCCTCGACGGGGTCAACGCCTACCTCGACGAACGCGAACCGTTCGACGACATCCACCTCGCGCTGTTCCAACACGGGGTGAAGGCGGTCGGCATCCCGACCCCCGACGACTGGCGGGCGCTGCTCGCTCGGGCGCGTCGATCCGGCACCACGCTCGGCGCGGACCTCGACGAGTTCCCGTACGACTTCGCCCAGTACGCGAAGTACGGCGACGCGCTGAAGGCGATCCCGGCCCGGTACCCGATCCCGGGACCCCTCTCACGCGAGGAGTTCGACGAGTTCCTGGCGGAGCACGGTCCCTGGAAGAGCGTCGAGGTCGAGGACGTGGAACCCTGAGTGGTCTCCCGCCGACGTCGCCGGGTCGCGCCGGCCACGACCGGGCTCCTCGCCTACCTCGCGCTTGTTCGGCGCGGCACTGGGTGTGCTGGCGGCGAGTTTCCTGGTGCTCGCCGCGGCCCCCTGGGTCGGGGTGTCGGGCGCGGGACGGCGACCGCTCGTCGGGCGTTCCGAGACCCGGATCGGGGCCGCGGTCCGCGACGCCGCGCGCCAGGGGTTCCGGGTCACGGACCTGGTGGCCTACGTGCTCGGCCTGCTCGGGCTGGGCACCCTCGCGCAGGCGGCCGGAGCGACCGCGAGCGCGCTGTCGGTGCCGTCGTACTGGGGTTCGTCATGTTCGCGGGCGTGGTGGTGACCCGCGGGGAGCCATGGATGGTCTCGGACGCCTCACGTGACGGCTCGGTGCTGGTGATGTCGGGCATCAACTCGGCGTCGGGGGAGGGGGCGGTCTTCGAACTGGAGCCCGGGCGCATCGGTTATCGGTGTGAACAGTTCGTCTACTACTCGTATGCCGGGCCCGGCGATGGTCAGCCGCGGGGCGACGCCGCGTGCCCGAAGACGAGCGGGGCGCCCTACGTCCCGGAGGACACCCAGCGGCCCTTCGCCGAGCAGGTCGCGCTCCTGGAGGAGCAGGCTGCCGACCTGGACCCCCCGCTGGTGGTGCTCGCGTATTCACCGGCGGCATGGGTGGCCTGGCAGGCGGCAGCCGACGACCGGCTGCCAGGACCCGCCCACCTGGTCCTGATCGGCGTGTTCCCCAGCAGTCCGTTGACCTATCCGCCGCCCGGTGGGACGGGTCCCGGTTCCGTCGGCGGCGAAGGCTTCCGGAGGCTGATCCCGCTGGCCGACCTGGTCGACTTCGACTTCGCGGTGGACGCGCCGCTCGCCCGGGAACTGCTGGCGACGCCCGATGCCGCCAGGGACGTGTTCGCGCAGCCGCTTCCCGGTGACGTGGAGGCGCTCGCCGTGACCGCGACCAGTGACCTGGCCCTGATGGCCGATGGGTGGCGGATCGAGGGGGCCGTGGACGCCTGCCCCATCCGCGAAGCGCACCCCTACCTGCCGATCACGCCGGCGTTCCACCGGGTGGTCGACCGGTTCCTGGTGGGGGAGCGGGGGGCGGCGTGCCCCCCGTGGCCGGAGCTGTACCGGGTCGGCGCGCAGGCGCTGGGAGCACCGCCGCACGACCGTTGAGGAGGTGGGTGGGGCGGGGAGGGTGGCGCAGTTGTTTGTCTCGAACCCGCTAGTTACGGTACCGTAACTAGCGGCTCTGCGACTCGGTGCTCGTCCGGGTGCCCTCGGAGGGCCGGCAGGGAGTCCGATGCCACAGCGTTCACGCGAGCTGTCCGCACCACCGGTCGTCCGCCCGCTCCTGCGTGGCTGGCTCCACGCCGTCGCGGCCGTGGTGCTGTTCGCGAGCGCACCGCTGTTGTGGTCGGTGGCCGAGGGCGACGCCGTACGGCTGGCGGTCGTGGTCTACCTGCTGGGCGTCGGGGCGATGCTCACCGTCAGCGCCACCTACCACGTCCCCGACTGGGGGGAGGCGGCCAAGCGCCGGCTACGCCGGGCGGACCACTCGGCGATCTTCCTGTGCATAGACGGCACCTACACCCCGGTGCTGGCCGTGGCGACCGACGGTCGGTTCCGCACCGGGATGCTCATCGCGGTGTGGGTGGGTGCCGCCGCCGGGATCGCGATCCGCAACATCCTGATCAACGCGCGGCCGTGGCTCGTAGCGACCCCCTACGTGGTGCTCGGCTGGGTGTCACTGTTGTTGCTGCCCGCCCTGTACCGCGCGTCGGTCACCGTGACGGTCCTGGTGATCGCCGGCGGCGTGGCCTACACGCTCGGTGCGGTCGTCTACGCACGCAAGCGCCCGGACCCCTGGCCGCAGGTGTTCGGCTTCCACGAGCTCTTCCATGCACTGACGGTGGTCGCCATCGTGGCCCACTGGATCGCGGTCCGCCTGGCCCTCCAGCTCTGAGGGCGCGCGGCGAGGTCGCCGGGGTCGGCACCGGTACGCTTCGCCTGGACCGGGTCGCCCCGCGTCGAGCTGTCGCCCACCGACGATGGTCGCCGGCTCGCGGTGACGACGGCCCACCTCATCGCCCTCCGCCGACCCGAGGCGCCATCCGCTGTGACCTATCCCGTCGATCGCATCCGCAACTTCTGCATCGTGGCCCACGTGGACCACGGCAAGTCGACGTTGGCCGATCGCATGTTGATGCTCACCGAGTTGGTGGACCCGCGCAACATGCGGGCGCAGTACCTCGACAAGATGGACATCGAGCGCGAGCGCGGCATCACGATCAAGGCCCAGACCGCTCGGCTGCCCTACAAGCCGCTCGGTGACATCGCGGACGAGTACCTGCTCAACCTGATCGACACGCCGGGGCACGTCGACTTCTCCTACGAGGTCTCGCGGGCACTCAACGCGTGCGAAGGCGCCGTGCTGCTGGTCGACGCCGCCCAGGGGATGGAGGCGCAGACCATCGCCAACCTCTACCTCGCGCTCGAGGCCGATCTGGAGATCATCCCGGTCATGAACAAGATCGACCTCCCGGCCGCGCAGCCGGAGGTGGTGGCCCGGGAGATCGCCGCGATCATCGGCGGGGAGCCCGAGGACGTGCTGCGCATCTCGGCCAAGACCGGCGAGGGCGTCGGTGCGGTGCTGGATGCGATCGTCGACCGGGTGCCGGCGCCGAAGGGCGACCCCGCCGGTCCGACGCGGGCACTGATCTTCGATTCGGTCTACGACCCCTACCGCGGCACGCTCGTGTACTTCCGTGTGGTTGACGGCGAGATCAAGCCCGGATCGAAGATCCGTCTGCTCAACACCGGGTTCGAGGGCGAGGTCGACGGCCTGGGCGTCCACTCGCCCGAGGAGACCGCGATCCCGGCGCTCGGTGTCGGCGAGGTGGGCGTGCTGTCCGCAGCCATCAAGAAGGTCAGCCAGGCCAAGGTGGGTGACACGATCACCTTGGCCGGCAAGGGCGCGAAGGACGTCCCCCCGTTGCCCGGATACCGGGAACCGCTGCCGATGGTGTTCTCCGGGCTGTACCCGGTGGACTCCGACGACTTCCCGATGTTGCGCGACGCGCTCGACAAGCTGCAACTGAACGACTCGTCGTTCACCTTCGAACCGGAGACCTCGGCGGCGCTCGGCTTCGGGTTCCGCTGCGGGTTCCTCGGCCTGCTGCACCTGGAGATCATCACCGAACGGCTCGACCGCGAGTTCAACATCCCGTTGGTCGCCACGGCACCGTCGGTGCGCTACCGGGTGCAACTCGAGCACGGGACGGATGCGGAGACCGGGGGACCACAGATCGTCGAGGTGTCCAACCCCCAGGACCTCCCCGAACCCAACCAGATCGCCCAGATCTCGGAGCCGACCGTCAAGGCGATGATCCTGACGCCCTCGTCCTACGTGGGTCCCGTGATGCAGCTGTGCGAAGGGCGTCGCGGCAAGATGTTGGCGATGGACTACCTCACCGAGGAGCGGGTCGAGCTGCGCTACGAGCTCCCGCTGGCCGGGATCATCACCGACTTCTTCGATCAACTGAAGTCGATGACCCGCGGCTACGCCTCGCTCGACTACGAGCGCGGCCCCTACGTGCCCGCGGACCTGGTGCGCGTGGACGTGCTGCTCAACGCGGAGCCGGTCGATGCGTTCAGCTCGATCGTCCACCGCGACGACGCCTACGCCTTCGGCAAGTCGATGACGGAGAAGCTCAAGGAGCTGATCCCCCGTCAGATGTTCGACGTGCCGATCCAGGCCGCGATCGGCGCGAAGATCATCGCCCGCGAGACGATCAAGGCCAAGCGCAAGGACGTGCTCGCCAAGTGCTACGGCGGTGACGTCTCCCGCAAGCGCAAGCTGCTCGAGAAGCAGAAGGAAGGCAAGAAGAAGATGAAGTCCGTGGGCTCCGTCGAGGTGCCCCAGGAAGCCTTCGTCTCCGCGCTGCGCTCGAGTGGGCCGAAGTCCGACTGAGGCCCATCGTCCGGTCGTGCGGCCGCCTACTCTGGTGTTCGTGGACCGACGAGAGGTTGGCAGGTGCCCGACGACGAACGGCAGGATCCCGTCCCGGTGGGGTTCGACCCACCACGGGACCCTGCTCCCGGTTCGGACCTGCGGGAAGTCGACGCCGCGGAGGCGCTCACGGCGGAGGAGCAGGCGGTCGTCGACCATGCGAACGCGGCGCCCCACGGCTCGGACGCCGATCTGTGGGCCTTCGGGTTCGATTCCTCGCTGCGGGCTCAGGAGGCGCTGCTCGCCGCGATGCGGTTGGTGGCTCGCAAGCACCTGGAACTCGAGGATGCCGCGATCGTCGCGAAGGTGCGCGGTCGGGTGCGCATCACGCAGACCAAGGACGTGTCCCCGTCCCAGGGGGCGGTCGGTGGGGCATGGATCGGCGTGCTCGCGGGACTCTTCCTCGGTCCCGGGGGCCCGCTCGTGGGAGGCGCGCTCGGTGCCGCGGCGGGAGGCCTGTTCGCCAAGCTCCGCGACATCGGGATCGACGACGACCAGATGAAACGGATGGGCGAGGAACTCGGCGAGGGAGAGGCGGCGCTGTTCCTGCTGGTCGAGGACTGCCACCGTGTGCGAGCCATGCACGAGGTGTCCCGGTTCCCCGGGCGGATCCTGGCGACGACGGCTGACCCCGCACTGGTCGAGGAGGTCGCTGACCGGTTGGCGCTCGATCCCTGGGCATCGCTCTGAGCCGCGCGGAACGCCCCGCAGCGGGGCCGGCCGGCTTGCCCTTTCAGCCACCGACCTCACCTGTTCGAGCTGGCACGCGCGCCCCGGTCCCCGATCGTCGGTCCACCCTCCGCCCTACGCTGCTGCCGGTCGGCTCGCCACCTTC